>JANMXI010000137.1:0-24985 GCA_031394735.1 Pseudomonadota bacterium | reverse complement strand
AAATTGACAGAAGAATAATTTGTGATACATAATTGTATCACTATGGTCACAAGCACTGTTCGCGATTTGCGCAATCATTTTCCGAAGGTCCGAAAACTTGTCGAGACAGCAGGCGAGGTGCTGCTAACGGAAAAGGGCAAGCCACGATATCGGCTCACTCTGTACACACCTGCAGTCGTCAGCGAGCCAGCACCGGTTGACTATTGGGCTCGTTTGAACGCCTACCAACCCAGCGCCGTGACTAAAGCCCAGGCCCGTGCCTTGCACGACGAGAACCGTGGCGAACGCTGACACCCTTTACATCGATCCGAGCGCACTCCTGAAGCTCTACCTGAAGGAGCCCGAATCGCGTGCAATGGCTCTGTGGCGCGCCAAAATCGGTGGTCCCGTGGTCGTGACGCATCACGGACGCGTGGAGCTGAACAACGGCATTTGCCTGGCTACCTATCGTGGCATTCTCGCCCAAGATCAATGCAATGCTGCGTTGGCAGCCCTTGACGATGATTTTGAGCAAGGTCGTTACAAACAGGCTGACCTGCTCTGGCGTGCCACACTGAAAAGAGCCGCAGACCTGAGTCGTGAGTACACGCGCACGTTGGGTTGCCGCTCGTTGGATGTATTGCACATCGCAAGCGCGGTGGAACTGGGATTTAAGCATTTCGTGACGTTTGATTCCCGGCAGCAACAGCTCGCACGAGCAGTTGGATTGCGATTGGTCGTACCTTCCGCAAAGGGGTTATGACCCAAGGGTAGCCACGCCGGAGGTTGGGAGACCCGCATTTGGCTACCGGTCAGAAGGAGAACACTGGTAGGATACCTGTACAAATAACCAGTCCATTGGGCAATAGTGCCAGTCCGTGATTTCAGCTAAAACAACCGCCACGCCACACGCCCCCGCCACCCGCTACACGCTGGCTGTCCGCGCACTGTGCGAATTCACGGCCAAGCAGGGCGATCTGGATTTTCGCTTTACACCCTCCCCGACTGCCCAGGAAGGTAGTGCCGGCCATGCCTGGGTCACCTCGGGCCGCCCGGCGTATTACCAGCGTGAAGTCGTCCTGCACGCCGACTATGGGCTTCTGCACGTGCGCGGCCGCGCTGATGGCTACGATCCGCGTGCCAACCAATTGCAGGAGATCAAGACCTATCGCGGCGATCTGCAGGCCATGCCTGCCAATCACCGCGCGCTGCATTGGTCGCAGGTCAAGATCTACGGCGCCATGCTGTGCCGCGACCGCAAGCTTGCACACGTCGATCTCGCGCTGGTGTATTTCGATCTTGGCACGCAACGCGAAACCGTTCTCGTCGAACCGTATTCAGCGCAACAGTTGCAGTCGTATTTCGAAACGCAGTGCGAGCGTTTCCTGGAATGGGCGCAACGTGAAATCGCGCACCGAGCGCGGCGCGACGCTGCATTGCTGGACCTTGAATTCCCACACGCAGAATTTCACGCCGGTCAGCACCAACTCAGCCGCGCCGTCTATCAAGCGGCGCGCAGCGAACGCCCGCTTCTGGCGCAGGCACCGACCGGAATCGGCAAGACCATCGCCACGCTGTTCGCACTGCTCAAAGCCAGTCCGCGGCATGCGCTCGACAAGCTGTTTTTCCTGACTGCGAAAACATCCGGCCGCGCACCTGCTTTGCTCGCGTTGCAGTCGTTGTATGACGCGCAACGGAATCTGCCGTTGCGGCTGTTGGAATTCACCTCCAAAGAAAACTCGTGCGAGTACCCGGGTACGGTCTGCAGCGGCGCCGCCTGTCCGCTCGCCCGCGGCTTCTACGACCGATTGCCGGCGGCGCGATTGGCGGCGTTGGAGCGTGGGCAGATGACGCAGAGCGCGGTACGCCAGGTCGCGCTGGCACATCAGGTGTGTCCGTACTATCTGTCGCAGGAGTTGGTGCGTTGGTCCGACGTGGTCATCGGCGACTACAACCACTACTTCGATGCAAGCGCTCTGCTGTACTCGCTCACTGTCAGTTGCGATTGGCGCATCGGTGTGTTGGTGGACGAGGCGCACAATCTGCTGGAACGCGCGCGGCAGATGTACACGGCGCAACTCACGCCGACACTGTTTGACGCAGCACTGCGCAGCGCGCCCAAGATGCTGCAGGGACCCTTCCGGCGATTCGAAACGGCGTGGAGTTTGCTGGGCGATGCGCAAACGCAACCGTATGCGCCACAGGACGAAGTGCCCGAGGCTCTTTCCAATGCGTTGCAAGGTCTGGTGTCGACATTGACCGAGCACTTTGCGAAAGCGGCGGCCGCGCCGCCGCCTGACTTGCAGCGCTTTTACTTCGATGCACTGTATTTTTCCCGGCTGTGCGACAGCCTGGGTCCACACTCGGTGTTCGACGTGACGCAGATCGAGAAGGACCCCGGCCTTTCGCTGACCTCGGTTCTCACGCTTAGAAACGTGGTGCCGGGACCGTTCTTGAAAGCGCGATTCGCGGCGGCGCCGGCCTGCGTTCTGTTCTCCGCCACACTGACGCCGTACCGCTTTTATCGCGACACCCTGGGACTTCCCGAAACAACGCAGTGGATCGACGTGGACTCACCGTTCGACCCGGCGCAGTTGCAGGTGCAAATCGAGCCGCGCATTTCGACGCGCTTTCGCGACCGCCATGCATCCTTAAGTCCGATCGCCGAGCTGATCGCTCATCAATATGATGCGCAGCCCGGCAATTACCTGGCGTTTTTTTCCAGCTTCGAGTATTTGCAAGCCGTGCTGCGGCGTCTGTCGAGCCGCAATCCTGACATCCCGATATGGGAACAGTTGCCTCGCATGCCGCCGCAGGAGCGCGAGGCATTTCTGGCGCGCTTCACCTCGCAGAGTCGCGGCGTGGGTTTTGCAGTCCTTGGCGGCGCATTTGCCGAAGGCATCGACCTTCCCAACGAACGTCTGATCGGAGCGTTCGTGGCAACTCTGGGTCTACCGCCCGTGAATGCCGTCAATGCGGAGATTGCGCGGCGCATGAGTACGATGTTCGGCGCCGCCTTCGAATACACGTACCTGTATCCCGGACTGCAAAAGGTGGTGCAGGCCGCCGGACGTGTCATCCGCACGCGCGAGGATCGTGGCGTCGTGCATCTCATCGATGACCGATTCAACCGGCCCGAGGTGCGGGCGTTGCTGCCGCGCTGGTGGTCGGTGGAGCAATCCGCTCAGCCGGTGCCGCCCTCTCCCAATTCGCCGGTTGCGCTCTGGATATAGTTGGGCAACCCCATCTTGTCGATTAACCTAAGTTGCTCTTCGATGAAGTCGATGTGCTCTTCTTCGCTCTTCTGAATGCTCACCAACAGTTCACGCGTGACGTAATCCTTGACGGCCTCGCAATGCGCGATTGCAGCGGTGTACTGCGGATGTGCGGCCATCTCACGCTTGAGATCGCATAACAGGATCTCCTTGACGTCCTCGCCGATGAACAACTTGCCCAGATCCTGCAAGTTCGGTAGGCCGTCGAGAAACAGGATGCGTTTGACCAATCGGTCCGCATGCTTCATCTCGTCGATGGATTCTTCGTACTCAATTTTTCCAAGCCGCTTCAAGCCCCAGTTGTCGAGCATGCGTGCGTGCAGGAAATATTGATTGATCGACGTGAGCTCGTTTTTCAACGCCAGATTGAGAAACTCGAGAACCTTTGCATCACCTTGCACAGCGCTACCCTCTTAAAATCGACGACGGTGGGGAAGGTTCAAGTGTATGCGCAAAGCGGTGCACATCACACGCGATCGCCAAGCCAAACGTTCCAAATGGTCGCGGCGAGCCTCGAGAAATGGTTCGAGCGTCAGGCGAGGTCGGCAGACAATTGCGCGGTTCCCACTGCCCTGCAGCGACCGCCGGCCGTCGCCGTTGCCAACGCTTCCTTGGCGTACGGGACGCAAGCGCCGCAGCAGGTGCCCACGCCCAGCTCGCGAACGATCTGGCCAAATGACACCGCGCCGCTATCAACGGCAGCCTGGATATGCTTCTCTGAAACGGCTTTGCAGACGCAGACAATCATGGCCGTAATCTAAACGTTAATACGAATCATTGTCAATACGATTAAGCCTAATGATGCTCTGCCGCAAATCCACGCATACTGGCGCCTTCTGAAAATCGCCTTAAAAAGCCCCCTATGCGGTCATTTCTGACTCTCTGGCACCGATTCATTGGGTTGCTACTCGCCCCTTTCCTGACCATTGTGGCGTTCACCGGCATTTTGCTGACCTGGAATGGCCCGTTGGAGCGCGTGTTCGCGTCTTCTCTGTTCGTCCTGCCGTCCGTTGCGCAATCCTCGGAACCCGCCCTCAATGCATTCGAATTGCGCGACAAAGCCCGAGCCACTTTTCCACAAGCGCGTATCGACGGCATGGACCTCACGCGATTGCCGGATGCGCCGATGCGCTTCTATCTGAGCGCTCAACCCGGCGCAGAACCGCTCCTAGTCGATGAGATCGCCCTCAACCCGGTGAATGGCGAAGTGATGGGCGCACGCCGCAACGGCGATATCTCTCAGGGACTCGTCAATGTCATGCCCTTCGTCTATCGCGTACACGATTCGCTGGCACTCGGTGCAACCGGCGCAACGTTATTGGGGATTGCCGCACTGCTGTGGTTTGTAGACTGCTGGGTTGCCGCTGTACTGACATTTCCCGCGCGAGCAACTCCGCGTCGAACGCCGTTGACGTGGCTGCTCAAATGGCGCGAGGCATGGGGCTTGCGCCGTCGTTCCGGTGCCTGGCGACTGCAGTTCGATCTGCATCGCGCCTGTGGACTGTGGACATGGCCGGTGCTGGTGGTACTCGCCCTCTCAGGCATCGCATTCAATCTGCCGCAGGTCTATCGGCCCGTACTCAGGACGTTGGTCCCTTACGACAGCGTCTACGAACGTCTGCCCGACGCGCCCCCTCCTGCGCGAGAGCCTGCACTGGATCTGCGTGCTGGTTACGCCGCCGCTAAAACCGCGATGCGCGCGGCCGCATTGCGCGAGGGCTTCGCGATACGCGCCGAGCGTCTGATTTACTACGACGCCTCCAAGCGCGCGTACGCATATCGGGTCAACAGCAACCGCGACGCGGGAACTCGCGCGACGACGCAGATCTATATCGACGCCGACAGCGGCGCCACGCTGGCGCTGGACTTGCCGAGCAGACGAGGCGCCGGTCACACGTTGACCGATTGGATCACCAACCTGCATACCGCCAAGGTGTTCGGCAGGCCCCTGCAGGTGATACTCACTCTCACCGGCGTGGCGGTCATACTCCTGAACGTGACCGGAATCATGATCTACCTGCGCAAGCGCCGTGCCCGTGTCGAATTCCTGCATTGACACCCTTCAAACGGGACGCTAACGTCAAACGGCGTGTGCAGCTACGGAAGGCGAACGATAGTGTCCGGAAAATACCGACTGTTTTGCAGCCTCGTGTTATCCCTCGCAGGCTTGGTGTCGATGCGGAGCTTTGCCGCCGAGCAGAGCGATGGCGCCGCCAACGAATATCAACAGGCCCTCAGCCAGCTAAACTGGATCAAAGGCCCCAAGAGTGTCGATCTTTTCAACAAGGCCAGCATCAACATTCCGCAGGGCTTCGTGTTCCTGAGTCCCGCAGACACCCAGAAATTCATGACGCTCAATCACAATCTTTCCGACCAGGAGGAATACCTGTTTGCGCCGGATGATCTGCGCTGGTTCGGCATCTTCTCATTCAGCGGCGACGGATACATCAAAGACAATGACAAGATTGACGACTCCAAGATTCTCGAATCGATCAAGAGCAACACCGAAGAAGGCAACCAGCAGCGGCGTGAAAAGGGCTGGGGACAGATGCATGTCGTTGGTTGGAAAATTCCGCCCTACTACGATGGCGAAACCAAGCACCTGGAGTGGGCGATCAACGCCAAGGACGACAACGATGCCGCGGTCATCAATTTCAACACGCGCATTTTGGGGCGCACCGGCGTGACCTCGGTGGTGTTGGTGGCCGATCCGCAGACACTCGACCAGGCTGTGCGCGAATTCAAAGACTCGATCAAGACCTACGACTACGCCTCCGGTGAACGCTATGCCGAATACAAGGCCGGCGACAAAGTGGCGGAGTACGGCCTGGCAGCGCTGATCGGCGGTGGCGCTGCGGCAGTTGCCGTCAAAACCGGCCTATGGAAGACCATTCTGGTGGCATTGGCGGCGGGGTGGAAAATCGTGGCAGCCGCCGCGGCCGGCGCGGTGGCCTGGATCGTGAAGTTTTTCAAGCGCAAAAATTCTTGAGTTTCATCCCACATGAAGGGCAATTGATGGCGGTAGCGCTCGCGCTCTATGTCTACGACTCCTCCGTGCTGCTGTTCGCCAATGAAGCCCTTCTCCTCTGCACTGGTGCCAATCGCTGGCGGGCCATGCTCGCCAATCGACAGTTCCTGTTGGCAGGTCGTTCGCTGCATGTCCTGAACCCGCTGCTGCCGCATCGGCCGGCATTTCGGCTGACGTGGAATCACGCAGCCATGCTGACGCCGACTGCAGTAACTGCATGGTCGGAAATGCCGGCAGCACTGAAGACCATCGCACCCTTGGTCGTGCTGGCGACGACGGCGCTGTTCGGGGTTCTGCCACTGGGACTTTTTACGGCGTTCGGAATCAAGGCCGTGATCACTGGCCTTTGTCTGCTGTATGGGTCCCTAGGCACGGCCCTGTGGCGTCTGTACCGGGTTCGAGCGCAGGTCGATATGACCGGCCGGCGTTTTGCCGCCTTCGCCTTTGAATGCCTGGCGTGCCCGCCCTTCGGCGTGAACATGATCCGTCGCATTACGCTGGCGCAGAAGATCGCAGAGCCCTTTCCCGTTGCGGCGCATCGACTGCTGAACGCCCCTGCGTGGGAATCCATCCGCACTCAGGGTGCGTTGCCGTGAACCTGATGACCATTATGGTCGTCGGCGTTGGCTTATTCGCTGGCTATTGGATCGTCTCGCGTCTGTTTCCGAGCGATCTGGATCCAGAGCAGCCGACGCAAACTCCGCACGCGGCGCCTGCGGTTGACGAGCCTTCGTGGCACGACGTTCTGGGTGTTGCGCCAACCGCCGGCGCCTCCGAAATCAAACAGGCTTACAAGAGTCTGATGTCGCAATATCACCCGGATAAAGTCGCGACGCTGGGTCAGGAGCTGCGCGATGTCGCCGAGCGCAAATCCAAGGAAATCACTCTGGCATACCGCGAGGCCCTGCGCGCGTGCGGATCAACGCCGTAGCCGGCGACTCTCAGGTCGCGCGTCGTTGCGCATTGCGAAGAATCAGCAGCGCCACAGCCACGCCCAGGATCGGCAGAAACACCACCAGATTCACTTTGCGCACGATGAGCGCGCCCGATAGCAGCGCGCCGAACAGATAGCTGACTACCACCACGCTCTGCATCTTCACTTCCCGCAATGCTGACGGATCGCCGTAGGCGATGGATTCGGCAATGGTGCCCACCAGTTTGGTAAGCGTCGTGGTGAACACGATGGTCGTATTGCTGATCGTCTGACCCAGAACCGCCTGCAGACCCATGGCCACCGCCAGCAACACGATCTGCAGGTGGCCGGAAGGGCCTTTGACCATGGGTGGCGCGCCGATTGCATACAGCGCAAAGAACAGCAGCAGTCCCGCCTCGCTCCAGAGCAGCAGACTGAGTGCATTTTGCTGCGGTCGACCCCGCCGCTGCAAAACGCCGGCGGCGAATGCCGTGAGCAGCAGGATGCTCTCGATGTAAGTGAGGGAGGTCTTTTCTGCCATGGTTTGCGCATCGTTGCGTGCGATGGTCGATGCTCATAAGATCATAACATCACCGCAAGTACGCGAATGGCCTTTAGGAACAAGCAGATGACTGACAATGCCGGGTTGTTCGATCGCTGGATCCGTACCTCGTTCGTCGCGATCAACACAGAACTCGAAAATTTATATTTTGCGCAAGCAGACCGCAGCCAGGCCATCGGTATCGGGGATGCGCTCAAACACACCTTGCGCGACGAAGGACACGTGCACGTCGTGGCGCTGCTGGCCGAAGGCAATACCGGCGATGGCTTTGAAACGGCGTTCAACGTGCTCGGCAATGTCGGCATGTACCTGGCCGCATTGCGGCGTCATGAATTGACGAATCCGGCACGCGAGGAACGCTCGCCCTTCCCGCAAGCCTCGTCACTGGCGTTGCATGTCGGCGCCTCGCTGGGGATGGCGCCGCGTTTTGCGACCAGCCACCTCGCGACTTACAACAAGGCGGTGGCCGGCGTGCGCAAGAGCTTCACCGCTCTGGCGGACGAGTTCCTGTTCATCGACGAAAACACGCGTGGCATTCTGTGTCTGCAATCGGCGGCTGACGCGCTGACCGGCATTGTGCATCTAGGTGTGTCCAGTCCCGTTGCCGATGTCCTGTTCGAGAAGGCCAAACAGGCGCTGACCGCGGTGCTCGCCTTCAATGAACGGATGTTCGACAAGCTCGACGTGCAGCGTTTCTTCTACTCGGTACGACCCTACTACAAGCCCTATCGAGTCGGACGGCAGGAGTATCGAGGCGCCAATGCCGGCGATTTCTCCGGCATCAATGAACTGGATCTATTGCTCGGGTTGTGCCGCGCCAGCGACACGTATTACTCGCAACTGCTGGTCGACAAAATGTTGTTTATGCTACCGGTAGATCAGGCACGGCTGCGCGACTGCATGACCTACCGCAGCCTCCTTGATGAACTGCTCGACCTCGCGGCGGAGCATTCGCAGGCGAGATGGTTTCAGGCCAACGCACGCGCATTCCTGGACGTGTGCGATCTGTTCGGCCGGACGGCATTACAGCATCACAACCAACTGGTGAAGCGCTTCATCGAACTGCCTGCGGCGGATATGCCGGAAGAAAACAAGGCGGGCATCACCGCCAGCGGACCGCCGCTCCCGATTTTACTGCGTGCACTGGAAATGCTGCGCGACATGCGGACGGCGGCAGATCGTCCGGACATCGCCACGCGTCACCAGGACATGCTCCGCTTGCGCCGGACGCTGAGGGCCGCTTAGGGTTTGCCCGGTTCGATGGCCATCAATATGCAGCAGTTGACGCGTTCAGCCAGCGTCGATCGCGAACCTTTGGTCCACCAGAGGCCGCCGGTCGGCTGCGGGTAGTGACCCAGCACGATCAGATCGATTTCCAATCGTTTGGCGTGAAGGGAGATCTCATCCAGCGTATTGCCGCCGGTCAGAAAACCTTCTGCCGCCAGGACGCGCGCGTGGCATCGCGGTTTGTGAAAGCTTCGGCTCATTCGTGGCTGAAGTGGTGGAGGCGTCCATTCAAGAGGACGGAACGCCGCGAGTGCACCGCGTCGTCTGTGCAATCGACTGCGGCATGACCGTAAACCCCGGCATCATTCGCCGGCAGGTTCAGAGCGCCGTTATCTACGGTCTGTCAGCGGCATTGCGCGGCGAGATTACGCTCAAGAATGGACGCATCGAGCAGAAGAATTTCGACGACTACCCCGTCGTGCGCATCAACGAGGCGCCGCCGATTGAGGTGCATATCGCGCCGAGTTCGGAAAATCCGAGCGGCGTGGGCGAACCCGGAACGCCACCGCTCGCGCCGGCATTGGCCAATGCGCTGTTCGTGTTGACGGGAAAGCGCGCCAGGAAACTCCCGCTCAAGGCTTAGCGCGACGCTGCATCGTCCGCCGGCCTCGCACCGTTGACATCCGGCATCACCACGTCGGTGAACAACAATGCAATCTCCGGATGCAGGTCGAGCAATCGCAGCGCGTTGGCTGCGCCGTCGGCCTCCAGAACTCGGTAACAAAGTTCGGTCAGAACTTCGACGGTGAAACGGCGCACCTCACTCTCGTCTTCCACCACCAGCACCACTTCGCCCTGATCACTGAGCGGCAGCGGAACGTCAGCACCCAGGTTGGCGCGTTCCTCGGCACCGGCCTGTAGCCGTGGCAAAATCAAGATAATTGCGCATACCTCACCCGACCTCGCGCACAATCGATTTTTTGCGGGAATTTCATTGACTTGACCCATCGTTGAGTTTCATATCCAATATCCAAACGATACGGGGCCGGCAACGACAATGCAAATTGACTACACGCTATTGCATCGCTTTAATCAGAACACAGTAGGAATGTGCCGTGGATAGATCCGCAAACGCATTGAGCAAACAGAAGCGGGTGACAGTCGCTGACGCGACGACGGAGCAACTTCGCCGCGCGATTATTTCCGGTCAGATCGCCGACGGAACACCGTTGCGACAGGATGCATTGGCGGCGGAACTCGGCGTCAGTCGCATTCCGGTACGCGAGGCATTGGCGCGATTGGAAGCCGAAGGTCTCGCCATCAGCTACCCGCATCGCGGCTACGTCGTTACGGCGCTGTCGCGCGATGAAGTTCTGGAGCTGTTCGAGCTGCGTACGCAGTTGGAACCCGAGTTGCTGCGAGCAGCAATTCCCAAGATGACGGCAGAGGATCTCGCGCACGTGCACAGCATTCTCGCTGCCTACAACCTGGACATCGACCGCGCCGATATCTCCAGCTGGGGCGAACACAACGTCCGATTTCACATGGTGCTGTATGCGCCCTCTCAGCGGCGCAAGACCCTTGAAATCGTTCGTGGCCTGCTGATCAACACCGACCGGTACACACGACGGCGGCACCGTCGCCACCTATCTGGGTGAAACGCCGGTGTTCGTTGAACTCAAGCTCAATGATATGGAACGCGTCGAAGTTCTGTTTGGGCCGCAAGGCACGCTTTATGGTGCTGGAACACTTGGCGGCGCGATTCGCTATATCCCGCGGCGTCCACAATTCAATGAGACGTCGGTGGAGATTCACGGCGACACGTATCGCTGCAGCGCGGCCTCCAGCCAGAGCTTCAATGGCGGCGCAACCCTCAACCTGCCGGTCTCCGATACCTTCGCGCTGCGCGCATCGCTTGATCGGCTGCAGGATTCGGGATTTATCGACCAGCCCTATCTCTTTCGGGTACCGGGCACTTCGCTGTCGAGCGCGTTTGGCGACCCGGCCTATGACCGCCGCTTTTCCACCGGTGTTCTGCCGCCGCGTCGGATCGGCGTACGCTTTACGAAAGCCTTCTAACTGCAAAGACTTTTAGGAGTGTTGGCCTGCGTCGAGAAGATTTCGAATCGTCGCTCCGAACAATGCGATCAAGACCGAGCCGCCTCCGCAGATGGCGGCATGAATGAGCCAGAAGTCGCTCGGAGAGACTTGCTCGTACAGGCCGCCGATACGGCCGCTGATGACGCTCGCCGCAAACACCGCGGTGGTGTTCACACCAATCATGGTTCCCCGCAAGGACGCGGGGGCCTGGGTAGCATAGAGCGTGACGACGATCGGCGTGAAATACAGCCAGCCGAGATTGGAAATGAAGTGAAACGCAATGGCCCACAGCAACGGTGCCCGTCCATCGGATCCCGACACAAGGGGTGACGCAGCCAGCCATGCGGTCCCGGCGGCAAAGATTGCGCACCCGATCGCGATCTTGGTCAGCGCATCAGGTTCCCGGTTTCGCATCGACTGCCAGCGCCACAGCGCGAGGATGGCCGGCAACATAATCACCGGGGCGAGACCGTCAATGGCCTGCAGCCAGGGCACCGGTATCGTGTAATGACCGACCACCAGATTGAGGTGATCGCGCACCCACAGATTGTAGACATTCCACACTTGGGTCTGGGCGATCCAGTACGTGACCGTCACGGGCCAAACGAGCGCAAGCCCGACAATGCGTCGTCGCTCCCCACTCGACAACGGGCTGCGAGCCTCCTTGACGCGCACTGAATCGGCGGGCAGGTGTTTCTGGCCGATCAGATAGACAAGGAGACCAATCAGCATACCGGCACTCGCAAAGGCGAATCCGGTATGCCAGCCATAGATGACGGCGAGCGCACCGGTCGCAATGGGCGCGATGAAAGCACCGACATTGATCGCAACGTAATACAGCTGAAACGCATCGGCCTGACGACGGTCGCCATCTTCATACAGCGATTTCACCTGAGCACTCAGATTGCCGCGCAGCAGACCCACACCGATGATGAGCAACAGGAGCGCAATCAGAAAGGTCATATCAAAGGCGAGCGCCAGATGTCCTGCCGTCATCAGCAGCGCTCCCAAGGTCACTGCGAAACGGCGTCCCGTAATCCGGTCACCGATGATCCCGCCGATGATCGGCGTGAAGTAGATCAGGCCGATGTACAGGCCGAAGGTTTGCGCTGCGAGCGCTTGTATCGACAGAGGACCGGTTATCGACTCGACAGCGGCGCGAAAGGCCTGAAGGCCGGCCACGTTTTCAACATGTCCGGGAAGCAGCAGCGCGCCGACCATGTAAAGGACGAGTAACGCTTGCATGCCGTGGAAGGAGATGCGGTCCCAGAACTCGGTACCCGCCAAAATCCACAGGCCGCGCGGATGATCGTACAAACGTCGTTTACGCGCACCTGCATCGGGCTTTGCGATCGTCACCTGCGGCACTGGTTTTCCTGAGGTTTACGTGAAAACAAAGCTCAACGGTTAGTCGCGACGACCTGATCATGCCGATGATTGCAGGTGCTAGCAAGCCAATTGCGTCGCCCCAAAAGGTTCTGCACACCGATGAACGGGAAGCGCCTCTGACCACCGATTAGCGGCGCGGAATTCCGAGCACCCGGTCCAGCGTCCACGTGCCATTCCCCATGATCACCAATAAGGCGAGCATGAAACCCCACAAGACATGCTGAGCAAGTGCAGCTTCAAAGCCTTCCGCCAGCAGCACTTGGTTGTACGACGCGACCGCCATCACGTTGACGAGGAACAATCCGATTGGGCCAATCCGGCCCCCTAATCCTAAGACGATCAACACGGAGAAAAACAACTCGCCAAATGCCCCCGTCACCGCCGCGGCGACCGGTGGCAACACCGGCACGTGATACTCACTCTTGAACAGCTCCAGTGTACTGTCCCAGCTGGTAACTTTGAGCCAGCCGGACTTCAGGAACTGCCAGCTCACATAGCATCGGGTGAACAGCAGAAAGACTGGCCGCAACGGATCCAACAGTCGCTCCAACAGATTCAAAGGTCGGTTCAAAATCTCGGCGTTCATGGCAACTCCTCTGCAATTCGGAAGGCGGCGATGACCTGCATTGCCAACAATTCGGCAAGTTCCCGCACCAGATCAAAGTCCTTGCAGTCGGCGGCGGCTGCTTCCGCCGCAACGGCCAACGGCACGCCCGCGATGAATTGACGCAGCAGGCTGGCCAGCGGGTGACGCAGCCGGCGCAGTTCGACGTGATCCTCGCGGCGAATCAGCAGCACCGCATCACCGCCTGCGTCCAGGTGGATTGGATCGCCGGCTTCGGCGTCGATCTGATTCGCATTCCAGATTTGCAGGAGTGGGTACGGCGACTCCACCAGTCGCAAAGCGGCGCGCGGGACGAACACAATGCGCTCTTGATCGGATGCTTCGATCGCGCCCAACGCTTCCGGTGCAAGGGGTGGACTCGGCGCAGCGGTCAACACTTCCTGGTAAGCCCATTCCAGCCGAGCGACGTCGGCGAAGTAGCCGAATTCGGTGAATTCCATCTCCTCGCGCAAGAAGTCCGGATAAGCGGCGCCGACGTAGTGCAGATCGCCGCAACGGGAAGGCGCCACCGCTTGATAGCGCTGTACGGACTGCGCAAACCAATCGCTTCCGCCGAGCCGCTCGATGATCGGGTACGTGGCCTGCAGGCTGGCCAGAAAATTAGCGCGCACGTTGTTGCGGTAGATCTGCAACCGGCGCTCGGGATCGATGTCCGTCCCGACCACACGGCGAGCGATGTCGGCATCGACCCCGGTGCGAATCGAGCGGCTGAAATCTTCCTGAATCTCACGCAGCGTCGACAAGCGATTGCTCCAGATACAAATTAGCTCGATCAGCCTCAGCAACCAGTGATGCCAACGCCGGGATATCCGCATCCCACTCGATCAACGTCGGTCGGGGGCCGAAACAGCGGACGGCATGGTCATAGAGACCCCAAACGGCCGGACACACCGGTGAGGAATGGGTATCGATCAGGATCTCGCGCTCCTCGTAGTGGTTGACCGTGTGACCCGCAAGATGCATCTCCTGCACATGTCGAGAGGGGATTGAGCGAATGAAGGCGTACGCGTCGAATGCGTGATTGCGAGCGCTGACATAGACGTTGTTCACATCCAGAAGCAATCCGCATCCGGTCACTTCGGCAAGCTCGACGAGAAATTCGTTCTCGGGAATAGTTTCCAAATCGTAGCGCAGGTAGCTGGAGATATTCTCGATCAGGACCTGCCGACGCAGGCGCTCCTGCATTTCCCCCACGCGCGCGATCATGTGGCGCAGCGCCTCTTCGGTGTAAGGCAACGGGAGCAGGTCATTCATAAAAATGCCGCCCACCGACGACCAGGACAAGTGCTCGGACACGAACGCCGGCTCGCACCAGCGAATCAGACGGTCGAGCTTGCGCAGATGATCGCCGTCCAACGGGTCCAAGGAGCCAAGCGACAGACCGACGCCGTGAAGGCTCACGGGATAGCGCGCCCGTATTCGCTCCAGAAACTCGATTTGCGCACCCCCTTGCGCGAAATAATTCTCGCTGTGCGCCTCGAACCACGCCACCTCCGGCGCTTCATCCAGAACCGCCTGGTGATGCACACTCCGCAGCCCGATTCCGGCTTTCGCCGGAACCGGTGCGGAATCGGACCGTGGTTGTGACGGCCGCGAGTTCATTATTTCGACGTGAGTGAACCGCCCACCAAACGCTCGCAGGTGCCCTTCGGAACGGCGATGAATTCCTTGGGGCTGGCGTCGGCCTTGGATTGACCGGCACAGGCATGCGCGGCGCCGGCGCAATCATTCTTCGCGGCCTTGGCCACGCCGTAGCATTTCTCCGTCTTCGCATCATCGGCTGCGAATGCCGAGGTGCTGACCAACCCCAATGCGATGACACTGCCGATGGCAGTGGACAACAGAACCTTCTTCATAACGATCTCCTAAAATTGTTGCGAACCTGCACTAGACCGTGGATTGCTGGAAAACATTTCCAGGGTCTGTCGCAACCAACTCAGATCGCTCGAATCAGCTCACACGTGCTTCAACGCCTGCTCCACGTCTGCGCGGAGATCGTCAAATCCCTCGATGCCGCATGAATAACGCACCAGGGACTCCGGAATCCCCAATTTGGCGCGCTCTTCAACCGAGCATTCGACATGACTGGTGGTGCGAGGCGGTCCGGCCAAGGTATTGACGGATCCCAGACTCGCGGCGCGTTGAGCCAGGCGCAATGCATTGAGAAATCGTTTGCAGGCGTCGAAGTCGCCCTTCACCGCAAAACTCAGCACGCCGCCAAATCCGGTCATTTGAGCGGCGGCAATTGAATGATCGCGATGCGTTTCAAGACCGGGATAGAAAACCGCTTCAATGGCGTGATGCCCGCTCAAGTATCGAGCCATCGACAGCGCAGTCGCGTTTTGACGCTCGACGCGCAGCTCGAGCGTCTTGAGACCCCTCAGCAACAGATAGGCGGAGAAGGCGCTCAAGCAGGCGCCATTGATCTCGCGGTAGTGATGAATCTGCGCCACGAGCGCTGGGCGGCCCACCACAATGCCGCCCATGGCATCATCATGCCCACCCAGGAATTTTGTCGCGCTATGGACGACCAGATCCGCGCCGAGGCTGATCGGCAATTGGTTGATGGGCGTCGCAAAGGTATTGTCGACGACAGTGATCGCACCCGCGCGTTTCGAAGCCGCAAACGCGCGGCGCAGATCGATGATCTTGAGCGTTGGATTGGTCGGCGTCTCGAGATAGACGATCTTGCATCCGCGCGCGATGGCGGCGTCCAGGCCGGCATGGTCGCCGGTTTCGACGAGGTCGACCTTGATGCCCATTTGCGGCAGGAACTCGAGAAAGAGTTTTGACGTGCCGCCGTAAGTATCCGTCACCGACACTACCCGGTCTCCGGGTCGGAGCAGGGAGAATAAGGTGTTGGAAATCGCCGCCATGCCGGAGGCAAAAGACGTGGCCGCCTCGGCACCTTCCAGCAACCGTACCTTCTCCTCGAACACCCGGATGGTTGGATTGCTGTTGCGGCTATAGATATCGCCGGGCGCTTTACCGAGCGCCGCCTCCTGCCAGGTTTCAATGTCGGGGTAGGCGAATGCCGCGCTTTGAAAGATCGGAACCTGCGCAGCACCGAGGGCCAAAGGGGTTTCCTCACCGCCGCGCACGGCGGTGGTGCCGATCGATATATAGGACTGGCTCATCGAGATCTCCTGACGGTAGGTGGGTTGAACTATGCAGCACGCCGGCATTTCACCGCGAACCCAGCAGTGAAGCGCGTTAATTCACTGGTCGTGATGAAAACCGTCAAAGGAACTCGCGAACGGTTGGTACCTCTAGCCGAGCGTCCTTGAGTTCTCGATCAATGCGGGATAATCCACGGAATCAGGTATTGCTGAGCCGCAACCAACAGACCCAGCACAACCGTCAACACGATGCTGTGAATGAAAGTGCGCGCAAATACACGGCCTTCACTGCCCGCAAGATTCGTCACGGATACGCCAGTGGCAATATTTTGCGGGGAAATCATCTTGCCCATCACGCCGCCGGAGGAATTGGTGGCGGCAAATAGCACGGGGCTCAATTGCAGCTGGTTCGCTGCAACGACTTGTAAATTGCCGAACAGCGCATTGCCGGCGGTGTCGCTGCCCGAGAGCATGACGGCCAGCCAGCCCAGAAACGGCGACAGCAGAATGAACAGATGACCGGTGGAGGCGACGCCCTGCCCCAGTGTGTACGCCAATCCGGAATAGTTCATGAGATAGGCAAGGCCCACGATGAGTATGACGGTGATCCCGGCGCGCCAGTATTGCTTCAGCGTCGTGGCGACGCAGCCAAGAAAATCGCGCATCGACATCCGTACCGCGATTGCCGTGACGATGGCCGCCAGCAAAATCGCGGTGCCGGTTCCCAACGGTTGAAATGACCAGATGGCATCGTACGGCTTGCCTGCGTACAGCGTGATGGAGATGGCCTGGTGAAGCGCGGGCCAGGCAATCTTCTGCTGCGCGATTAAAGGTACCTTCAGAGTCGTCCATGCGATCACGATTACCGACAAAATGATCCAAGGTAACCATCCTTGCGCACCACTTGCTCCGTCACTGGGTTGTCGCAGGATGGCGGATTCACCGCTGAGTGCAAACACCGGATCCGCGGCCGGCCGCCAACACTTAAGGAACAGCAGCGTGCATAGCATCGCGCCCAACGACGACAGTACATCCGTCAAGGTGTAGTCGATGTAATTGGAGGCGACGAACTGGCACACCGCAAAGCTGCCGCCCGCGACAGCAAGGAAAGGCCACAGCGCTCGCACAGATCGCATGCCGCCATACAACGCGGTCACGTAGAACGGCAGCAAAATAGCGATCAGCGGCAACTGCCGGCCGATCATGGCACCCAGCGTTGCGGCAGGCAGCCCCGTCACTGCACCGAGTACGGTGACCGGCGTGCCGAGCGCGCCGAATGCCACCGGCGCTGTATTAAAAATCAAGACGTATACCAGCGCCTCGAGCGGCGCGAAGCCAAGCACGATGAGCAGTGAACTGGCAATGGCCACGGGTGCGCCAAATCCGGATATCCCTTCGAACAACGCGCTGAAGCAGAACCCGACGACAATCAGAATGACGCGCCGGTCATCGGGCAGATGCCGGGTCAGCCAACCGCAGAACGCATCAAAACGGCCCGATTTCACCGCAATGTTGTACACCAGCAGTGCGTTCACCACGATCCAAATGACGGGCCAGAGCGCGAACACGGCGCCGAAGGCGATTGAGTTCAGGGCGAGTCCCGTCGGTACGTGCCATACGACAATGGAGATCAGCAATGCGGCGAACAGCCCCGCCAACGCAGCCATCCATGCGGGCCGGCGCAGTACGCCGAGAACTAACAGCACGACGATTACCGGGATGCCCGCTACGAGAGTGGACAGTGCAAGACTTCCGCCAACCGGTGCAATCAGCTGTGGGATCATGCAAGTTCCTAGCATTAAAACGGCAGTATAACTCGGCGTTAAGCACTTGCAGGTGGGTGATGGCTTTCCCGCTTGTTGAATGGCACCAAAGGTATCAGCCCGGAGATGGCCCTGCGTCTCTCGAAGGCGCTCAGCGCCTCACCGGAATTCTGGTACGGCATGCAGGTCAACTACGACCTATGGCAGGCCAAGAAGAAGTTCCGCGGCAAGGTGCGTCAGAACATACAAAGGGATACTGCTGCGGACTAATGCGAGCGGATAGTTCAGCCGCCTGCGTAGGCAGATGTCCTTTCGATGGCGCAGTTCGGTTGCAGGGTATTGCACGCGAAAATGTCGACCCGGGTGTCCACCGGAATCCCTGATGGAAAGGCGCTGGAGCGTGGCGCTGGAGCGTGATGTAAATCAAAAAACTTAAATCTCGTCGAGTCGTTACTAGCCGAAGCTAATTCGAGTGACACGGAAGCCGCGCGCCCGCGCATGTCAGCCGAACGCATTCCGCAGCAACGGTAGCAGGGACTGAGAGAAATATCCGAGGAAGCGTGCCTGATCCGCGCCGGGCGCGTGAAACACCAGGTGGTTGAAGCCCATATCCACGTAAGGTCGGATGCGTTCCAGCGCCTGTGCCGCATCGGTCGCTACGATCCAGCGAGTGGCCACGCGCTCGATGGGAAGAGCATCTGCCATTTTCTCCATGGCCAGCGGATCCTCGACGTTCATCTTTTCTTCCGGTGACAGCGCCAATGCGCCCCAAAACCGCGTGTCATGCAGCGCTCGTTCGGCGTCGGGATCGAAGGAGAGTTTGATTTCGATCATGCGATCAATTGACCCGATCGCCCTCACTGACTTCTCCAGCCCCGAATTGAGGTTGGGAAGCAGCGTTTGTGTATACAAATCCCACTTCTTGCCGCTGGTACAGATGAAGCCGTCCGCCTTCTCGCCGGCAAACTTTGCCATTACCGGCCCCGCGCCTGCCACGTAAATTGGAACCTCGATTTCGGGGCGGTCATAGATGGTCGCTTCGACCGTTTTGTAGAATTGCCCTTGATAGCTCACGCGTTGCCCGCGCCACAGCTGGCGGATCAGATCCACGGATTCCTTGAAGCGCGCCGTGCGCTCCTTCTGCTCCGGCCACGCCATGCCCGTCGGCGGCACTTCGTTGAGCGACTCACCGGTGCCGATGCCCAGCACCACCCGACCCGGAAACAAGCTTCCCAGCGTGGCAAAGGCTTGTGCCACCACAGAAGGGTGATAACGGAACGTGGGCGTCAGCACACTGGTGCCTATTACGACGCGTGAGGTGAGCGCGCCCAACGCACCCAGCCACGACAGGGCGAACGGTGCCTGGCCGCCGGTATGGCGCCAAGGCTGAAAATGGTCGCTGACCCACACAGAGTCCAGCCCGGATCGTTCGGCCAAACAGGCGAACTCCAGCAACTGTCGTGAACCGAATTGCTCGGCGGACGCCTTATAGCCCAGTTTGATCATCAAACGTAGCGACCCGCATCGCCTAAAAGGCGCGCCGTTCGAACTCGACCTCCGGAAAACCGGCACTGGCAGATTCGCGCAGCTTGTCGTAGTAAACATTCGCACCGCCGAAATAAATCAGCACCCGCGGCTTCTTATTCCGGAGATTCGCACCCATCATCCAGGAGTGCACCTTGTCGCCCTGAGCCATGAGTGTTTGACGATGAATGTCCGCCGTGTGAGCGACCCATGCCACCTCGGCGTCGCGCTTCGGCTTGCAGAGGTCGTAACCCTCATGCTCCATTTTCTTGATGCAGTCGATGATGTAAACCACGTTCTGTTCGATGGAGGTAGGCAGGTTGGCGAACGGCGCCTGCGGTCCGGTGATCATGAACAAGTTGGGAAAATCAGCGACAAACACACCCATGATCGAGCTTGAAACGTCTTGCCATTTGTCTTTCAACAACAGTCCATCGCGGCCACGAATGGGCAGCGCCTCCTGGGCGCCGGTATAGGCCTGGAATCCGGTTGCGAGCACGATGATGTCAAACTCGTAATGCTGCTTCGTCGTGCGGATTCCGGTTTCAGTAATTTCGACAAGCGGCTCCGTGTCTTTAATGTCCACAAGCTTAACGTTGTCACGGTTAAAGGCTGCGAAGAAGCCGTGGTCCAACGGCGGCCGTTTTGCAAAGAAGGGGTACCCCTTGGGCGTAAGCATTTCCGCCACCTTTGGATCCTTCACGTTTTCCAACATCTTGCGAATGACGAAGTCACCAACCACCCGATTGGATTCGGCGTTTGAAAGCAAGTCGTCGAACGTCTCGAATACGAACCGGAAGCTGCCGCGTGGCCAGTGTTCATTAAGAATCTTCTGCACTTCATCC
Source organism: Pseudomonadota bacterium (assembly GCA_031394735.1). Lineage (GTDB taxonomy): Bacteria > Pseudomonadota > Gammaproteobacteria > Steroidobacterales > Steroidobacteraceae > TMP-86. The sequence continues at coordinate 4,636 of JANMXI010000137.1, read as the reverse complement.
GGTGGTGTGTCCGCCAAGTTTCGCCCGACGGGGCTGTCGAACGCCATGCCGAAGACGTGGTTTCGGCACTTTGCGATGATCGCGTCGTAGTTGGCCTTGATCTCCTTTTCCCACTCCGTCGTCATCGCCTTCTGTACTGCGGGCAGGACGAAATTCGCAGTGCGCTGAAATACCGTGACGCTATCGGCAGTCTGCGCCATTACCGGCAGCATCTGTACCGTGGTGGATCCGGTGCCAATAATGGCCACGCGCTTTCCGGCGTAGTCCAGGCCCTCTTTTGGCCAGCGCGCGGAATGGAAACAGGGTCCCTTGAACGTGCTGAGCCCCTTGAAGTCGGGAATCACCGGCTCTGAGATCATCCCCATTGCGCTGATGAAGTACCTGCAGGTGTACGCCTTGCCCTGTTCTGTCCAAACCAGCCACTGCCCCGTGCCGTCTTGAAAGTCCGCACTGACGATTCGCGTGTTGAGCTGGATATTGGGCCACATGTCGCACCTGTCGGCGACGAAGTGCATATAGCGCAAGTTTTCCTCCCAGCCGGGGTAACGTGTTGACCACGACCAGTCCTGCAGCAGTTCTTTCGAGAACGCCAGGCAATAGTAGTAACACTCGCTATCGCTGGCAGCGCCCGGATAGCGGTTCCAAGTCCACGTGCCACCGACGTCAGACGCCTTGTCGAACACGCGGATCGACAGGCCCGCTTCGCGTGCGTAGTGAATCAATGAGAGCCCGGCGAAGCCCGCCCCCACAGCAATGACGTCATAATCAGGTTTGTTGGTTAAAGCCATCGTGATGCTCCAAGTATCTTGGTTCTAGGTTTAATCGTGTCAGAGCGCTGCGCGGGACCCAAGGCTGGTTATATTCTTCAGGTACTCGACTCGGCGATGGCCTGCCGCCATCGACGTGCACTGCAGTTTTGCCCAGCAGTGCAGAACTCAAATCTGCGGATACTTGCGCAGCAGCGCGGTGATCTTGTTCATTGCCTGCTCGGTGTTCCAAAGCCGATGAGAGCCTTGCGGACAACGTGGTTGCCGGACCAGCAGCAACAATCGCCGAACTGCCGCTAGATCCACGCCGCGAACTGAGCGACGATGGCATTTGAAGACATACCCCTCTATATGCAATGCCACGACACTTGCTGCGGAATTTTAGTATAAGTTGATACTTGCTAGACGACAACAAGAATATTATTGTCTTCCCCTTCGGAAAAAGATCTGGCTCGCTCGCCGCATCGATACACTTCCGAAGGCGCAGAAATACACGGAATTCTTCAATGCGGGGCACGCCAATGACAAGCGGTACAAAACTTCGGTATGCGCTCGGCGCCGCGAACCCGTATACCGTCGACGTCTCAGTAAGCGCGCGAGGTCCAGTGGCCATTGGAAAGCGCTTAGACATGAATGTGCTGGAATCTGCCAGTGCCGTTATCTTCAAACGTTCAGGAAAAACCACGGCATGAGCAGGCGATGGATCATCACCGGAGGCTCGCGAGGTATCGGGCTCGCAACCGCACAATACGCACTCGGCCGCGGAGACAGGGTCGCGGTGCTTTCGCGCAACCTCGCCGCCTCGGTCGCTCCGACATCCGATCGTTTCATGCCGTTGCCGGCGGATGTTACGCAGCCGGATTCCGTCGCAGCCGCAATCAAAACCGTGAGCACGGCTTGGGGAGGAATCGACGTTTTGGTCAATAACGCGGGGCTGCACCGCGGCGGGCGGATAGAAAGTCTTCCGCTGGAAGATTGGAATCAGGTCTTATCTGTCAACCTGTCTGGTCCGTTGAATTGCATTCGAGCGACGCTGCCGCACATGAGCGCGGGCGGCTCGATCGTCAACATTGGAGCAGTGGTGGGTCTCCGCGGTTTCGCCGGCGACTCCGCTTACGGTGCCTCGAAGGCCGGTCTGTCGGGCCTGACGCGAGTGCTCGCGATCGAGCTGGCTAAACGGCAGATTCGCGTCAATCTGGTCGTTCCAGGCTTGGTGATCACGGAAATGACCGCCGAACTGACCCCAAAAGCACGCGAGGCGCTGATCAAGCGCATCCCCCTTAACCGTATCGGTAAGGAGAGTGAGATTGCCGAGGTTATCTATTGGGTCGCGGGGTCGACGTACATCACCGGAGCAGTCATCCCCACCGACGGTGGACTGATGTGCACATTTTGAGCGAATTTGCCCGCGGGACGTAAGAGAATCTCGGCCCTTCAGCGGATGCCAGTTAAGAGAGTTGCCCGATAACCCAATTCCAGTAAAGGTGCTTTGCATGCGACTCAAAGACAAAGTGGCAGTAGTAACCGGCGGAGCCAGCGGTATCGGTGCCGCGAGCGTGGAGCGATTCGTTCAGGAAGGATGCCGCGTCGTGATCGGCGACATACAGGCCGGACCCGGCGAGGCTTTTGCCGCGCGATTCGGTGCCGCCGCGAAGTTCGCAGTGTGCGACGTGACCCAGGAAGATCAGGTTGCCGCGCTGATCGATCTGGCGGCGAGTCAATTCGGGCATCTCGACATCATGTTCAACAACGCCGGCATCGTCGGGGCGATAGGACCGATTGACAGCACGCCGTATGCTGAATGGCGGGCAACGCTCGCTGTTCTGCTGGACGGGGTTTTCTTCGGTATGAAACACGCCGCGCGAGTGATGAAGCCCCGCGGCAGAGGCAGCATCATCAGTATGGCGAGCACGGCAGGACTGATGGGAGGACTGGGACCCCATGCTTACGCTGCGGCAAAACACGCGGTAGTCGGCATGACCAAAAATGTCGGCGCTGAATTATGCCGATATGGAATTCGCGTGAACTCAATCGCAGCGGCTTCCATGGCAACCCCGATGGTCGCCAATGTGCTCACCGGCAATCCTGCTGACATCGAGGGCGCCAAGCGCAAGCTTGCCGCCCTGTCACCTCTGCGCGATCGCCCGGGACTGGCCGAGGACGTTGCGAACGCGGCGCTGTGGCTTGCCAGCGATGAATCCGGCTACACGACCGGGCATACGCTCACCACGGATGCAGGTATTACGATTGGGGCCACGGTTGCCGGGCCGGCATTTTCTGAGTACAGCCCGATGCTGCGCGAGGCAGGGCGCACCGGACTCTAACGATACAATGCTACCGTGACGACGGTCTCCCCGTCGTCACGATCTGGTCTTTAGAAAAAGCCCAAGATGCAGTCGCCATAACGGTGGCGCCATCCGTGGCGCTGATCAAAACATCTTTACTTGTCGCCAAAGCGGTAAGTCATCTCAGCGCCCCAAGTGCGCGGCGGACGCGAAGCGGAGTAAGACCATATTCCGGCAACGTCATACCCGATCATGTAGCCATCCTCGCCCGTAAGGTTGCGCCCGTAGAGGCTGAGGCGAGTCGTACCGAATTCGACGTTGATCGATGCATCCACCAAGTTCTGCGCATTGTTCGCCACCTCAGGAGCATTGGTGAAGTCCGTGAAGTAGGCACCGAGATAATGGTAGGAGACGCGTGACCACATCTTCGTGTTCGCGCTTACATTCCATTCGTAGGTGGCATCGAGGCTGCCAGTCCATTTCGGCGCGCGACGAAATTTAAGATAGCTCAAATCCTGAATGCCGGTTCCGTCGTCAAACTTGAACTTATCGTACTTGGTGCTGAGATAAGCCAGGTTTCCCCGCAGGTTCAGGGAAGCCGTTGGATGGGCCTCCATCTCGAACTCCGCTCCCTTCATGGTGGCGGTGGAAGCATTCGCAACCACAGTCTTTTGACCAGTACCGCTGAAGGTGTCGGGCAAGTGGATCTCTTCCTGCTTGTTCTGGTAATCCATCAGGAAGACGGTGAAATTCAGGCGGAGCCTGTGGTCTAGAAACTCGCTCTTGGTTCCGAGCTCGTAGTTCGCCACCGTCTCCTGGTCATAAGGCGAAATGGCCTCGGAGTAGCTCGACACACGGCTCAGGAATCCGCCAGAGCGGTAACCCTTCGAGTACGTCGCGTAAGCCATCGCATTGTCGTTGATCTGGTATTTCACGCCGACCTTGGGTGTCGCCTGATTCCAGGTATGGCGCGGATCGCCATCTACCCCGGGTGGGAAACCGCCGGCGGGCTCAATGCTAGTATCGACATTGCCGCGCGCTGCCGAAGTCTTCTTGTCCTTGGTGTAGCGTCCGCCGAGCGTAAGTGTCCACCTGTCTGCAAATTTGTAGTCACCTTCGAAAAAGGCGGCGTACGACTTGGCCGTTTGCGTGTCGAATTGTGCGATATCCAGAATCTTCCCGGGAATCGCAAAGCCGATGTAACTGCGCAGCCTGATTTCAAAGCTTGAATCCCAATAGTACATACCGGCAACCCAACTAAAGGGACCATCGCCCTTGTTGGCCACGCGCAATTCGAAGCTGTCTTGCTTCCAGTCCGCCGGGCGCGACGTGTGGTAGAGCATTTGCGGCGTTGCGTCAAAGTCCGTCAACACGGTCTCCGACGAGGCCCAATGCCCGTAGATGGCATCGAGACTATAGTCCTTACTCATATCCCAATGGGTTTTCAGGATGTGGGTCTTGGCGTCAAATGTTGCGTCGAGCGGCATGCTGACGAGATCCGCCGCGTCGGTAATATTGAATACGGCATTGGTTGGATTCAGCGGGAACAGACCCAACGAGGCCACTCGATAGCGGCTGCCGGTG
>JANMXI010000136.1:0-34318 GCA_031394735.1 Pseudomonadota bacterium | reverse complement strand
CATTGCCAGACTGCGCCGAGCGCAATTGCTCGAGTTCTGCCATCTCCGGATCGAATTCACCGTCGATATAGCTCTGCTCCAGCAAGTGCCGTTGCACCTTGCCGCTGGTGGTCTTGGGAATGCGCTTCACCGGCACCACGTGCGCCACCTCCAGACCCGCATGTTCATTGACGAGTCGACTCACCGCAGTGGCTGTCGGCAGAAACTCCGCCATGTCAGTGCGATGTAACACGAACACGGTGAGTTCATCGGTTTGCGCATTGGGTTTGCGGACACCGGCCACGACCACCTTGCCCAACTCCAACCCGGGTGCGCGCTGCGCGATGTTTTCCAGATCGTAGGGATAGTAGTTCTGGCCATTGATGAAGATGATTTCCTTGGCGCGACCGGTGATGTAGAGCTGACCTTCATGCATTGTTCCGAGGTCGCCGGTATCCAGCCAACCATCAGCGTCGATGGCCTGCGCGGTCGCTGCCGGGTCACCAAAATATTCGCGCGTGACGTTCTCGCCGCGAATCAGGATATGGCCGACGCGGGAAGGTCCCACCTCGCCGCGTGCATCATCTGCAATGCGCACCTGTGCGAACGGAATCGCGCTGCCCACCGCCATCAGTTCCAGCGTGTCGCGGCTCTGCGCAGGGTTCGGCTCAATCACATCGCCGACATTGAGCTTGTGACGATTGACGCGGATCCAGCGATAGTCGGCGCCCATGGGTGGGAAGGTCATCGCGAGGGAGGCTTCAGCCAGTCCGTACACCGGGAACATCGCACTGCGCTTCAGGCCGGTGTAGGCGAGCGTGTCCATGAACTCGTTGCACAGTTCCACGGAGATGGGTTCCGCGCCATTGAAGAGAAGCCGGATGCTCGACAGGTCCACGCCCTCGAGCTTGCGTTCGCCCAACACTTTGAGCAGATGCCGGTAGCCGAAATTCGGCGAGCAGGTAACGGTGACACGCTTCTTGGCGGCGGTTTGCAGCCACAGCAGCGGCCGGCGCACGAACAGGTCCGTGGGCATGAGGTGCACGTGTGCACGCGCGGTGAAGTGCATGAGATAGAAGCCAATCAGGCCCATGTCGTGGGTGAGCGGCATCCAGCTCAACGTCACATCGTCTTCGTTGAACTGCGCCAGCTGCGACGCACCTTTGATGTTGGCCACCAGATTGGCATGGGTCAGCACCACACCTTTCGGTTCGCTGGTGGATCCGGAAGAAAACTGGATGAAGGCGGTATCGCCAGGCGAGGGGCGGTGAAGTTTGCCGGTACGCGCAATGTCGGTGATCGAATCGGCGAGAAAAGTACGCGCCTTCAACTTGTCGAACAGGTCGCCTTGATTGGACTCGCGGGCGAGGGACTCCAGTCGCGCCAGGCTTTTGCTGTCGGTGTAGAGCAGTGGGTTGCCGAGCTTGACCGCGACCCGCAGCAGCTTGTGACGGTGTTCGTCGCTGATGCCCACCGCGATCGGAACCGGCACGATGCCGCCGCACACGGCCGCCCAGTAGCCGTCCATGAACTGTTCGTTGTTGCTCAGGAAGATAATCATCTTGTCGCCGCGCTGCGCGCCCATGGCTTGCAGGTGGTACAGGATTCCCAGAGCCCTTGAATAGACCTCGCCGAACGAGACACGCCGCTCGTCGCTTTCACCCAGCACATAGGTCACCGCGCGGTCCACTTTGCGGTTGTTCTCGAGGATATCGACCAGCGTTTCGTAACTCATCGTGTCGTGACTCGCATCATCAGGTTGGAGCGGGGACGCAGGTTGACCTGCGCCTCGAGTTCGATCGGGGCGTCATCGGCCCGCGTGAAGGTGAAGCGGCGCGCCATGCGCTGCAAATGCACCAGCATTTCATACATGGCCAGGCCTTCGCCGATGCAATGCCGCGGGCCGACCGCAAACGGCACATAGGCGAATCGATGGCGCTCTTCGGTATCGACGTTCGCAAAACGCGCCGGATCGAAGCGTTCAGGGTCGGTCCAATAGTCCGGATGACGGTGCAGCATGAACGGGCAGATGAACACTTCGGACCGCGCCGGGATCTCAAAGCCGCCGAGCACGTCGGGCTCCATCGTACGTCGCACAAGCAACCATCCCGGCGGATACAGGCGCAGCGATTCTTGCGCCACCTGGTGTGTGTAGATCTGCGACTCCGCCAGTTCCAGACTCGGCGCGATGTCGTCCGGCGCGCGATCGGCCTCAGCCTGCAGTTGTGCTTGAACGTCCGGGTTTTGGCTCAGCAGATACCAGCTCCAGGTGAGCGCAGCGGCGGTGGTTTCATGGCCGGCCACCACCAGAGTCAACACCTCGTCGATGAGCTCACGGTCGTCCATGGCAGCTTCAGTCTCGCGGTCGCGCGCATCCATGAGCATGGCCAGAAAATCGAAATGTTCACCGCCTTCGCAGCGCCGCCATTGCATGACCTGAGAGACCAGTTTGCCCAGCGAGCGGAAGCGGAACGCGAATTTCAGATCGCGCGAGGGCTCTTTGTGAACCACCGCGAATGGGTTGCCGCCCTGTTCTTTTTCCAGCCGCGCGAGGTCATCGCCGAAGATCGAACGCAGCACGATCTCCAGGGTGAGTTCACTGGTGTCCTCGGTGATATTGACCAGCTCGCCGCGTTGCGCATGAGCCGCCCACCGTTGCGCGTACCTTTCGTTCACTTCGCCTATCAGATTCGCAAATTGACTGATGATGCGGCGGTGAAACGCTGGCTGCATCATGCGGCGCTGACGGCGCCAGAAGGCTCCTTCGCTGGTCATGATGCCGTTGCCGAGCAGGATCTTGACCCGATCCATGCCGCCGCCCTTGGTGTAGTTGCGGTGGTTGGAAAGCATCACGCGCTTGATGTCTTCGGGATTGTTGATCACGTAGTCGTGGGTGCCGCGCGCCGGCGAAAATACGCGATACAGGTCGCCAAAGCGCGGGAAACACTCGCGCATCAGCGCCAGCGTCTCGTCGGTGGCTCCCAGATCGAAGCCGGCGGGTGGACCGGGTGGCAGGGCGGCGGTTTGCATCCGCGCATTGTAACCGACGGGAACCTTGCGCAAGCTGTTGCGCATCTTCCACAATGCGCACCGTGACAGATCCGGATGACGGCCAGCTTCGCAACACGCTGTACGAGCAAAAGACTCGTAGCCTGCGTCAGCTGACGCGTTCGCGCCTGCTTTTTTACAATCTGGTTGTGCCGCTGGGGCTCGCGCTGGTACGCCTCGTGTGGGGATGGTCCCGAGTCGTTCACGTCGAAGGGGAGGCGCATATCCTCGCTTCGCTTGCTCGCGCACCGTCATTCATTCCCGTGTACTGGCATCAGCATCAGCTGTTCTGCGTCAAGCAGTTGCTGGCAATGCGCAGCAGCGGGGTGAATCTGGGATTTCTGATCAGCCCGTCAGTGGACGGAGAAATCGGCGCGATCACTGTTCGGCGCGTCGGCGCGACGGCAATCCGCGGGTCGTCCTCGCATACCGGGGCCCGAGCACTGCGCGACTACTACCAGGCATTGGTGCAAAACGCCGTCTCGCCGGCGATCACGCCGGACGGACCGCGCGGCCCTCCCTGGAAATTCAAACCTGGCGCGGTGCTGTTGTCGCAATTGTCGCAGCGCCCGATCATTCCCATGGCGTTTGCTGCCTCCCGGGCCTGGAAAATCAAATGGGACCGCTTTGTCATCCCGAAGCCTTTTGCAAGAATTTCTATCGTAGTTGGTGAACCGGTCTACATCCCCAAAGCATTGGATGCGGTAGCGTTGGAGCGAAACCAGGTCGAAATGGAGGCGCGCTTGAAGGCGCTGTACGACCGGGCGGTAATTGCTTTGGCATCATAGACTTACTAGATTGTCTTAACAGTCTATGCGAGAATCGGGCAAACATGGCCACTGCACCGAGCGATCCCCAACAACCTGATCTGACTGCGTCAGACATCTTGTCGCCGCAGTTGTGGAGCAAACCCGGGCGCCGTCTGGCGTTGGGCTTGGACGCCGTCTGCACGAAAATCGCCGTTGAATTTCAGTCAATTACGGCTGCCACGGTGCGCGGATGCATCCGCGCGAACCTCGAGGCGTTACGCGAATCGACGCAGGCCGACACAGCCTTCATCGTGCGCTTGGACCCCGAGACCCTGATGCTCTCCGATACGCAGATCGCACGGTCCATGCTGGCGACGGGCAGCCCGGAGCAGTTGAACGGTCAAAGCCTCGACAATTTCCCCTGGCTGAGCTCGAGGTTGACCCATTTGCGGTTGTTTGAGCTGCGCGATACCTCGAAGCCGCGTACGGAACAGGCGGTCGATGCGCAGGTCTGGTCGCAACTGGGCGTGGGCTGCGTGCTGATGATTGCGTTTTGCATCCATGACAAACCGGCGGGTTTTCTGGGCCTGGCCTGGGCCCATCCGCGTGAAAGTTGGGATGTGCAGCTTCACCTGCTCTTGAAGCTACTCGGGTCGAGCCTCGCCGCCGGGTTGACGCGGATTCAGATCGAAGCCGCGCTGCGCGATCTGGAAGAACGCAATGACCTGGCGTTGTACAGCGCCAACGACGGCTTGTGGGATTTCGACACGCTCAACAATCGCGTGTATATGTCGCCGCGCTGGAAAGCCATGCTCGGCTACGATGAGCAGGAAGTGGGCACTGCTCCGGATTGGCGCACGCTGGTGCATTCCGATGACATGTCGCGGGTGCAGGCGGCGATCCGCGATCATGTTGCCGGCAAGACGCCGCTGTTCGAAAGTCTGCATCGCATGCGTCATGCCACCGGCGAATGGCGCTGGGTGATCAGCCGCGCCAAGGCCAAGGTCGATGACAAGGGCCGCTTGTTGCGGCTGGTGGGTGTCGAACTCGATATCACCGAACGCAAATTGTACGAAGAAGCGCTGTTCCGCGAAAAGGAAAGCGCACAGATCACCCTGCAAAGCATTGGCGACGGCGTGATCACCACCGATGCCACCGGCGTGGTGGATTACTTGAACCCGGTGGCTGAGTCGCTGACGGGATGGCGACTGGAGGACAGTCAGGGTCGGGCGATCGAGGAGATCTTCCGCGCCTTCCACGAAGAGACCTGCGAGCCACTCGAAAACCCGCTCGCGGTTGCGATACGTCGTACCCGCTCCATCAAATCGGTGCGACCGATGTTGCTGATCCGGCGCGACGGCAACGAGATCTATGTCGAGAGCACGGCATCGCCGATCCGCGACGGCAGCGGCGCGGTGTCCGGTGGCGTCTTGGTGTTCCACGACGTCAGCGAGGCGCGCGAACTGAACCGGCGCTTGAGTTATCACGCCAGCCACGACGTGCTCACCGGCCTCGTCAATCGCCGCGAATTCGAGCATCGCATGGAGCGCGCACTGAAGAGCGCCAAAGCGCGCGAGACCTCGTATGCGTTGTGTTACCTGGATCTGGATCAGTTCAAGATCATCAATGATACCTGCGGACACAGCGCCGGCGACGCGCTGCTCGGGCAGGTGGGTGCGTTGCTCAAGTCGAAGGTGCGCTGGCGCGACACGCTGGCCCGACTGGGCGGCGATGAATTCGGCATTCTGCTCGAGAGTTGTTCGCTGGATGAGGCCATGCGCACGGCCGAAGCGCTGCGCGAAGCGGTGCGCAACTTCAAGTTCACCTGGGAAGAGCGCACCTTCCGGCTCGGCGCCAGCATCGGCGTGGTGCCCATTTCCGCCGACAACGCCGATGTTGCCTCGGTGCTGAGCGCGGCGGACAGCGCGTGCCAGGCAGCCAAGGAAGCCGGGCGTAACCGCGTGCACAGCTTCGAGGAAAACGACATCGATCTGATGCGCCGCCGCCGCGAAATGCAATGGGCAGCCCGCATCAACAACGCCTTGGAAGAAGGGCGATTCGAATTATTCCGCCAAACCATTTTGCCGCTGCAGAAGCCTGAAACCGGCTCGCATTATGAATTGCTGCTGCGCATGCGCGATGAGCAGGGCAAGATCGTGGCGCCGGATAATTTCATCGCCGCCGCCGAGCGCTACGGCATCACGCCCAACATCGATCGGTGGGTGGTGGAGAATGCGTTTCGCTGGCTGGTCTCGGAAGCCGACGAGCGCGAGAAGCTCGCCATGTGCTCGATCAACCTGTCCGGGCAGAGTCTGGGCGATGACAAGTTCCTGCCCTTTGTCATCGATCAATTTCATCGCAGCGGACTGGACGCCACCAAGATCTGCTTCGAAATTACCGAGACCGCGGCCATTGCCAGCTTTTCGCAGGCCAACCGCTTTATTCAGGCGCTCAAGGAACTTGGCTGCAAATTCGCGCTGGATGACTTTGGCACCGGACTTTCATCGTTCGGCTATCTGAAGCACTTCCCAGTGGACTTCCTGAAGATCGATGGCAGCTTCGTAAAAGAAATCCTGCACGATCCGATCGACCGCGAAATGGTTCGATCCATCAATGAGATCGGGCATTTGACCGGCAAGCAGACGATCGCGGAGTTTGCCGAAAACGCGGAGATCATTACGATGTTACGCAGCCTGGGCGTGGACTACGCGCAGGGGTATGGGATTTCGATGCCACAACGCGTACTCAAGGCCGCCAACATCGCTTGATCGGCAACGCCCGATCGGCCTTGGCTCGGATCCGGAATGGTTTTTGAGATTGTTTGAGCGCGGCCTCGCCGGCGCGCGCGGTACGCTGAGCGCTACAGTGAGCCGCTGCCGACGCCATATGCGCTAGTACCGCACCACGCCGGCGAGGATGCCTTCCGCGCGATCAATCTCAAAAACCATTCCGGATCCGAGCTAAGGCCGCGCGCTGTTGTCGATCAGTGCTATTGGCGTAGAAAGACAATCCGCGTCAATGAATCCCATTCAATTGAGCGTTAGGCCCACTCGAAGCGCATCGACAAATCCACCGCGCGCACATGTTTGGTGATCGCACCGATCGAGATGTAATCAACGCCGGTTAGCGCAATCTCGCGTACGTTATTCAAGTCCACGCCGCCCGAGGCTTCGAGCTTCAGCGGCCGGCGCTCGTGGCGATTCAACGTCACAGCCTGACGCATGTCGTCCATGGAAAATTCATCCAGCATCGCGATGTCGGCGTGCGCACCGATGGCCTGACGCAATTCGTCGAGGGTCTCCACTTCGACTTCGATCGACACACCGGCTGCACTTCGTTTGGCGGCCGCGACCGCGGCGGCGATCGAGCCCGCTGCCATGATGTGGTTCTCCTTGATGAGGATCGCGTCGTACAACCCCATGCGATGATTCTGCGCGCCGCCCACGCGGGTGGCGTATTTCTGTGCGGTGCGCAGTCCAGGAATCGTTTTGCGCGTATCCAGGATTTTGCAGTTCGTACCCTCGACCGCTTTGACGTAAATGCCGGCGGCGGTGGCGGTGGCCGACAGCAATTGCAGAAAGTTCAGCGCTGTACGCTCGCCGCTGAGCAGCCCGCGCGCGGGGCCTGATAACTCGAATAACAATTGATTGGGTGCGGCCTGGGCGCCTTCTTCGATTCGCCAGTCCACCCGAATGCGCGAATCGACACGGCGAAAGGTTTCATCCACCCAGGGGCGTCCGCAGATGATCGCCTGCTCACGCGTGATGACGCGCGCCTTGCCGAGCTTGTCCGGCGCGATGAGTCCGGCGGTGAGATCCTGAGCGCCGATATCCTCGGCCAGCGCCCGCTCGACCTGCGCTGGCAGATCGGCGGGCGTTGCGTTGATCAGAACGGCAGACCGTGCGAGGGACCGATCATGCACATGAGCATGGGGAAGGAGAGCAGGAAGTTGGTGCGCGAGGCGAGGGTGGCAATCTTGCGGGCCTTGGCCTTTCCTCGTCCGTCGCCGGCTTGATGCCCAGGACTTTTTTCTGGTTCGGCCAGATCAGACCCCAGACATTGAACAGCATGATGGTGCCCAGCCAGGCGCCGATGCCGATGGCACGATGGTCCGCGCTCAGGGTGAACGCCGGTACGAAACGGTTGCCGAGCAGCCAGGCACCGAACAGCCAGGTCGCCAGCGCCGACCAGCGGAACCACAACAGCGCGCGGGGAGCGATGTATTTGGCGATGCCGGCGCCGCCCGGGCCGCCTTTGTCCGCTCCGGCGGCTGCGAGGCCCGGAATCTGCACCGCATTGAAGTAGTACAACAGACCGATCCAGAACACGCCGGCGACAATGTGCAGCCAACGTGCCAAGCTCATTACGTTGAAGGCCCAATTGTCGAGGGTGCCTGCAATCAGGATTGCGGCGGCGACGCCGATGATGATGGGCCATTTGACTGTCATAAGCGGATTCATGAACGTGTCCTTATTTGGATTGCAGCACCGGAAATGCCGCAGTGCGGTCCGGTATAAAAATGCCCTGGAAGAATAGGGGACAAGCCCCAATAATTCAACGATGACCCAAGCTCGGCCGACTTCACCCTGCATCAATATTTGTGCCCTGGATGAACAAGGCTTTTGCCTGGGCTGCTATCGTACGCTTTCGGAGATCGCCGGGTGGAGCCGCTTGTCGGCGCCCGAGCAGTGGGCGATCATGCATCAGCTGCCAGCGCGTGCCGCGCTGGTGGAGAGTTCAAACGTGGTTGGAGAGACGAAATGACGGCCGTGGAAAGAATCAAAGAGCAGTTGGCATCAAATCCGGTGCTGTTATATATGAAAGGAACGCCGGATTTCCCGCAATGCGGCTTTTCTGCGCAGACCGTCGGTGCGTTACGGGCCTGCAAGGCCAAGTTTGCACACATCAATATCTTCGAGGACCCCGAGGTGCGCGAGGCGTTGAAGACCTATTCGAACTGGCCGACGTTTCCACAGTTGTACGTCAACGGTGAATTGGTTGGCGGGTGCGATATCGCCATCGAGATGTATCAAAGCGGCGAATTGAAGCAATTGCTGGCTGAGGTCGGCGCGGTCGCCTGACTCGCGCAAGTCAACGCGGATCGACCGGCCCGCTGGGTCCGTTCGTTCCGCTAGTCGCCTTCACCGCGATTTTCAGCCGGTTCAATCTCCAGCGGTCCCATCGAGGCGAGTCGGCGCCGGCTCGCATCGAAAACGCCCTGAAACTGGTTGCACACGGTGCAAAACAGATCCGCCGTCCGTTCCGCGTCATAACTGGCTGAATGCGCTGACGCCGAATCCCATTCCTGGCCGGAGGCCAGCGTCGCACGCATCAGCACCGTCTGGCCGAAGGCGACGCCACCCAATGTCGCGGTGTCGAAACTGGAAAACGGGTGAAACGGGTTGCGCTTGATGTCCGTGCGGGTCACGGCGGCGTTCAAGAAATTCAGATCGAAAAATGCATTGTGGCCCACCAGGACCGCGCGCTTGCAGTCCGCGTCGCGCACTGCACGCCGCACTTCTTTGAAGATATTCTGCAGGGCATCGGCTTCTGGAATGGCCAGCCGGAAGGGATGGTGTGGATCGATGCCATTGACCGCGAGCGAGGCGGGCTCGAGATTGGCGCCCGGGAAGGGCGTCACGTGATAGCGATAGGTCTGTCCCCGCGCCAGGGTGCCGTCGGACCGCATTTCCAGCAGCACTGCGGCAATCTCCAGCAATGCATCAGTCTGGTGGTTGAACCCGCCGGTTTCAACATCGACGACCACGGGCAGGAAGCCGCGAAAGCGCGTCGCCATGGTAATGGGGGGGATTTGCGTCATGCTGGAGTCGCAGCGGCGATGCGCCAGCCGACCGACTCGCCCGCGCGATAGGGGATCAAGCTGCCGTCAGCAAACGGATAGATTGCCGGTACCTGCCAGGGGTTGTTGATCAAGGTGAGTGTGCTTTGATGAGGCGGCAGGTCATAGAAATTACTTCCGAATATACTTGCAAATGATTCTAAACATTCGAGTTTTCCAATTGAATCGAAGGCCTCGGCATACAGCTCGATGGCGGCGTGTGCGGTGAACATGCCGGCGCACCCACAGGCGCTTTCCTTAGTCGCGCGCTCATGTGGCGCACTGTCGGTGCCCAAAAAGAATTTAGCGTTGCCGCTGGTGGCGGCGCGCATGAGAGCTTCGCGATCGCTTTCGCGCTTGAGGACGGGCAGGCAATAGAAGTGCGGGCGGATGCCGCCCTGGAAGAGCGCATTGCGATTGTGCAGCAGATGTTGCGGCGTAATGGTCGCCGCCACGCCGGCTCGTGCGGCCACAACGAACTCGGCGGCGCGGGCGGTGGTGATGTGTTCGAAGACAACCTTGAGGGTCGGGAAGCGCTCGACCAGCGGCGCCAGGATCTGATCGATGAAGCGGGCTTCACGATCGAATACATCGACCGCTGCATCGGTGACTTCTCCATGTACCTGCAGCACCATCCCCACGCGTTGCATGTACTCGAGCACCGCCGACAAGGCGCCCAGGTTGGTCACGCCGCTGTCGGAATGCGTGGTTGCACCGGCGGGGTAGAGCTTCACGCCGTGGACAATGCCGCTGGCCTTGGCGCGCTCGATTTCCGCGGGCGTGGTGGCGTCCGTCAAATACAAGGTCATCAACGGCTCGAATCGGCAATCCACCGGCAATGCAGCGAGGATCCGCTGGCGATAGGCCTGTGCCGCCGCCGTAGTCGTCACCGGAGACTTAAGATTGGGCATGACGATGGCGCGACCGAAGCGTTGCGCGGTGAACGTCGCCACGGCGGCCAATGCGGCGCCGTCGCGCAGGTGAACATGCCAATCGTCCGGGCGGCGGATCGTGAGCGTGGTCATGCGCGAGGGGGGCGGCGCGCGCGTCGCGGCTTCGCTGGGGGCTTCGCCCGCTGCTCCGCTCGAGGCCACCCACCTCTCAGCAGTTCGAGGGTGAAGCGCACACCGAAGCCGGTGATGTCAGTGGCAATATGGCCCAGGCCACCGTGGCGCATGCCGGCTGCCAGATCGATGTGCAGCCAGGCGATGTCCTTCGGCACGAAGCGGTTCAGGAACATCGACGCCAGGATGTGGTCGCCTTTGCCATCCACCGAACATTGCAGGACATCGGCGACGCTGCTGTCCAGATCGGTGTCGAAATCGGCATCCATCGGAAAAACCCAAACTCGCTCGCCGCTGATCTTCCCGGCGGACTCGATCTGATCGCGCATCGCCAGCCGATTGGTGAAGGCACCGCTGTAGCGCTCAGTGAGCGCATGCAGGCACGCACCCGTCAGCGTGGCGTAGTCGATGATGGCGCGCGGCTTGCTGCGGGCGGCGAGGGCCAGCGTATCCGCCAGCACCATGCGGCCTTCCGCATCGGTGTGAATGACTTGAATCGTCGTACCGTTGAGGGCCGTGACAATATCCTGGGGTTTGTAGGCGGTTGGGCCGATGCGGTTCTCGGTAATCGCAAACCAGCAATCCACAGGTGTCTTGGACTTCAACTGAATCATCGCATGCAGGCTGCCGAGCGCGACCGCACTGCCTTCCATGTCGATGTGCATGTCGAGCATGCCCTTGTGCGATTTCAGGTTGGTGCCGCCGGTGTCAAAACAGATGCCCTTGCCGACCAGACTCAACTGCGGGGCGGCTGCGCCGGCAGGCCGGTACGACAGGCGGACGATGCCGGCATCGCGCGTCGGATTGCCCTGTGACACCGCAAGAAACGCGCCGGCGCCGAGTCGTTTGAGTTGAGCTTCGGAATAGAATTTGAAACCCACTCCGTACCGTTCCGCGTACCGCTGCAGATGGCGTCGATAGGCGCGCGCATCCAATACACTCGGCGGCAGCGCTGTGAGCCAGCGGGCGAGATTGTTGCCGGCACAGGTGGCGAGCGTCAGATCAAGGTCTGGAATTTTTACCGAAGCGGCGACCTCGATCTGCCGCAGCAGCGATGCGCGCTTGGGTTTGCTCTTGAAGGACGCGAGACGAAAGGCTGCCGCTTGCAGGGCGGCAATGGTCGCCAGGAGCGCCGCGTTCCGAACCTCGCTGTCGCCGATGGCCTGGTACAGCAGAATCTTGTCCGGTTCATTCTCAAGTGCCGCGCGTGCGCACTTTTGCGCCAATTGCAGTCGTTCAAAGGTGCCCGATTCCGGTGCAACATAGGCCACGACGAGCACCGTTTGCGACTGGGCACCAACTCGCGTGGTGAGCATGTCGCCGGCACGTCGGGGTTTGCGTTCGTGCAATGCGCGCAGCAGCGGCGCAAAGCTTAAACCGGCGAACTGCGCCCCGTTGATCGACGCGGGCAACAACAAAATAGCCGCGGAAAACCCGGTGAGCACTCGTTCGCCGACAGCGGCGGTGCGAGTCTTGATGGGTAAGTTAAGCGAATCCAAGGGCAGGCGCGTTGGCATCATGACGGGATCGAAGGATCGGGTTTCCAGGCTATAATCGGAGTTTCGCTCGTTCGCGCGGCGAACCGATCGGCATCCTAACAGGACGTGGTTTAAAAGGCTCTATGACACAGCAATCCCCGTTCGAAGACATTGATCCGATCGAAACCCAGGAGTGGCTGGAGTCCATCGATTCGCTGCTCAAAGCGCAGGGCCCCGAGCGGGCGCATTTCATCCTGGAGAAGCTGGTCGATTTCACCCGCCGCTCCGGCACCTACCTGCCGTTCAAGCCGAATACCGCTTACTTGAATTCAATCTCCAAGAATCAGGAACCCGACTATCCCGGTGACCGCTCGTTGGAGCGCCGCATCGAGGCGTACATCCGCTGGAACGCCATGGCCATGGTGGTGCAGGCGAATCGCACCTCCTCCGAGTACGGTGGACATATCGCCACCTATGCCTCCGCTGCGACGTTGTACGAGGTGGGCTTCAATCACTTCTGGCGTGCGCGCAGCGATGCGCACCCGGGCGATATGGTGTTTGTACAAGGACACTCCAGTCCGGGCATCTATGCCCGCGCCTATCTTGAAGGTCGCCTGAGTGAGGAGCAGCTCAAACGGTTTCGGCAGGAAGTGGGCGGTGGCGGACTGTCTTCCTATCCGCATCCCTGGCTGATGCCGGATTTCTGGCAGTTCCCGACGGTGTCCATGGGCTTGGGGCCGATGACCGCCATTTTCCAAGCACGCTTCATCCGCTACCTCGAACACCGCGGCATGGTGCCCGCCTCCGATCGCAAGGTCTGGGCATTTCTCGGCGACGGTGAAATGGACGAACCGGAATCGATGGGCGCGTTGACGATGCCGGTGCGCGAGAAACTCGACAATCTCGTGTTCGTCATCAATTGCAATCTGCAGCGTCTGGATGGCCCGGTGCGCGGCAATGGCAAGATCATCCAGGAACTCGAGGCCGCCTTCCTCGGCGCCGGGTGGAATGTCATCAAAGTGCTGTGGGGTTCGCGCTGGGATCCACTGCTGGCGCGTGACAGCCAGGGCTTGCTCAAGCGCGTCATGGAGGAGTGCGTCGACGGCGAGTATCAGAATTTCAAGGCCAAGGGCGGCGCGTACACGCGCGACAACTTCTTCGGCAAATACAAACCGTTGAAGGAAATGGTGTCCAACATGTCGGATGAGGACATCTGGCGCCTGAACCGAGGCGGTCACGATCCTCAAAAGGTGTTCGCGGCCTACACGGCGGCGATGGACAACAAAGGCAGTCCCACCGTCATTCTGGCCAAGACCGTCAAAGGCTTTGGCATGGGCAAGGCGGGTGAGGGTTTGAACGCCACGCACCAGCAAAAGAAGCTCGATGAATCAGCGCTGAAGGAATTTCGCGACCGCTTCCATATCCAGATTTCCGATGAGGACATTGCCAGGCTGCCGTTCCGCAAGCCGCCCGAGGACAGCGAGGAAATGCGCTATCTGAAAGGGCAGCGCTCGGCACTCGGCGGCTACCTGCCGGCCCGACATTCGGATGCACCGGCGTTGGTGGTGCCGCCGCTGGAAGCATTCGCCAGCCTGCTCGAAGGCACTGCGGATCGCGAGATCTCCACCACGATGGCGCTGGTGCGCATTCTGGGCGTCCTGTTGAAGGACAAGAATATCGGCAAGCACATCGTGCCCATCGTGCCGGACGAGGCGCGAACCTTTGGCATGGAAGGCATGTTCCGACAGATCGGCATCTATTCCTCGGTCGGTCAGCTGTACACCCCGCAGGATGCGGATCAGCTCATGTTCTATCGCGAGGACAAACAGGGGCAGATTCTCGAAGAGGGCATCAACGAAGCCGGGGCGCTGTGCTCCTGGCTGGCCGCGGCGACAGCCTATTCGAATCATGGCATCAGCATGATTCCCTTCTACATCTACTACTCCATGTTCGGATTCCAGCGCGTCGGGGATTTCATCTGGGCCGCCGGCGACAGCCGCGCGCGCGGCTTCCTGGTCGGCGGCACGGCGGGACGCACCACTTTGGCGGGCGAGGGTTTGCAGCACCAGGACGGTCACAGCCACCTGCTCGCGACCACTGTGCCCAATTGCATCGCCTACGATCCGACCTTTGCCTACGAATTGACCGTGATCGTGCAGGATGGCCTGCGGCGCATGTACGCAGAGCGCGAAAGCGTCTTCTACTACATCACCTGCATGAACGAGAATTACACCCATCCGGCGATGCCGACCGGCGTGGCGCAGGGCATCCTCAACGGCATGTACCTGTTGCAGATCGGCGGTCGTGGCAAGGTGCGCGCCACCTTGTTCGGCTCGGGTACGATCCTGCGCGAAGTGATCGCCGCAGCGGAGATTCTCGAAAATCAATTCGGCGTGCCGGCCGACATCTACTCGGTGACCAGCTTCAGCGAGCTGCGCCGTAACGCGCTGGAGACCGAACGCTGGAACATGCTGCACCCGACGCAAAGTCCCCGGATCTGCTATGTGCAGCAGGCGTTGGCAGATCGGGAAGGACCGTTCATCGCCGCCACCGATTACATGAAGACCGTACCGGATCAGATCCGTCAGTGGGTTCCGGGGCGCTATGCGGTGCTGGGCACCGATGGCTTTGGACGCAGCGATTCACGCGAGCAGTTGCGTCGCCACTTCGAAGTTGACCGCCACTACATCGTCGTCGCGTCGCTCAAGGCATTGGCGGACGACGGCAAGCTCGATATGAAAACGGTGACGCAGGCGATGCAGGCATTCGGCGTCGATGCGGAAAAGCCTGATCCGGTCAAGGTTTGAGCCGTGGCCCAATCAATCGAAGTACAGGTTCCTGATATCGGCGGCTTTGCCGACGTCAGTGTCATCGATGTGCTGGTAAGCAGTGGCCAAAGCGTCGACAAGGACACACCGCTGATCACGCTCGAGACGGAAAAAGCAGCGATGGACGTGCCGTCGCCGGCCGCAGGCCGTATCACCGCAATGAAAGTGAAGAAGGGCGACAAGGTGGCGCAGGGGTCGGTAATCCTGTTGCTGGAGACGGCCGCGCCAAGCGCTGCGGCTGCACCGCCTGCGACTGAGGCAGTCCCTGCTTCGGTACCCGCACCCGCACCTGCGCCTGCGGCGGCTGCCGCCAAGGCGCAAGCGCCGGTAGTCGCAACTCCGGTGTCCTCGCAGGCGCCGACCGGTATTGCCGGCATCGATGAAGCCGCGTTCTCGCGCGCCTATGCCAGTCCCTCGGTCCGCAAGTTCGCGCGTGAGCTGGGCGTGGATCTTGGCAAGGTGCAGGGAACGGCGCCCAAGGCGCGCATCACCCACGATGACGTCAAGGCATTCGTCAAGCGCGTGCTGTTGTCGCCACCCGCGCCCGTGTCGGCGCTGCCCAAAGTGCCGCAAGTGGACTTCGCACATTTCGGTGAGGTCGAGGTCAAGCCGCTCACCCGCATTCAAAAAATTTCCGGTCCACGCCTGCAGGCAAGCTGGATCAATCTGCCGCACGTAACACAGCATGACGAGGCGGATATCACCGATCTGGAAGTGGCGCGCACGGCGCTCAAATCCAAGGCGATCCAGGAGAACGTCAAGCTCACGCCGCTTGCATTCATCGTCAAGGCCTGCGCGCTGGCGCTGAAGGAATTCCCGCGATTCAATTCTTCGCTGGACACGGAAGGCGCGAACCTCGTGTTCAAGAAGTATTACAACATCGGTTTCGCAGCCGATACGCCCAATGGATTGGTGGTGCCGGTCATCAAAGGCGTGGATCGCCTGTCGGTGTTCGAGATTGCGCGCGCGCTCGCTGCGCTGTCGGAAAAGGCCCGCGCCGGCAAGCTGACAGCGACGGAGATGCAGGGCGGCACCTTCACCATCTCCAGCCTGGGCGGAATCGGCGGCACGGCATTCACGCCCATCATCAATGCACCCGAGGTCGCCATTCTGGGCGTGTCGCGCTCCAGCATGAAGCCGGTGTATCAAAACGGAACCCTCGTTCCGCGATTGCTGCTGCCGCTGTCGTTATCCTATGACCACCGCGTTGTCGACGGCGCCGATGCAGCGCGCTTCGTCGTCTTCTTGAGCAAGGTGCTGAGCGAAGCAAAGGCCTTGACGTGAGCCGCGCCGAACTGACAGTGCCGGACATCGGCGATTTCAAAGATGCGATGGTGGTCGAGGTTCTGGTGAAGGCCGGGGATTCCGTACAGCCCAACGATCCCCTTGTCACGTTGGAAACCGACAAGGCGTCGATGGACGTGCCGGCGGACAAGGCCGGCACCGTGCTGAGCGTGGCCGTCAAAAAGGGTGACCGCGTCTCCAAGGACACACTGATCGCGACGCTGGAGGTGGCAGAGGTGGCGGGTTCGGCCGTCGTGCCGCCTCCCGCACCTGCGCCGGCGGCGCCCGCCGTGCCGCCTGCCGCCGCTTCTAACCCAGTCGCGCTGCCGATTGGCGGCGCGCCCGCAGGGTCAGTTGATCTGGTGGTTCTCGGTGCCGGTCCCGGCGGCTACACCGCCGCATTTCGCGCCGCCGATCTAGGCATAAAGGTCACGCTGATTGAGCGTTGGCCGGTGTTGGGCGGCGTGTGCTTGAACGTGGGTTGTATTCCGTCCAAGGCATTGCTGCATGCGGCGAAGGTCATTGAAGATGCGCATGACATGGAAGCCTGCGGCATCAGCTTCGGCAAACCCAGCATCGATCTGAATCGATTGCGTGCCTGGAAAGACCGCGTCGTCGGCAAGTTGACCGGCGGGCTTAGCGCCTTGGCGAAGCAGCGCAAGGTTGAGGTCATTCAGGGCGTGGGCAAATTCACCGGTCCGTATTCCCTGCAGATCATCGGCGCCGGCGGCACGCGGAATCTGGACTTCAAGCAATGCATCATCGCGGCCGGCTCGGAAAGTGCGCGCCTGCCCGGTTTGCCTGACGATCCGCGCATCATGGATTCCAGCGGCGCGTTGGAATTGCCGGAAGGCTGCAAGCGACTGCTGGTGGTCGGCGGCGGCATCATCGGTCTGGAGATGGCCTGCGTCTACGATGCGCTGGGGGTGCGCGTGAGCGTGGTCGAGCTCAGCGATGCACTCATGCCGGGCACCGACCGCGATCTGGTTCGCCCCTTGCAGAAGCGCATCGACAAGCGTTACGAGAAAATCCTGCTGAACACCAAGGTTAGCAGGATCGAGGCGCTCGAGGAGGGTCTGCGAGTGAGTTTCGAAGGCGCGGGCTCACCCGCAGCGGAAATCTACGACCGGGTACTTATCGCCGTGGGACGCACGGCCAATGGCAATGCCATCGACGCTGCCGCGGCCGGCGTCGCTGTCGACCGCCGTGGTTTCATCAAGGTCGACAAACAAATGCGCACCAATGTGCCGCATTTATTCGCCGTCGGCGATATCGCGGGCGCGCCGATGCTCGCGCACAAGGCCACGCATGAAGCGAAGGTCGCGGCCGAAGTTGCCGCCGGACACAAGAGCAGTTTCGATGCGCGCTGCATTCCAGCGGTCGCGTACACCGATCCGGAAATCGCCTGGGTCGGATTGACTGAAATTCAGGCCAAGGACGAGGGGTTCGAGTACGGCAAGGCGAATTTTCCGTGGCTGGCCAGCGGCCGATCCCTCGCGATCAATCGCGACGAAGGCTTCACCAAATTGCTGTTCGACAAGGCAACGCATCGGGTTCTGGGTGCCGGCATCGTCGGTACGAACGCAGGCGAGCTGATCGCCGAAGTGGGACTCGCCATCGAAATGAATGCGGATGCTGCCGACATCGGTCTGACCATTCATGCGCATCCGACCCTGTCGGAGACCGTGGCGATGGCGGCCGAAGCTTTCGAAGGGACGCTGACCGACCTCTACATGCCGAAAAAGTAAGCCGCTGCGACCACACCCGTCAGGGCTTGAGAATGCACTGCTTGATGAACTCGGTTCTTTCCGTGGCGATCACTTTTTTCATCGCCGCCAGCTTTCGGCAGGCGGTGCGCTTGGCGTGTCGGGCGGCTGCCGCGTCGGCTGCCGCGGCGGAAAGGGGCGCGGGGGCCGAGGTGGTCGATGCGACAACTTTGGCGGGCGGTGTCTTTGGCGGCGAGCCCGCGAACAGCGCGCATCCAGGCCACAGTGCAATGCTCAAGGCGACGGCAAGGACTCGCATCGACAATCTCCTGCAGGGCGTCATGCCGACTGACGTCAGCTTATTGACCTAAGCATAGCGGTGGGCATCCTGCGCCAAGGTGAACACCGCATGAAGCTTACTTAACGTTCAGGAGTTTCCGCGCCCGTTCGAGGTACAGGCTTTCGTCCGGCGTGGTGCCTGCTCGCTGCGCATCCCAGAGTGTTTCGCCCAGCGTCTGCATGAGCGCGTGCTCCCACTGGTGCTCGCCGTGGCGAGCCTCAAGTCGTCGCGCCAGGTCGCGAATTCCCGGCGGCCGGTCGATGGAGACCTGCTCGCGGATCGCCAGATGCAATCCCATGTGTAAAAACGGATTCTGTGCCGCCTGCACGGCATCGGACTGGTACGCTTGCGCCCGCTCTTCATCCGACAGCAATGCCTGATATTCCGGATGCAGGTCGATGACCGCGCAGATCAGCGCCTCCATCGGAATCAACGGCAGATTCGAGCGTGCCTTGCGCCATGCGTCGACGTACTGCGCGCGCAATTGCTCACGTGACATCCCGGCGAACAGCGTCACGCAGCACCCGTTCGCGTCTTGGGTTTGTACTCGCACAAATCCGCAATCAAGCAGTCCGGACATTCCGGTTTACGTGCCTTGCAGACATAGCGGCCATGCAGGATGAGCCAATGATGTGCATGTTCCAGGAATTCCGGCGGCACGTGCTTGAGCAGGCCGTCTTCGACAGCACGTTCGGTCTTGCCGCGCGCGATGCCGATGCGGTTGCTGACCCGGAATATATGCGTGTCCACCGCCATCGTTGGCTTCCCGAAGGCCACATTGAGGACCACGTTGGCCGTCTTTCGTCCGACGCCCGGCAGACTTTCCAAAGACTCGCGATCGGCGGGTACCGTGCCGCTAAAGTTCTCCTGCAGTGCCGCGCAGGTTGCAATGATGTTTTTGGCCTTGCCGTTGTATAGACCGATGGACTTGATGTACCGGGACAGTCCTTCGACCCCGAGGGCATGAATCGCCGCCGGTGTGTTGGCTTGAGCGAAGAGGACGGCGGTCGCCTTGTTGACGCTTTTGTCGGTTGCCTGAGCGGAGAGGATCACAGCCACCAGCAACTCGAAGGCATTGGCATAGATCAGCTCGGTTTGCGGATGGGGATTGGCATCTCGAAATCGCTCGAAGATGATCCGGCGTTTGGCTGCGTTCATGTCGACGCCGGATTCAGCAACGCGGATTTTTTCTGCGCCAGTTGGGTGGCGCGTTCTTCCTGACGCCGCCGGTCACGGTCCTGATGCGCGGCGTAGCGGCGTCGGTTCAGAGCCGCGTCGTTCGCGGCGAAGTCCACCGGCGCATCGCGCATCTCAATGCAATCGACCGGGCAGGGGGCGATACACAATTCGCATCCCGTGCAGTCCTCGACGATCACGCTGTGTAGATATTTCGCGGCGCCGAGGATGGCATCGACCGGGCAGGGAGGCAGGCATTTGGCGCAGCCGATGCAACGCGACTCGTCGATCCAGGCGACGCGCGGCGGCTGGGTTGCGCCATTGGCCGGATTCAGCGGCTTTTCCTCACGTCCCAGCAATTGCGCCAAGGCAATGATGGTTGCGGCGCCGCCCGGAGGACATTGGTTGATATCCGCTTCACCCGCCACGATGGCCTGCGCGTAAGGTCGGCAGCCGGAGTAGCCGCAGCGGGTACATTGGGTCTGTGGCAGAAGGGCATCGATGCTGTCGGCATCACGGCCCGCGTCCCGCGCATTCATCTCATTTCACGCGCATTCCCGCGACGGCTCCCGAGTCCGGCGACAGCAGGAAGATTTCCTGACCGCCGGGCCCTGCCGCGAGGATCATGCCCTCGGACACGCCGAAGCGCATCTTGCGGGGCGCGAGATTCGCCACGACCACGATCATGCGTCCCACCAGGGCGGCCGGCTCGTACGCTGCGCGAATGCCTGCGAACACCTGCCGCTCACCCAGTTCGCCCAGATCGACGCGCAGCTTCAAGAGCTTGTCCGCGCCGTCAATCAGCTCTGCCTGCACGATCCTCGCCACCCGCAGGTCGACGCGTGAAAACTCGTCGATGGAAATCGGCCCGCTCGCGGCAGACGAGGCTGCCGCGGGAGCGGACGCCGGTTTGCCGGGCGCGGGGACGCCGGCCACCGGTACGCCGGCCTCAGCAACCACCGCGGCAGCAGCAGTCTGTTTAGGTGTTGTCTTGGGTGCGGAACCTGCGGGATCGGTTGCTTGCGGCTCGATGAGTTGCGCCACGGACTTGCCGTCCAGGCGTGTCGCGAGCGGATCATACGGTGCTATCGGCGTTCCCAACATTGCCGTCTGCGCGTCCGCCCAAGTCCACGGCGTCTCGCCGAAAAATTGATTGGCCTTGGCGGCCATCAGCGGCAGCACCGGCTGCAGGTAGATCATCAGCGTCCGAAACAGATTCAATCCCTGCGTGCATACCAGCTGCACCTGCATTGCCTGCGCAGGGTCCTTGGCGAGGATCCACGGTTTGCGCTGATCGATGTACTGATTGGCGCGGTCGGCCAGCGCCATGATCTGGCGGATTGCGCCGGCGTAATCCAGCGACTCATAGTCGGCGGCGATCGGATACGCGGCGGCGGCGAAATCGCGCAGCAATTCCGGTTCAGGTAGATTTGCCGCGAGCTGCCCGTTGAAATTCTTGGTGATGAATCCGGCGCAGCGGCTGGCGATGTTGACCAGCTTGCCGACGATGTCCGAATTGCAGCGCGTGACGAACTCGTCCAGGTTCAGGTCCAGATCGTCGAGCCCGTTGCTCAGCTTGGCGGCAAAGTAATAGCGCAGATATTCCGGGCCGAAGGCATCCAGGTAGCGTCGCGCCGTGATGAACGTGCCGCGCGATTTGGACATCTTCTCACCGTTGATCGTGACGAAGCCGTGCACATGTACGCCGGTGGGGCGTCGCATCTGCGCGCCTTCCAGCACCGCCGGCCAGAACAGGGTGTGAAAATACAGAATGTCCTTGCCGATGAAGTGGTGCAGTTCGGCGGCGGAGGAGGGCGCGAAGAAATCCTCGAACTTCAGATCCGTGCGCGCGCACAGCTGGGTGAAGCTGCCCAGATAGCCGATGGGCGCGTCGAACCAGACATAGAAATATTTTCCCGGTGCATCCGGAATCTGGAATCCAAAATACGGGTCATCGCGCGAGATGTCCCAGTCCCTCAATCCTTGGGTGAACCATTCTTCGAGCTTGCGTGCCACACCCTGCGACACCGCGCCGCTGCCGACCCATTCGCGCAACTGCTTTTCAAAAGCGCTGAGCCGGAAAAAGAAATGCTCCGATTCGCGTTCGATGGGCGTGGTGCCGCTCACGGTGGAAATCGGATTTTTCAGATCCGAGGGGGAATACGTGGCGCCGCAGACCTCGCAGGAGTCGCCGTATTGATTGGGCGAATTGCAATTGGGGCAGTTGCCGCGAACGTAGCGGTCGGGCAGAAACATCTTGGCCTGCGCGTCGTAGGCCTGCCGCACGCTGCGCTGCTCGATGTAACCACGTGCGCGCAATTCCAGATACATCGACTCGCATAGGGCACGATTTTCCGCCGAGTGCGTCGAGCCGAAGTTGTCCAAGCTGATGCACAGTCCGGCGAGATCCCGCTGGTGTTCACGGTTGACAGTGGCGATGAGTTCTTCGGGCGTGACGCCATCTGCCTGCGCCTTGAGCATGATGGGCGTGCCGTGGGTGTCGTCGGCGCAGACGTAAGTGCACTCGTGACCGCGCAGGCGTTGAAAGCGGACCCAGATGTCGGTCTGGATGGCCTCGAGCGCATAGCCTAAGTGTATCGGCCCGTTCGCATAGGGCAGGGCGCTGGTGACCAGAATGCGGCGGCGGGGTCTCATAAGGCCGCAAAGTATGCCATGTGCGCGCGATCAGCGTCAGGAGGCTTCCCGGTACTGTTCAAACCGCGATTTGTTGATGGCCTTCTTGTAGGCCTCTTTGCCGGTGATTTCGCGCCGGTCCAGCAACAACTGAATGGCGGCATCCATGGTGCGCATGCCGGTGCCTGCGCCGCTTTGCATGGCGCTTTCCAGCTGATCCATCTTGCCCTGGCGGATCAGATTGGAAACCGCGGGCGTGTTGACCAGGATTTCCAGTGCTGCGACGCGCCCCGTCTTGTCAACGTTCGGAATCAGCTGCTGCGAAACGACGCCGCGCAAGCTGGTGGAGAGCATGGTTCGCACATGCGGTTGCTTGTCGGCGGGGAACGCATTGACCATGCGGTCCACCGTGGCAGCGGCGCCGTTGGTGTGCAGGGTTCCCATGACGAGAATGCCCATTTCCGCCGCGGTCACCGCGATGCTCATGGTTTCCAGATCGCGTAACTCGCCCACCAGGATGACGTCAGGGTCCTCGCGCAAGGCGGACAGCAGAGCGGCGGAAAAGGACGGCGCATGCACACCGATCTCGCGCTGACTGATCAGACAGTTCTTGCGCGGATGCACGAATTCGATGGGGTCCTCGATGGTGAGGATGTGGCCTTTTTCACGAATGTTGATGTCATCGATGAGCGCGGCGAGCGTGGTGGACTTTCCCGAACCGGTTTTGCCGGTCACGAGAATCAGCCCATTGTTCACCTTGCAGAAGGCGCGGACCGCTTCCGGGAGGTTCAGTTCGTCCATCGTCTTTGCTTTGGAGGGGATGGCGCGAAACACCGCGCCCATGCCATTTAACTGGCGCATGACATTCACGCGAAAACGCGCCAGCCCCGGAATGCTGTGCGCGAAGTCCGTGCCGTCCTTGGCCTCGAAGCGCTCGAGCGCCAGCTTCGGCATGATCTCGTACAGCAACTCCTTGACGTGCTCGGCCGTCAGGACCTCGGGTCCCAAAGGTTGCAGTTCGCCATAGCGGCGCACTCGCGCAGGGTCGCCGGCGAGAAAATGCAGATCCGATCCGTTGAGTTCCAGAACCGCCTTCAGGTAGGTGTCGATCTTGGCCATGGCAGATCGTCAGCCGCTGACGGCGTCGGCCTTGGGCGCGCCACTCATATCGGTCACGAATCTCTCGAATTGACGCTTGTCGGCAGCGTAGCTGACGGCGTGCTCGAGATCGACTTCCTTGGCATGAATGGCGGCGAGCAGTGCCTGATCCATCATCTGCATGCCATATTCCTTACCCATCTGAATCTGGCTGGGAATCTGGTGCGACTGGTCGGTCATGATCAATTTGGCGATCGCCTTGGTCACCACCATGATCTCGCAGACGGCGCGACGTCCGCGCTGGTCCGGACTCTTGATCAACACCTGCGTGATCACGGCGATCAAACTTTGTGACAGAAAGCTTTTGGTCTGCTCACGTTCGTCGGTGGGCAATGCGTCGATGACGCGGTCGATGGTCTTGGTGGCGCTGGTGGTGTGCAGAGTTCCCAACACCAGATGGCCGGTCTCCGCCGCCGTCATGGCCATGGAGATGGTTTCTGCGTCGCGCAACTCGCCCACCAGGATGACGTCCGGATCTTCGCGCATGGCTGCGCGCACGCCTTCGGCAAAGCTCGGCAGATGCGTGCCCAACTCGCGCTGGATGACCTGCGCCGTCTTGCTGCGATGGACGAATTCGATGGGATCTTCCAGGCTGATGATGTTCACCGAGCGCGTGGAGTTGAGGTAGTCGATCATCGAGGCCAACGTCGTCGACTTGCCGGTGCCGGTGGAGCCGGTGACCAGGATCATCCCCTGGTGGTAGTCGCACAGTTTGCGCACGATCGGCGGCAGTCCGAGTTGATCGATGCTCGGAATCTGCAGCGGGATGGAGCGGAAAGCGGCGCCGATGCCCGTCTCCTTGCGGTAGACATTGACGCGGAATCGGCCGCCTTCGGCCGAGACATAGGAAAAATCCAGGTCTGTACCGCGCTTGAACTGGTCCAGCTGGGACTTGGTCAGCACTTCGTTGATATAAGATTCCAATTCTGCCTCACCCAGATCGCGAAACTTGATGGGCATCAGATCGCCATGCATTCGCAGCATGGGCGGGATGCCGACCGCCAGATGCAGATCGGAACAGCCCTGCGCGAGCCCCAATTTCAGAAATGCGTCGATTCTGGCCATGACGGCAAGGCTAACGCGATCGACGCAGGATTTCGAGTTAACTTAACGGGCAAATGCCGTAAACGTGAACCAATGCATGAATATCGGCCGATTTGCCGCAAATTACGGGGTTTTCGCGCCCAGGATCCTAGAGAAACTTCTCCAGCGCGACACGCAATTCGTCCATGGACTGAGGCCGTTTGGCTTTGTCGAGGGACATGCAGGTGACGACCAGGTCGTTTAAGTCCTGTGGCAGGGCCTTGTTGATCTCGATCGGTGGCTTCGCCTTGCCCTGCACATGCTGGTACATCACCGACATGTGATCGCCGCGTGAGTAGGGCGGAATGCCGGTGAGCAATTCGTACAGGATGACGCCGAGGCTGTAGACGTCGGCGCGTTCGTCGACCTTCTTGCCCAGAATCTGCTCCGGCGCCATGTACTTGGGAGAGCCGATGACATAGCCCGTCTTGGTCAACTGGGTGTCGCCCTGGGTTTGCGCGGCGGCGACCCCGAAGTCCACGACCTTCAACAAGCCTTCGTTGTTGATGAGCACGTTGGCGGGTTTCAAGTCGCGATGCACGATGCCTGCCTGATGCGCCACCGCCATGCCGGTGGCGATGTCGATGCCGAACTTCACGGCGCGCTTCAGCTCCACCGGTTTTTCGTTGATGATTTCCCCGCCCAGCGTGTGCGAGGGGAAATATTCCATCGAGATGGCATAGTTGCCGCGGATGAACAGAAAGTCGTAGATGCGGATGACGTTCTTGTGCGTGATCTTGCGGCTGTAGCGCAGTTCGTGCACGAAGCGTTTCATCATCTCTTCATCGGCGGCCACGTTCGGGTTCAAGAATTTCAGGATCAACCGCTCTTCGACCACAGTGTCTTCCATCAGCAGCACGGTGCCGAACGCGCCCTTGCCGATCTTCTCGATGTACTTGTAGCGGCCCTCGATGATCTCGCCCGTCTTGAGCGTGGCGATGTCGAGCTTGCCTGCCTGGATTTCTGCCTGCGCCACCACGGCGGCGATGTCCTGGTTGTCGATGAGCAGGGTTTTGCCGGGCGTCTGCATCTTTTCCATGCGCTCATTCGCGGCCAGTTGCGTGGTGGAAAAGCGATTGTCCAGCTCCTCGAGTGCCCGCGACGCAGCCTGGTTCAAGGTCGCATCGTTTGACTGCGTCATGCCCTGCAACTGCACGCGGATG
Organism: Pseudomonadota bacterium; assembly: GCA_031394735.1. Classification (GTDB taxonomy): domain Bacteria; phylum Pseudomonadota; class Gammaproteobacteria; order Steroidobacterales; family Steroidobacteraceae; genus TMP-86. Next base: position 8,789 of record JANMXI010000136.1, on the reverse strand, counting down.
GTGTCTGCGCGCTTGTCGTCGGCAAGCTTGGCCAGTGCGGCCATCACTTCCACCTTGATCTCGTTCTCCTGCCGTTGCAGCAGCGGCAGGATCTGCGAGATGTTTTTCTGATCGCCCAGTTTGGCGATGGCGCGCACCACGGTCGGCAGGGACTTGGCCGGTGCGCTGCTGAGCATCTCGACCAGCCGCGGCACGGCCTTGGTGGTGCCGATTTCCGCCAGCGCATCGACGGCGCGTTCGCTCACCCACCAATCGCTGTCCTTGGTGGCTTCGATGAGCTGTCCGACGGCGCGTTCGTCCTTGGTCTGATTGAGGATTTCGATGGCGGCGCGGCGGATGTCCTGGTTGTCATCCTTGATCAACTCCAGCACGGCCTCGACCACCCGCGGTCCGCCGATTTTGCCGAGCGCATCGGCGGCGCGGGTGCGCACCCACCAGTCGCTGTCGGCGATCACTTCGAGCAGGAATTTGACCGACTTGGAATTGCCGATGGCATTGAGGACTTCGACGGCGGCGCGACGCGCATATTCGTTCTCGTCCTTCAGCACCTCCACCAGATACTTCACCGTGTCAGGCTGGTTGGCCTTGACCACCACATCGACAGCCTTGTTCTGCACCTCGATTTCCGGGTCGCGCAACAGGGCGGTCACGGTGGGGAGATCGATGGGCCCGTCCATCTTCGACAAAGCGGTCAATGCGGCCGAGCGCACGAACTTGCTGTTGTCCTTGAGCTGCGCCTGGATCACCTTCTGCACCTGCGGCGTGTTGAAGCGCGACAGCACGTTGATGATGTGCAGACGTGCCACGGGGTCCTTGCCCTCCACCCGCGCGATCAGATCATCGATCGAGGACTCGTCGGCGATATCGCTGATGATTTTGAACAGGCCGGATTTCTCGTTTGCTTCCTGCGCATAGGCGGCGTTGAGCAACTCGCGCACCGTGAAGCGCGTTTTTTGGGCTGCGATGATGTCCAGGATGGCTGGCTTCGGCATGTCGGCCTTGCTCAACGCATCCAGCAACGCGCTGACCGGATAGTTGCGGCTTGTGGACAGGGCCCAGGAAATGCCGGCGATCGCCCGGCCATTGGCTTCAGACATGATCTTCAGAATTTGCGGCAGCGTCTTGGCGTCGATCAGGGCGGAGAGCACCTCGACATACGCGAGGGTCTCTTTTTTGTCCGCGACTGTCAGTGCCGCGACGATGGAATCGATGGCTTGCGGGCCCAGCGCGGCAAGCTTGGCAAGAGCCTTTTGGGCGCCCGGACTCGCAGGATTGCCAAAGGCCTTGATCTCGGCGATGAGGCGGTCGGCGCGATAGTTTGCGAACAGAGCCATTCGTTACGAATTATGCCACACCGCTAACGCGGTCCTAAGGCTAGAGTACAATTGAGTTACCGATGAATCAGATTATCCACACTGCCGAGGCGCTCCGCGCCGGCGTCGAATCATACCGCGATCCGTACCTGGGACAAACCCTTGGCGACGCAAAAGCCATCACGGATTCGCGAGTCAGCGCGCGCGAGCTACAGCTGGACATCACGCTGGGATTTCCGTGCGCCGACTATGCACAGGAATTGGGCACAGCGCTTCGGGCGCATCTGGGCGCGGCATTGGGCGATCGCGCGTTGACGCTGTCGTTGCGCTCGGCAATCGCTGCTCATGCCGTTCAACGCACGCTCAAACCGCTGGAGAACGTGAAAAACATCGTGGCGGTGGCGTCGGGCAAGGGTGGCGTCGGTAAATCGACCACGGCGGCCAATCTGGCGCTGGCTTGGGCCGCGCAGGGCGCCAAGGTAGGCCTCCTCGATGCCGACATCTACGGTCCCAGTCAGCCGATGATCATGGGCTTGAGCGGCCAAAAGCCCACCAGTCCGGACGGCAAGCAACTGACGCCGCTGCAAGCGTACGGCGTGGCGGTGATGTCGATCGGATTCATGATCGATGCCGAGCAACCGATGGCGTGGCGTGGCCCCATGGTGACCCAGGCGCTGACGCAACTGCTCGGCGACACGCGCTGGGGTGAACTGGACTATCTGGTTGTCGACATGCCGCCCGGTACGGGCGATATCCAGCTGACCCTGGCGCAGCGCGTGCCGGTCAGCGGCGCTGTCATCGTTACCACGCCCCAGGACATCGCATTGCTGGATGCGCGCAAGGGACTCAAGATGTTTGAGAAGGTCGAGGTGCGCGTGCTGGGCATCGTTGAAAACATGAGCGTGCACGTGTGTTCCAATTGCGGGCATGCGGAGCATATTTTCGGCGCCGGCGGCGGCAGCGCCATGGCGCGCCAATATGGTGTTCAATTGCTCGGCGAACTGCCGCTGGATGTTCACATCCGCGAAGAGGCGGATGGCGGCAAACCCTCCGTCGTCGCCGACCCTGCCAGCCCGCGCGCCCAGGCCTACCTTACGATGGCGCGACGCACGGCGGCGACGCTTGCGAGGATGAACAAGGATTACAGCCGTTTATTTCCCAAAATCAGCGTGGAATCGACCTGAATGAGTATCAAGAGCGACCGATGGATCCGCCGCATGGCGAGCGAGCAAGGCATGATCGAGCCCTTCAGCCCCACCCAGGTGCGAATGGAGGGTGGCGGGAAGATCGTCTCCTATGGCACGTCCAGCTATGGCTATGACGTGCGTTGTGCCGACGAGTTCAAGATCTTCACCAACATCAACTCCACCATCGTGGATCCGAAAAACTTCGATGAGAAATCCTTCGTCGATTTCAGGGGGCCGGTGTGCATCATCCCGCCCAATTCATTTGCGCTGGCACGGACCGTGGAATTTTTCCGCATTCCGCGCAGCATTCTGACGGTGTGTCTGGGCAAGTCGACCTACGCGCGTTGCGGCATCATCGTCAATGTGACGCCGCTCGAGCCGGAGTGGGAAGGCCACGTCACGCTGGAGTTCTCCAATACGACGACATTGCCGGCCAAGATCTATGCGCACGAAGGCGTCGCGCAGATGCTGTTTTTCGAATCCGATGAGGTTTGCGAAACCTCATACCGCGACCGCGGTGGAAAATATCAGGGCCAGACGGGCGTCACGCTGCCCAAGGCCTGAGTCTCGACGTTGCTCCGACGGGGCCCTAGCGTTTGAGCGTCTTGATGGTCATGGTGAATTCGACCTTGCCGTCGCGTGTACGCTGCGCCTGAACCGGCACGAAACCCAGCGACGGTGCAAACCACAGACGCATGATGCGACTGCTGCCGGGTCGCTGGCTGGCCAGCACGATGGTGTCGAGATCGCCGAGCGCCGTCTTCAGACGGTGGGAACCTTCATCCGTGTAGTTGTATTCCTTGATCTCGTCCTTGTCGGCGAGCCACACCACCTTGGGCACTTGCTTGGTCTGCAGTGCCAGCATCAATGCGATCTGCACCGACATCGGATCCTGCGTGTCGGGCTTTAAGGGCAGGTCTACGGGCTTGTCTTCGGAGGTTCCCTTGACACGTGCTTTGTTCCAATCGAAGTCCAGCGAGACGTCTTTCTCGGTGCTGGCCGAGCCGTCATCGCCGCGAAACACCAACGGTTGAACGTGACCTGCGTGCACCACGAAGCGCGAGGTTTGAGTGATTTCATCGCCGGCCACGAGGCGAAAGATGCCGCGGGCATTGGAACGGGAGATGTACTCGAACTCGGCGGAGGAGTTGGCGGCCTTCAATTCAAGATCGCTGGTGCCGACATTGATGCCGCGCCATTGCACCTGATACCGGGCGCTGAAGGCCTTGAGCTCAAGGGGGGCTTGCGGCACCGGGGTTTGCGCATGCGTGGCTGACGCCAGCAGTAGAGCAATCGCCGATAAACATCGTCCCACACTCATGTTCATCTTAACCTCATGAAATCGAGTCGCCCCATTGCAGCGGCTCTTGCAGCAGACGGCCGTCGAACCATGCGCAGTGCTCGCGATAGACGAGTCGACCGGCGCAATGCCATCGCACTACCTGCGGATAGATCTTGTGCTCGAATTGCTGAACGCGGGCTGAAAGCGTTGATTCATCGTCGCCGGGGAGAATCGGCACCCGTGCCTGGAGCACGCGCGGCCCGCCGTCCAGTTCTTCGGTGACATAGTGCACCGTCACGCCGTGCTCGGCATCGCCTGCCGCCAACACGCGTCGATGCGTATGCAACCCGGTGTATTTGGGCAGCAGCGAGGGATGAATGTTCAATAACTTTCCGGCAAAGTCGCGCACAAATCCGCCCGACAGGATACGCATGAATCCGGCCAGCGCGATCACGTCAGGTGCATGCGCCGACAACGCCTCGCTCAGCAGTTGGTCATAGGCGATGCGGTCGGGAATGCCGGCTGCGGGAATGGCGCGTGCTTCAACACCCAGTTCGCGCGCGACGCGCAATCCACCGGCATCGGCCTTGTCGGACAGCACCAGCGTCACGTCGAAATTCGAATCCGCTGCGCGCCCGGATTCTATAAGCGTGCGCATATTGCTGCCGCGGCCGGAGATGATGACGGCGACGCGCTGTCGCGGCGCGCGACTCTGCGCGGTCACTCGATCACGACGCCGCGGCCGCCGCTGCGCACCTCGCCGATCGCGAGCGCCGATTGCCCGGCCTGACGCAACAGGTCGATGGCGCGATCCGCGTCGGTGGGCGCGACCTGGAGGGTCATGCCGATGCCGCCGTTGAATACCCGGTCCATCTCGCCTTGTGCAACATTGCCCTGGCGTTGCAGCCACTGGAAAATTGGATCCTGCGGCCAGGCTTTTCGCTGCAACACGACTTCCAGGCCGTCCGGAATCACGCGCGGTATGTTTTCCACCAAGCCGCCACCGGTGATGTGCGCGATGCCGTGCACGGGAAGGGCACGGATCAGCGCCAGTACCGGCTTGACGTAAATGCGCGTCGGCGCCATCAGTCGCTTGATCAACGGCGTGCCGTCGAGCAGCGAGTGCGGATCCACCTGCGAAAGCTGCAGGATTTTACGAATCAGTGAAAAGCCGTTGGAGTGCGGACCGGAAGAGGGCAGTCCGAGCACCACATCGCCTGCGCGCGTGCGCGACCCGTCCAGAATCAATTCCTTTTCGACGACGCCGACACAAAAACCCGCCAGGTCGTAATCCTCGCCGTGATACATCCCCGGCATCTCGGCCGTCTCACCGCCCACCAACGCGCACCCCGCCTGCACGCATCCTTCGACGATACCGGAGATGATCCGTTCGCCGATATCCACGACCAGTTTGCCGGTGGCGAAGTAGTCCAGAAAAAATAACGGCTCGGCGCCTTGCACCAGCACATCGTTGACGCACATGGCCACCAGGTCGATGCCCACCGTATCGTGTCCGGAGAAGTCGATGGCCAGTCGCAGCTTGGTGCCGACGCCATCGGTGCCCGACACCAGAACCGGACGGCGGTACCGGTCCATGGGAATTTCAACCAGCGCCCCAAATCCGCCCAGCCCGCCCAGAACTTCGGGCCGCATGGAGCGTCGTACCACAGGCTTGATACGCTCGATGAGCTCGTCGCCGGCGTCGATATCGACCCCCGCATCGCGGTAGGTGACGGCAGGTGTGGTAGTCATGATCAGGCCCTTCGTTGCGGTTGCACGCCAACGGTCGACGCGGCGCGGCGGCAGGGTGGCAAGCTATGGTATTTTACATGAGGGCAAAACTTCCGATAACTCTATGATGAATCTAAAGCTTTTGGCGATGCTGGTGCTGACGAGCGCAGCGCTGCTCTCACCCGTACTTGGCTCGGGCGCCACCTCGGTGGACCTGTATCAGGCGGCTGTACCGGCGCCCGATCGTTCTGAAGCCGCATTGTCAGCGGCCTTCTCGTCGGCGCTCAAAGTGGTGCTGGTGCGGGTCACCGGACGCCGCGCAGTGGCGCAGGATCCGGCGTTTTCGCTTCTAATCACCAATGCGCGCCGCTACATGCAGCAATATCGCGCCGGAACCGGCAATCAGATCTGGGTGGCATTTGACGGACCGTCGTTGGAGCGGTGGCTGGCACAAAATGGTCAGCCGTTGTGGGGCAAGGAGCGGCCCGCGACCCTGATGTGGGTGGGCGTACCGAACAACAAGGGATCCGGCGATTTTCTGACCCGCGAGGACGGCTCTGAACTCAAGCGCGCCATGGAGCAGGAAGCCGCCGGTCGCGGCGTCCCGCTGATCTGGCCTACGCTGAGCGACGTGCAACGCAGCGGGATGACCTACGCAGCCCTGGTGCAAGGTCCAGCGACGGCATTTACCGATACCGCCAAACGCCTGGGCGCGGACGGGGTGCTGGTCGGCCGTGCGGCGGATGCCCGCGGCGCGACCACCGTGCGTTGGGTGTTCTTGTTCCAGGGCCGGAGCAGCGAGTTTTCCGGCAGTCTGGAAGGCGTCAATCGCGCCGCCGACGTGTATGCCGGCATTTACGCGGCGAGCGGTGAGAGTTCGGCGGTTAACATCGAAGTGAGCGGCGTCGCCGATTTGCAGACCTATGCCGGCGTGCAAGGCTACCTGGAGTCCCTGACGCAGATTTCCCGCGTCAGCGTTCTCGGTTTCGACAACGATACCTTGCGACTGCGCCTGGTGGCGCGCGGCGGCATCGAACCCCTGCAGCGCGTGCTGGGTCAGGATGGGCGGCTGCAACCGGCGGCCGGCGGGCCGGCGGGTGTGCCGCGGTACCGACTGTTGAAGTAAGCGGGCGCTCACGGCTCGCCGATCCGTCGGCCACCTCCTTCCATGCTGTTTCGACAAGTCCCCAATGCGATATGCCTGGCGCGATTGGCGCTGGTCGTGCCGATCGCTTGGACGCTGGTGCATGACGATCCGGCCGCGACTTTGTGGTTGTTCGCTGCGGCGGCCGTTTCCGACGGCGCCGATGGGTTTCTCGCCAAGCGGTTCGGCTGGCAGACCGACTTGGGCGCATTCCTGGACCCTTTGGCCGACAAGGTGCTGCTGGTGACCGTGTTCGTGACGCTGTCATGGCTGGACCTGGTGCCGACGTGGCTGGTGTTGCTGACCGTCGGCCGCGACGTTGTCATCGTTGTCGGTGCTTGCGCCTATCGACTGGCGCTCGGCTCGATGAAAATCGTCCCCAAGATTTCCAGCAAGATCAACACCGCCTGCCAGTTGGGTTTCGTGTTGGTGGTCATCTGCCGGCAGGCATTTTCGCAGCCCTCTGCCTGGGTCGCCACGCTGCTGGGCGCGGCGGTATTGGTGATGACAGTGATCAGCGGATTGGACTACGTCATCACTTACAGCTTGCGCACGCGCGCCGCGCTGCGGGGACCGGCTGCCTGATGCGCCAGCTTCCTCTGGGGGTGCAACTACGCACTGCTGCCGTGTTCGACAATTTCTATGCGGGGACCAATGTCGAGGCGGTCGCCGCGTTGCATTCGCGCACGCGCCTGCCGCAGTGGATATGGGGCGCCGCCGCCGCCGGGAAATCGCATTTGCTGCAGGCCGTCTGCGCGGCAGCCACGGCGCCCAGCGCCTATGTACCGTTGCGACCGGACGCCGGCCTTGCGCCCGCAGCATTGGAAGGACTCGAGCAATTGGAACTCGTCGGCATCGATGACCTGGACGCCGTCGCGGGTCAGGCCTCCTGGGAACGGGCGCTGTTTGCGCTGTTCAATGCTGCGGCAGAAACCGGCACGCGCCTGTTGTTTGCCGCGAATAACGCGCCGGCGGCGCTGCCGTGGAGCCTGCCCGACTGGGCCTCGCGTGCGGCGTCCTGCAGCGTCTATCAATTGCGTCTGCTCGATGACGCGGAACGCATCGACGCATTGCGAATGCGCGCTCACCGGCGCGGGCTGGAGTTGCCGCTGGAAACCGCGGAATATCTGCTCAAGCGAATGCCGCGTGATCAGCGCACTTTGTTCGATCTGGTGGACGCCCTGGACGATGCATCGCTGGTGGCGCAGCGGCGGCTCACCGTGCCCTTCGTCCGCGCCGCGCTCAACCTGGCGTAGCCACGGCGGGCGAGCGGGACAGGCGCAGATACATCACCAGCGAACAGAACCAGCCGAATACCAACAGCAGAGTCAGCGCGCCGACCCAGCGGGCCCGTGCATTGGCGAGCAATTCGGTGATGGCAAATGCCATATACGGAATCGCGAACAGGCTGGCCCAGGCGAAGGTATAGCGGCGACCGTGGATCAGTCCGTTCAGCGGCGCCAGCAGCGGCACGATGGCGATGGCACACAGCAGCCAGGAATAACCGACAAATCCCCAGGCGAGCAGGCTGAAGGTCACGCACACCCACAAGACGACGCTGATCCGCAAGGCCTGCGGTGCGCTCACGTGCCCGGCCCGCGCAGCTTCGCGGCGAGCGCGGCCACGCGCGCACCGAGAGCGCGCGCCAACTCGGATTCGGCTGCGGTCAACCTTCCTTGGTTTGCCTGGCCCGCCACGTGGCTCGCGCCGTAGGGGGTGCCACCGCTGGACGTGTGCGTCAGCGCCGGTTCGCTGTACGGCAGTCCCACCAGATACATACCATGGTGAAACAGCGGCAGCATCATGCTCAACAAGGTCGACTCCTGGCCGCCGTGCAGGGTTTGCGTCGAGGTGAAAACCGCCGCAGGCTTGCCCGACAGCGCGGAGGACATCCACAACGACGCCGTGCCGTCGAGGAAGTATTTGAGCGGCGCCGCCATGTTTCCAAAACGGGTCGGACTGCCCAGCAACAGTCCATCGCATTGGGACAAATCTTCATGGGTGGCGAATGGCGGTCCAGAGTCCGGAACCGCAGGCTGCACCGCCTCGGTGCTGGCGCGCACCGGCGGAACGGTGCGCAATCGGGCCGTCATTCCGGGAATGGACTCGATGCCGCGACAGGCCTGCCGGGC
>JANMXI010000135.1:0-4195 GCA_031394735.1 Pseudomonadota bacterium | reverse complement strand
GCATTTGCAATGCCGAATGTGCCCATGGCCCAAGCGGATAGTGCGCAAGCAGCTATGAATTTTATAGCTTTTTGTTGTCTCATGATGTCTCCTGGTTTGGAATCAAAAAGGTACTGCAGTGACTTGACGGACCGCAAGCGATCAAGGTTCTTTTCGTGCTGGGCTGGGGAGTCAGAGGGTCTTCGCGCGGCGCCAGCTCGCGCTGAATCGGGCATGGGATTTGTCCATGTGGGCATGCATGGCTGCCCGTGCAGCGCTGCCATCGTGGGCCTTGATGGCCTCGAAAATGACTTCGTGTTCGGCGATGGCCGCGTGCCAGGAGTTGAGCGTCTCAAAGTAACCGCCGAGGCGCATGAAGAGCGGGCCGCGACGCGAATCCCAAAAGGCTTGCACGGTCTCCGTCAGCACGACATTGCCGCAGGCCTCGACGATAGCGGTGTGAAAGGCACGGTCGCTATCAAGCGGCAGCTCGCCTTGCGCGGCGCTGGCTTGCATGGTTTCGATGGCCTTTCGCATCGCGTCGAGGTCTTTGCGCCCGGCCTGCGTGGCCGCGATGGAAGCGATTTCGCCTTCGATCACTCGGCGTGCGCGGATCAGCTCCAGCGGCCCCCATTCCGTGGACGGCAGAGGCGCGCCGTGGGTGCGGGTGGAACGATCCAGCACATAGACGCCGGAGCCGGTACGAATCTCGACCCAGCCTTCTACTTCCATCGCAATCAGCGCTTCACGCACGGAAGGGCGACTGACGCCGAGTTGTCTGGCCAGGTCGCGCTCGGCCGGCAAGCGGTTGCCTGCCGGAAACTCTCCCTTGCCGATGAGCACGCGCAGCTGCTCGGCAATTTGCCGGTACAGGCGTTTGGGCTCGACGGTCTGCAGGGGCATGCGGGACGCTTTTAAGGGTTAGCCAGAATTGGACAAGTGGTAAGGCCAATTAATAATCCCATGAAAGCACTGCGACAACATCCGGCAAAACCCTGTGGGAGAAAAAATGAGGCTTCAAGGCAAAACAGCACTGGTCACGGCGGCCGGGCAGGGCATAGGCCGCGCCAGCGCGCTGGCCCTGGCCGCAGAAGGCGCGCAGGTCTGGGCGACCGATATCAATGCCGGTCTGCTCGCGCCTTACCAGGGCGTGGCCAACGTCACCGCGCTGCCGCTCGATGTGATGGACAAGGCGGCGATTCAACAATTGATCGCGAACATGCCAGTGCTCAACGTGCTGTTCAACTGCGCGGGTTTTGTGCATGCCGGCACGGCCCTGCAGGCCTCCGACGAGGAATGGGACTTTGCGTTTGACCTCAACGTGCGTTCCCAGTTCTGGACCATTCAGGCAGCACTGCCCAAAATGCTTGCGGGCGGCGGCGGCAGCATCATCAACATGGCCAGCGTCGTCAGTCTCAAGGGGCTGCCGAACCGCTTCGTGTACGGCGCGTCCAAGGCTGCGGTGATCGGCCTGACCAAAAGCGTGGCCGCCGACTTCGTGATGCAGGGCGTGCGCTGCAACGCGATCTGCCCGGGCACGGTCGATACGCCGTCGCTGCAGGACCGCATCAATGTGTATGAAGACCCCGTTGAAGCCCGCAAAAACTTCGTGGCACGCCAGCCCATGGGGCGGCTTGCGCAGGCGCATGAAATAGCGCCGCTGGTGGTGTTTCTGGCCAGCGACGAATCAGCGTTCGTCACCGGTCAGGCCTACAGCATTGACGGCGGCATGACGATATGAACCAGCTCGATCTGGCCGGCCGGCATGCGGTGGTGACCGGCGGCGCGGCCGGCCTTGGCTTTGCGATCACGCAGCGTCTGCTGGCCTCGGGCGCCGCAGTGACCTGGTGGGACCGCGATGCCGCAGCCATGGCCACAGCGGCCACGCAACTCGGCCATGAGGTGCATCAGGTGGTGGTGGATGTCGGCGTGCACGCCAGCGTGGTGCAGGCCGTGCAGCAGACGGTGGAACGCCACCCGGCCATTGACGCGCTGGTCAATTGTGCCGGCATTACCGGCCCCAACGTGAAACTGTGGGACTACCCGCCCGGGGAGTGGCTGCAGGTCATGCAGGTCAATCTCAACGGACTGTTTTATTGCTGCCGTGAGCTTGTCCCGGTGATGAAGCAGCAGAACTACGGGCGCATCGTCAACATCGCCTCGGTGGCCGGCAAGGAAGGCAATCCGAATGCGTCGGCGTACAGCGCGTCGAAGGCGGCGGTGATCGGACTCACGAAATCGCTCGGGAAGGAGCTGGCGAAGACGGGCATCCGCGCCAATTGCGTGACGCCGGCGGCCGTGCGCACGGCGATCTTCGACCAGATGTCGCAACAGCACATCGACTTCATGCTGTCCAAGATTCCGCTGGGACGCTTCGGGACCGTCGACGAAATCGCCGCGATGGTGTGCTGGCTCGCGAGCGAGGATTGCTCGTTCTCGACCGGGGCCGTGTTCGACCTCTCGGGTGGACGCGCGACTTACTGATTTTCGCTACGGCTCGACTTTCAGTATCACCTTTCCGATCAGCCTGCCCGATTCCATCAATGCGTGCGCAGCGCACGCCTGCGCGAGCGGAAGCGTCTCCTGGATCACGACCTGCAACCGCCTTTGCGCAAAGAGCGGCCAGACCTTTTCGAGCAACGAGTTCGCGAGCGCCACCTTGCGCGCCGGCGGGCTTGCGCGCAGCGTCGATCCGGTAATGGTCAACCGCTTCATCAGCACGTGGCGCAGGTCCACGTCGACACGGCTCCCGTTGAGGAAGCCGATCTGTGTCAGCCGGCCTTCGAGCGCCAGGCATTTCAGGTTCTTCTCGACGTAGTCCGCGCCGACCATGTCGAGCACGACGTTCACACCCCGCTTGTGGGTGAGGCGGGCCACCTCGGCTACAAAGTCCTGCGTCTTGTAGTCTATTGCATGATCCGCGCCCATCGAGCTGCAGAACGCCACCTTGTCCGCGCTGCCGGCCGTCGTGTAGACCGTCGCGCCAAACGCTTTGGCGAGCTGGATTGCCGTCAGTCCGATGCCGCTGGTGCCGCCGTGGATCAGGATCGATTCGCCGGCAGCGAGGTGCACGCGGTCGAAGACGTTGTACCAGACCGTGAAATAATTCTCGGGTATGCCGGCTGCTTCGCGCAACGTCAATCCGGTGGGGATCGGCAGGCAAAAACCGGCGGGCGTCGCGCAATATTCGGCATAGCCGCCGCCTGGCGTGAGCGCGCAGACTTCATCGCCGATTTGCCACGTCGTCACGCCCTCGCCCAGCGCCGCAATCCGGCCCGCGACTTCGAGGCCGACGATCGGAGAAGCATCCGCGGGTGGTGGATAGGCGCCGGAACGCTGCAGGCAGTCGGGACGGTTGACTCCCGCGTACGCAACCTCGATCAGAACCTCGCCCGGTTTGAGTTGTGGCAGCGGTCCTTCGGCCGTGATCAGCGCGTCCGGCGGCCCCGGCTCGCGCATCGCGATGTAACGCATGGTGTTCGGGAGTGGCATGGCGGCGATTCCGGAGTGGCGTTCCCGTGATTGTACTAGGGCAACTGAGAGCCGATTGGTGCATCCGCGTGTCGTACCGGCAACGTGTCGCGCGCCACGACGAGCCAAAGGAACGCAGTCGCGAAGCCTGCTGCCAGTATCCAGAGCGTCGGACGCAAGCCGATCGTCTCGGCGAGCACCGCGCCGAGCAACGCACCGGTGGGTGTGAGCAACCCGGCAGCAACCTGCCAGGTTGCGGCCGCCCTTCCCAGCGATTCCTGCGGCAAAAGCCGTTGACGCAGTGTGGTCTCGTTGACGAGATAAACGGTCATGGCGCCGTCGCCGAAAACCTGCGCGGCGATCAGGAACATCATGGCGAGCCACGGCACGGCGGGCGCCAGCGGAATGAATACCTGCATCACCGCCGTCAAGGCGAGCGACCCAAGCAGCGTGCGGCGGGTACCCCAACGCGCAGCCGCGGGCGCGGCCAGCGCGGCGCCGACCAGACCGCCGACGCCGCCGCAACCGATCGCAATGCCGAGTTGCGTTGGCGATAACCCCAGCTCGCGCAGCGCATAGAGCGTGTACAGCGACGCCATGAAACTTCCGCACAACGTGAACATCGTCATCGCGCAGAACAGCGTGCGGACCGCGGGTGTTTTCCATACCACGCGAATGCCGGTGCGCACATCGTCGACGAAGGACGTGGCCGCGGCCGGCGTTCGAATCGTTTCGGTCTTGTAAA
>JANMXI010000134.1:0-2609 GCA_031394735.1 Pseudomonadota bacterium | reverse complement strand
CCCTTTTGCACTACATTCCAACTAAAAAACATGGACGAAAGTATCCGCGCTGCAGCACTTGAATATCACCGTACGCCAAAACCGGGAAAAATTTCGGTTACGCCGACCAAGGCGCTGAATAACCAATATGACCTGTCCCTGGCCTATTCGCCGGGTGTTGCTGCGGCATGCGACGAAATTGTCAAAGACCCGGTAAATGCTTACCAGTACACCTCACGCGGTAATCTGGTGGCGGTAATCACCAACGGCACCGCCGTGCTGGGCCTGGGCAACATCGGTGCCCTGGCGGGGAAACCGGTGATGGAAGGCAAGGGCGTGTTGTTCAAGAAGTTCGCCGGCATCGATGTCTTCGACATCGAAATCAATGAGAACGATCCGGACAAGCTGGTCGACATCATCGCTTCGCTCGAGCCTACCTTCGGCGGCATCAATCTGGAGGACATCAAGGCGCCCGAGTGTTTTTATGTCGAGAGCAAGTTGCGCGAACGCATGAAAATTCCGGTTTTCCATGACGACCAGCACGGCACTGCCATCATCGCCGGCGCTGCGATTTTGAATGGCCTGCGTGTCGTTGACAAGAAAATTGCCGAGGTCAAGCTGGTCTGTTCAGGCGCCGGCGCCGCTGCGATCGCCTGCCTGGATCTGCTGGTGAGTCTGGGGCTGAATCCGGCCAATGTTTTCATTGCCGACTCCAAGGGTGTGGTCTACAAAGGCCGCGATGCCAAGCTGGATCCGTCCAAAGCCCGCTATGCCCAGGAAACGTTGGCGCGTACGCTGGGCGACATCGTCAGCAGCGCCGATATTTTTCTGGGATTGTCCACTGGCGGCGTGCTCAAGCCAGAAATGGTCAAGACCATGGCCGTTAATCCGATCATTCTCGCCATGGCCAACCCGGTGCCGGAGATCATGCCTGAGGAAGCCAAGGCGGTTCGTCCCGACGCCATCATCGGTACCGGCCGTTCGGACTATCCCAACCAGGTTAACAATGTCCTGTGTTTCCCTTTCATTTTTCGCGGTGCGCTCGATGTCGGCGCGACATCGATCACTGAAGCCATGAAAGTGGCTGCCGTCAAGGCGATTGCAGATCTGGCGCACGCCGAGCAATCTGACGTGGTGTCCGCCGCCTACAGCAATGAAGATATGAAATTCGGTCCTGAGTACCTGATTCCCAAACCGTTCGATCCGCGCCTGATCGTCAAGGTTGCGCCGGCCGTGGCGCAGGCGGCGATGGATTCGGGAGTCGCGACCCGGCCTCTGGCCGACATGGAGGCTTATCGGCAGCGACTTAATGAGTTTGTCTATCATTCGGGCATGCGCATGCGACCCGTGTTCGATGCCGCGCGCAAGACGCCGGCACGCATGGTGTTCTGCGAGGGTGAGGATGAGCGTGTGTTACGTGCGGTGCAGACCGTCGTTGATGATGGTTTGGCCCTCCCGCTGTTGATCGGGCGGCCCGACGTCGTCAATTTGCGCATTGCGAAGGCCGGACTGCGTCTGGTTCCGGGTCAGCACTTCGAGCTGGTCAATCCGGATTCAGATCCGCGTTACAAGGCGCTGTGGCAGGATTATTACAACATCATGTGCCGGCGCGGCGTCAGCATCGAATACGCCAAGCGCGAAATGCGCCGCCGCACCACGCTGATCGGCGCGATGCTGGTCAAGCACGGTTACGCCGATGCCATGTTGTGTGGCACCTATGCTCGGCATTCGGACCACTTGCGCCACGTGAGTGACGTGTTGGGCAAGCGCGAAGGTGTCAGCAGTTATTACACCGTCAATATGCTGGTGACTCCGGCGCGAACCCTGTTCATCGGTGATACCAACGTCAATTACGATCCAACTGCAGAGCAGATCGCCGAAATGACCCTGCTTGCCGCCGAGCAGGTGCGCCGTTTCGGTATCGTGCCGAAAGTGGCGCTGCTTTCCTACTCCAACTTCGGCAATGAAGATACGCCGGCGGCGCGCAAGATGCGCGAGGCGCTGGCCTTGATCCAGGCCACCACGCCCGATCTCGAAGTCGATGGCGAGATGCACGGCGATGCGGCGCTTTCGGAGTCGATTCGCAAGCAGATATTTCCCGGTTCGAGTTTGCGCGGAGAGGCCAATCTGCTGATCATGCCGACGCTGGATGCGGCCAATATCGCCTACAGCCTGCTCAAGACGGTGGCCGGTGATGGGCTGACCATCGGTCCGCTATTGCTCGGCTCGGCGCGGCCGGTACATATCCTCACCCCAACCGCGACGGTACGTCGCATCGTTAACGTCACGGCCCTGCTGTCGGTTGAGGCGGCGAGCAAACGCGTTTGAACGAGACGTCGTCACCGAAAGTAGCACTGATCCTGAGCGGTGGCGGCGCTCGCGCCGCCTATCAGGTCGGCGTGTTGAAGGCGGTCAAGGATTTACTGCCGGACCCCGCGCACAATCCTTTCCCTATCCTGTGCGGCGCTTCCGCTGGCGCCATCAATGCCGCGAGCGTCGCCGCATCGGCGGAGAACTTCGGTGTCGGAGTGGACGCGCTGACCAAGGTCTGGGGCAACTTCCACTCCGGGGATATTAATCGCGCCGACGCGCTGGGTATTGCGTGGACCGCCGCGCGCTGGCTCAGCGCC
>JANMXI010000133.1:0-16666 GCA_031394735.1 Pseudomonadota bacterium | reverse complement strand
GCAGCCACAAAATCATCCTGACGCAACGCGAGTTGCGCCAGACGATTATTGCGACAGTCGAAATCATGCAGGCCGGGCGCGAGCCGTTCATCGTCCACCGCCGGCACTTCACCGACGTACGTGTCGATGTCGACGGTGTCGAAGCGGCAGAGCGCAAGTCCCGATCGCTGCGCATGCAATGCCGCGCGCGTCTGCGTAAGGCCGGTTCCCAGGCAACTGACGGCGGTGAACTGGGATATCAGCAGCGGTCTCATGCGGCGTGCGCAATCAGCAGCCGGTTCGACAACGACCGGCCGTTGGTGAGTTCGCAGGTCCGCGCCGAGAAGCCGCAGGTCTGCAGCAGCGCCAGCCATTGCGGCAACGTGCGACAGAAAAACACCGACCGGTGTCGGTCGCGCAACAGATCATTCAGATGGTCGACCCAGCCCGAGAGCTTGAAGGCGAATCCGTCCGACGC
This sequence comes from Pseudomonadota bacterium, assembly GCA_031394735.1. GTDB lineage: Bacteria > Pseudomonadota > Gammaproteobacteria > Steroidobacterales > Steroidobacteraceae > TMP-86. Next base: position 16,209 of record JANMXI010000133.1, on the reverse strand, counting down.
ATCGGCCACGCGCAGGACCAGCACGCCGCCGGGACGCAATGCGCTGCGCACGCGATTGAGCAAGGCGGTTTGACCGGCATAGTCGAGGTAATGCACCACGTCGAGTACCAGGACGGCATCGGCGCCGCGGCAGTCGGTCTCACGAATGTCCTGCACCTCGAACTGCGCCAAGTGGCCCCAGGCAACCTGCGCGCGGCGGATGCTTGCGCGGCGCAAGTCCACGCCGCGAATGTGCAACGGGCGCGGCGGCTCCGGCCATCCGGCAGGCCAGTCGCCCTCAAAGCGTTGTGTCTGTGCGGCGTGCAACCAGGCCGTCAACAGCCCCTGTCCGCAACCCAGATCCACTACGTGCTGACAACCACTCAGTGCGCCGGACAACAGCAAGTCGGTGAACAAGGGATCGGCGGCGAGTTTGCAGCGGGCAAAATAGTACGCATAGCGATCGGCTTCCAGATACGGTCTGCTGGCTCTGCGGCAGATCGCGAGCTGTGCGGACGGCTCGCTGCCGCTCGAGTGCAACGCGTTCACGCCAATGCCTGCGGCAAGGTGACGGTGCGCAAACCGGCGCGACGGATGGCGTCCAGCAAGGGCGGCAGTACTTCCAGGATCAGTGGTGAGCCGGCGCTCGTTGTCGCGGCATTGCCATCATGCAGCAGCAGGATGTCGCCGGCGGCCAAGTTGCGGCTGAGAATGGCGAGCACCCGCATTGCATTGCCGTTGACGGTGTCGAATCCGCGGCGCGTCCAGCTCGCCAGCCGCAGCTCTCGCTTCGCTAGCACATAGTCCAGGAACGGATTGCGTAGTCCTGCGGGCGCACGGAAAAATCGCGGCGATACACCGGTGGTGTGAGTGATGAGATCTTGCGCGACCAGAATTTCCCGCTCCATGCCGCGCGGACCCAGCAGCGAAAAATACGCGCGGTGGTGCTGGCTGTGGTTCTCCACGCTATGCCCGCGTGCACTGATGTCGCGCGCCAGCTGCGGATGCCGTGCCAGCTTCTCCCCCACGCAAAAAAACGACGCGTGGGCACCGTGTCGTTGCAGCAGGTCCAGGACCTGCGGCGTGACGAGCGGATCCGGGCCATCGTCGATGGTGAGGGCGATCTCGCCGCGCGCTCGCGCCGGTGGCGGCAACTGCACCCAGTTCGGTCCGAGGACGCGACTGCGTGGCCAAAGCCCCGCGCCGGCGAGCACGACGTGATTGGCGATGATTCCGCCCACGGCCCACGGCCAGATGTCCGGTCGCGCCAACACCGCGGCAGCGGCGCCGACATGCGCCAAGGCGGAGGCGGACAGCAGCGGAGCGGGGCGCCAGCGCATGCTCAGTCGCCCCGGGCCGGCCGGTCGGACAGCAATGCCGCGAACAGCAGCGCCAGGAAGGCACCCGGCGCGACGGTCTGTCCCAAGGCCGACAACACCGGCACGCTTGACGTCGCGAGGACGCCGAAGGCGATGACGGTGGTGGTGTTGGCAAGCAGCAGGGAGGCCAGAGTGGCCGGTGTGTTCATCGTGGTGAAAAACAGCGCGTAGTTGGAGCCGATGGCGACGACCAACAACATGCCGATCAAATGCAAAATCGTCAACTGCTGTCCGCACAACGTCAGGCCGGCCGCCACCACGCACACGGCAATCAGCAGCGGCGCCATGACTTGCAGCAGTTGGCGCGCGGAACGCAGGCTCAACGCGAGCAGCACGCCGATGGCGGCAAGACCCAGCAGCGACAGTCGCATCGCCTCGTTCAGATAGGAGGCGTACAAAGCGTCCGACTCCTGCTTCAGATCCAGCGCGACTGCATCGAGGGCGCCGTGCTCGAGGACCTCGTTGACTCGCTGCAGATCGAGCGGTGCGGATGCCGGGGCATGCAGAGGCAGCAGCGCGCTGAAGCGGCTTCCGTTGTGCATCATCAATGCCGCGTACGCGGGAGCGAACGACGTGGCCTGCAAATCCAGTGGCGTCAATGGCGGTGCGGCGCGCGCTGCTTTGACCGCTGTAAAGAACGGCTCGATTTTATCGATGCCCAACGCGGTTCCCTGCAACGCCGCGCGCATGCGTGCCCGCAATGGCGCGATGTCCGGCAGACTGGCGCGTCGCGCGGATTGTGCATCGGCACTGGGTAAGAACTGCGCGGGGCTGTCGTAGCCACCGATCACACCGGCGTCGATCAGCGGCTCCAAAACGGCGCCGGCCGCTTCGGCGGCGCGTAAGGCGCCCTCCTGCGTCGCGGCCGACACGACCAGCAGGTTGCCAACTTCCGCTGCACCCGAGTCTGCGCGCAATTGTGCGTCCAGTGCCTGCGCGCTCACCGGCACCGGGCTTAAGGCCGACAGTTCGCGGTTCCAGATCGACTGACGATGCATGACCAGGATGCTCGCGGCGCCGATCAACAGCAGTGCCGCGATGCTCCATCCGAGCCGCCGGGAGGGAATGGCGCATTGAGCAATGCGGCCGAGGGTGCGCAGGTCGCGTACCGCAAAGCGCGCGGGGAGCAGATCGGGCAAGACGAACCGTGTGACGAGACCGGCGGTCACCAATCCGGCAATGGAATACAAACCGAGCTGCGCAAGGCCGGGAAAACCGGAGGGCAGGAGCGAGGCGAAGCCGATGACCGATGTGAGCAATCCCAGGCGGATTGTCGGCCAGAAGTTGCGCACCCAGACAGCCGGGTCTTGCAATTCCTGTCGCGATTGAACGAACAGGTAAATGGAATAATCGACGGCTTCGCCGATCAGCGTCATGCCGAATCCCAAGGTAATGCCGTGCACGGTGCCAAACTCGAGCGCGACGGCAGCGATGCCCGCCAGTGCGCCGCACACCACCGGCACCAACCCTAATGCGAGCGCCGTGAAGGATCTATAGACCGCAAACAACAATGCCGCGATGGCCAATGCGCTGATGATCGCCAATCGCTTGGCGGCGCTTGCAATGCCGGCTCGCGCGGCAACCGCAAACACACCCGGTCCGCTGACGATCAGCTGCGGCCGCAGGGCGAATCCGGCAACACTGCTCTGGAATGCGGTGCGCAACGACGCGATGGCGTGCTCCTGCGCATCCGTGTCCGACCCGGACGCGCGCGTCTGCGCCATCAACAACGCTCGATTGCCTTGCGGGGTCACCCACACGCCTTCGTCTCGTCGCGGCTGCGTCGATCGCAGCAGTCGCTCCACGATCACCAGCGTTTCGCCGGTGGGATCGCTGGGCAGCAGACTCTTGAGCGCGGCACCCGCCGGTGAGGCCAGCGTATCCAGCGAGTCTTGCACGGCATCGCGCAAGCCGCTCTCGCTGAATCGCTGAGCATTGATCGCCAGACTGAGCGCGTAGCGATGCTCGAACAGGAACGCAACGTCGCGTGTCGCAGCCGGCGTTTCGCCGTTGTTCACCAACGAGAACGTGCTGTCGGCGCGCAGGCGCTGCGCCAGTGCTCGCGAGGCGCGCGCGCGGGTCGGCGCGTCGGCGCCTTCTATGCCGATGAGCAATAGTCGCGACAACGGACCGTCGCGCACCTGGTCCACCAGCAACGCCTGCGATGCACTGACGCGCTTTGGCAGGAAGGCCGACATGTCGGTGCTGTAGTGGGCGCCGGCCACGATGGTGACGACGGCGATGAGCAGCAGCGCGGCGATTCCGATGCGCAGTCGCGCCGCGCCGTTCATGGCGAGAGCGGCGTGATCAACAATTGGGAGCGATCCTGATCCGACTGCCGGATGTCGACGGATTGCAATTCACCGCGTTTGCCGTGCAGGCTGATCTGCGCGACGCCGCTGCTCTGCGCCGCCAGCGGGGTGAGCTCCAGGGTCCAATCCTCCACGGTGCCCTTCATCTTCACCTGGAAATGCCGCTGCAGGGTCGCGCGATCGCCGGCCAGCGTGGCGCGAATGCTGTCGATAAAGGGCGCGGCCTGCGGCAAGTCGCGCAATTGCATGACGTGCTTGCGCGTGCCGCGTTGCACGGTCAGGGCGTCACCCACGACGATCAAACTTGAGGGCTTGGGTTTCAATGTACGCTTTTCCAGATGGTCTGGAGCCACGTACAGAAGCTCTCCCGAGGACTCCAGCGGCCGGTCGAGCACCGCCAGATGCTGCCGCTCGATGAAGCTGGCGCGACCATGCGGCGTTTGCGCCAGCGCAGTCATCAGCGCATCCAGGTCGTCCGCTGCCAGGGCCGGCAGCAACCCGAATGCCAATGCGCCGATGGCGAGCCGCCACCCCTTGCGCTCACGCATGCGCAGGCGCCTCTTTCCAGAAGTCGAAAAAGTTGAACCAGTCATACGGATCGTTGCGGCAATGCTTTTCCAGCAGTTGCGCGTAGCGCTCCACGGCCTCGTTTACGAGGGAGTCGCGAGCGCTGCGCGCGACGTCAGTGAAATCCGCCACGGGTTCGAACACGAGGTGGTAGCGGTTCCCGCCGCGGTACAGACCCGCCATGAAGATCACCGGCCTGCGCATGATGGCTGCGGCGCGCATGGGCCCGAGCGGGAAGGGTGCCGGCGCGCCCAGGAATTCCACACGACGCACCGGCTCATCGCCCAACGTGCGATCGCTGAGCACGCCGACGAAGGCGCCTTCATCCAGGCGTTCACCGATGCGGATCATTGATTCCATTCTGCCCAGCGGCACGATTTCCGCCTTCGCGCGCGGATTGATGGCGGCGAGAATGGCGTTGATGCGACGCGCGTTGTCCTCGTACATGGCCATGACTACGTCGAGGCCGCCGCGCTGGCGCCCCAGGCTGCGCAGCACCTCGAAGCTGCCCAGATGTGCACCCATCAGGAATGCGCCGCGTCCGGCGTCCACACACTGCCGCATGATGTGCTCACCCTCGATCGAAATCTCAAACTCGGCGAAGCGATCGTTGATGAGGAATACGCGGTCGTGAATCGCCGTGGCAAAAAACAGGATCTGCCGGAATCGATCGCCTGCCGTCGGCTGACGCCCGAGGGCGCGCGGCAAATAGCGCAGCTGTGCGCGACGTGCCTTGGGCGCGAACAGGAAAAAATAAATTGCGATGCCGTACAGAATGCTGCGGCTGAGGGTGCGGCCGAAACGCAGCGACAGGTAGGTCATCACCGTCAGCAAGCGGCTGCTGCCGCGTTCCGAGTTCTGCACCCACTGGGCATTCGGCGCACTCATGCCGGCGCCAGCAGACCACTGGCCACGGACTCATCGGCGCTGACCACACGGAATTTGACGCTCCCCGTCGCGGTCGTCTCGTGTTCGATGCACAGGGTTTCGCCCGGCGTCACGACTTTATGGAATTTGGCCGAGGACACCTGCCAGTCGTTGGTCGCGTAGCGCCCGCTTGCGGCAACCGCCTGCAGCACGGCGTCGAGCAGCACCACGCCCGGCAAAATCGGCGCACCCGGAAAATGTCCGGCAAAGGCCGGATGATCGGCCGCGACTGTGAATGTCGAGGAGTGTGGCAATGCCCTAGGCGCCGTTGGATTTGAGCATCGTGCCGGCCAGCGCGAGCAGGGCGCCCTGCGGCAATTTGCCGGTGCCGTTGCGCGGCAGGCTGTCTACAAACAGCAGCGGACGCGGCAGGAACACGGGATCGATGCGCTTGCGCAATTGCTGTAGGAGTGCGGCGGAATTTAGGTCCGGCGCGACCACTAAGGCGGCCAGCCGGGAGACGCCGGTCTGCGAGTCGGCGTGCGCATCGCGTAGAAAGAAAGCACCGTCACGCACACCCTCGATGGCGTTGAGTTGATGGTTCAAATAGTCGAAGGAACTGCGCTTGCCGGCAATGTTCACCAAATCGGTGCTGCGCCCATGCAGCAGGAAATGCCCGGCATCGAGCAGCTCGACCACATCGTTGATGCGCGTCGGCGTCTCCACATGTCCCCCCTGCGCAAGGGTGTGACCGTCCGTCGCCATCAATCGCACGCCCGGCCATAGCTGCCATTCGGTTTGCATTGCCGTGCGGCGCGAGGCGATTTGCCCGGTCTCGGTGGAGCCGTAGATCTCCTGCAAAGGCGCCTGGAAGCGGGCTTCCGCGGCACGCGCCAGGTCTTGTGGAAGATGGGCAGTGGCGGACACCAACAGGTCGAGAGCCGGTAATGGCAGTTCCGCGGCGAGCAAGGCGCGCAGATGGATGGGCGTGGTGATCAGTGCGCGCGGTCGCGGCGCGGCGGCGATGATGGCGCAAATGTCGGCGGGGTAGAACGGGCGTTCGGCACAAAAGCTGGAAGCGGATTGCAGCGCCAGCAGCACCGTGGATTCGAAGCCGTACATATGTTGCGCGGGCACTGTGCCGATCAACGTGTAAGCGCCGATACCCCGGATCCCCAGACGCTGCGCTTCATTTTGCACGCAGTGCACGAGCCGGCCCCAGGTCTTGGCGTGCGGCACGGGCTGCCCGGTGGAGCCGGAGGTGAACACATAGGCTGCGACCTGCGCGGACTCGATACAGGGGATTTTCCACGGAGGAACGGGCAGCCGTTGTTCGACCGGGTAGGCAAAACGCGGCAGTGCGATGTCGCAAGTCGGGTCATCGGTCAGGCAAAAGGCATCAGCGGCGAAACTTTGCAGTTGCCGGATGACCTCCGCCGTATGCGTGGAGGGCAGCAGGCTGATCTTCTTTGCCACCAGTGCTGCGCCCAGACCGACCGCGAAATGATAACGATCCGTGCAGACGTTCAGCACATGATCGCCGTCAGGCAGGCGCGCCGCGAGATGCTGCACGTCGCTGATGAAGCGCGCGGCGCTGACAGGCTTGCCACCGCGAAAGGCGATCACCGCCGTTTCGGCAGCGTGACTGATCAACGGGAACGCGGCACTGGCAGGCGCTTGCCTCATGGGGAGGTCAACGCCGATCAACGCGTGACGTGGCATACAAGCGCACGATCTCAACAATGCCGCCGCGGCGAGTGCCCGGCAACGCGACCAGGCGCACGGCGTATTCGCCGGCGAACATCAATCCCAGCAGCGGAAAGGTGCACAAATTGTTGAATGCCGACCACACACTGCGCGGTGCGGCGAAAAATAACAGCACTCCCGTCAGCGCCATCGCGGCGAAGAACCCGCACCACGCTTGAGTTACGCTGCGCGTATAGCGCAACTCCGCGGCGGTCAGCGGGCCGTGCATTGCATCGGCCCAATGGGTGCAAAGCGGAACCTGTCCCGCTCGGAGAGAGCGCGCGAATCCGAACAGCAAAGCGCCCCACATGCCGCATTGCTGCAACAGGTACAGGATCGCAAAATGGCGCTGCAAGGCCGGCCAAAAAACGATCAAGGCCACCACCGCCAACACGCAAAACGTCAGCACGGCATACCGGTGCGTCGAGCGCCAGGCGAATCCGGCAGTAATCAACAGCGGCGGCAGCGTCGCCAACACCGCGCCGAGATTGCTCGAGGTGGTAGGTCGATTGCTGTAGTGGGCGAGCAGGTCGTAGCCCACGGCGCCCATCGCCACGAGCACGATTCGCAGCGCGACAGCGGCCTTTGCGGTCATTTCGTCCGATGGGCCGCGATGTAGTCGGCGAGCGCCTGGAGCGAGCTGAATATTTTCAGATTGTCGCTGTTGTCGGCGCGAAGCTGCACGCCGTAGCGCTTGGAGACGACCAGCGCCAGTTCGAGGATGTCGATGGAGTCCAGTCCCAATCCTTCCCCATACAGTGCAGCTTGGTGGTCGATCTGCCCGGCACTCATGTCCAGATTGAGTGACTCGACCAGTAAATTCGCCAGTTCCTGCGGCAACCCGGCATCGGCCACGGGCGCCGCGGATTGCCTGAGCGTCGCGTTGTCGGGCATAGGCAAGTACGTCTTCGGATTCGAAGACGGCACTATACTATAAGGGGTCCGCCGCCCTCTAGCCGCGCCACGGCCGGCGGATCAGCAGAAGCGGCAACCGGAGCAGAAAACCGGTAAATAATCGCATATGCATCCAGGTCAGCAGGACGTTGTCGCGGCCGTATTTGAAATGCGACACCCCACCTTCTTCAGGTCTTAAGTACCGGACCGGCGTCGGAATATTGACCGGCAGCACCCCGCGCCAGACCAGCCGCACGGCGATTTCAACGTCAAAATCGAATCTGCGCATCCACCGATTCTTGCGCATGATGGCCAGGGTCGCTGCGATGGGGTAGATGCGGAAGCCGAACAACGAGTCGTGAACGCCGGCCCACAGCGTTTCCAGGTTCGTCCAGAAGTTGGAAATTTTACGTCCTCGCACGCGCAGCAGCGGTGCACTGGCATCGAAGACCGGATCGCCCAGGATCATATGCTGCGGCTGCGCCAGCGAGGCCGCCATGAATTCTTCGATCTTGTCGGCTGGATGCTGTCCGTCGGCATCCATCGTCAGCGCATGGGTGAAGCCGGCATGGGCGGCGGCCGTCATGCCGGTCAGAACAGCCGCCCCTTTGCCGGCGTTGCGCGGCATGAAGATGACCGTCAATCCGGGATCCGCCTGCGCCATGGCGCGCAGTTGTTGCGCTGTGCCGTCGGTGCTGCCGTCGATGACCACCCACACCGGTGTCCAGCGCGTGCGTGCTTCCCGCACGACCTCATACACCAGGGGGCCGGTGTTGTAGCTGGGAATCAGCACCAGATGCGTGGTGCTGTTACCGCTCATGTGTCCGACACCGAGTCGAGTTCCTCGCTCGGTTGCGTTCGCTGCTCGAGCCAGAGATTCTGCGGTGCATTGCGCAGTTCGGCGCGGAAATAGCGCTCCAGTTCGGTGACGAAGGCGGCCGTGTCGAGCGGCGGGTCGAAGCGCTTGCCCAATCGCACCCGATAAGTGATCGGCAGGGTCGGCCGCTGAAACAATGTCCAACCCTTGCTGAGATAGGGGGAGTCGGTTTCGATCAGCACGGTCTGCACCGGCACGTTCGCATGCTTGGCGATCACGCCAATGCTGGATCTGAAGGGATTGATGGGCGCTTGCAGACTGCGCGTGCCTTCGGGAAATAACAGCAGCAGACATCCCTCCTGCAGGTGGGCGACCGCCTCCTTGATCAATTGCCGCGGCGAGTCATTGCGGACATAGCGCGCCAACCGCGACCCTGCGCCCAGGAAGATGTTGCGCATCAGCGCCGATTTCATCACGCAGGCGATGTTGGGATGACGCGTGAGCAGCAGCAATGCATCGATGAGCTGCGGGTGGTTCGGCGCCAGTATCAGGGGTGGACCACCGCGCAGACTGTCGATGCAACTCAAGTCCAACCGGTACGCACCCATGATGCGCAATGACCAGGCGTATGCAGCGAAACCGCGCATGATGCCCCAACGCCCCACCTGCGTTCCCAAGCGCCGCGGCAATAGAAAATACAGGGGCAGCGCGAGCAGGGACCACAGCAGACAGATGGTGCCCAGCAGACACAACGAGGAATACATCGCGAGATATTCGAGCGGAATTTTGAGAAGACGGGTCATACGCGCGGCATTATTGTAGACGCGACTAATCAGCATCGACGTTTTGCGCAGATTTGCCGATCATCCAGGCAATACCAAAGCCTGCGGTCCAATAGTGGTTGGATTTCACCAGCGGACTGGCAGCAAAGGTGGCGCCGCTCAAGGCGTCGTAGCGCGCGAATCCGCCCACCCAGTAGCGATCGAAACGTTTCGATGCAGACACGATGAATTGCGCGCCGCCGTATCCGCCACTGGCGCGGTAGGCCGGGCGCACCGCCGTTGCAAACTGCGGCGCCACTGAATAAAAGTACTCGTTGTAGCGCCGGTCCGCGAACAGAGGACCCGCCAGCAGCCCCGCGGTCCACCCACGATGCCCGCCGGGATCTGTGATGTCGAGATTCAACGCCGGCGCAAACAGCCAGCCGATGCGCCGCGGCGAGGTTTCCAGTGTAATGGCTGTGCGCGCCGGCATGCGCAGGTCCAATGCGACCTGGCGTTGCGCTGATTTCCACAAGTGCACATCCACCGACGGTCCGATTTCCAGCGCCGGCCGTAACGAGGGCATCCCCGCGCGGATGCCGCGGCTCGTGCTGCGCACCGGAGTGGTGGCATTCACGCTCAGATTGATTTCCACATGCTCACTGTGCAGAAACAGCCCGCGAATGCCGTCTTTGTCGGCTTTGAAAAATTTGCCACGGTAGACGATGTACGGCACCGGCACTGGGTAGACGCTGTCGGTATCGGCGCCGCGATAGTCCGCGAATCCGAGTGCGCCCACTCCCAGACCGAATTCCCACAATGGCTTTTGTTCGCCGGCGGTGTTGCTGGACGCCGCGTTCACTGTCGAGCACACCGCCGCGCACGACATCGCCGCCCAAAGTGACATTGCTGTAAGGGTGCGAGGTCGGCTCATGACCACTGACTTGGGGCGTGCATTGATTCGCCGCTGGCTTCGATTTCCACCAGCAGATCGTTGCGGCACACGTCCGCCTGCAAGTACACGACGCGGGTGGAGGTCTGCAACGTCGCCGCCAGCTCTGCCGCGACGGCGGGTTGATCCGACGGGTCGCGTATGTAGACTTTGTATTGGAGACTGTCAAGGGTGTACCGGGAGGGTCGGGTGCGGCGATTGGCCTCCTCCAGCAACGCAGTGATATTGCAGAGCGTTTCGCGGGTTTGCGCAACCACATTGCCGCGATGAATGGTCTCGTGACCGACGATGCTGGCAGTGCCGGACACGAACAGATTGGTGCCCCCGGGCGAGGACGTGACGCAGGCTCGAGAGAACAGCGGGCTGTGCGTACCGTATTGCGGGGGATAGCGATACGCGCTGATCTGGCGGGGATTTTCGATCATCACCGGCGTGTGCCGCGCGGCGAGAAAATAGATCGACAGCGGCGATCCGGCGCCGGATCCCAGCGCGCTGGCTGCCGGCACGCTGGCCACATCCTCCCGGCCGGATTGCGCAAATGCAGAAGCCCTGGCCGAATTGAAATGTCGGTAGCGCTCCTCGCCGTCGGAGTGGCCGTTGATCTCGGGCAGATAGTTCCAAACGCGGATCAAGTGAGCGTGGCCAGTGGTGTTGAGGAGCGCAAACATGTCCTGGTAAGCAGTGCGCGTGGCGCGCTGCAACGCGGCGGATGGATTGTTCTCGCCGGCGTACAGCAGATCCTGCTCCACGACGTTGACGCAGCCAAACAGCAATTGGTCGCAGTGGCGATAGCGAAGCCGCCCGCCGACACCCGCCGCATCCTCTGGTTGCAAGGCGTCACCATCGGCAACACGCCACACTTCACACAGTCCTGCTTCACCACCCAGCATCGGCGTCATGCTGGCGGTGACCGGCACCTGCTGCTGCTCGATGCGAGGCGATCCGTCGAATCCGACCACGCCTAGTACGCGACTCCACCAGTCGGCGGATCTGTGGGCGAGCTGCTCGAGGGGCATGTAATCCAGCAGCAGCGTTGCGGACATGCTCATCCGCCAGAGCGAAGGGTGGCGTGGAGCATCAGGTGCAGCGCTTGCATGCGGTTTAGTGTAGCTGGATGCGGCCCCACCGCGGTAGGACTCTGTCCTGCCATCTACTCAACCTGTGCAGTTCGCGCTATCGTCACGTGGGGACGGACAAACCAAGGAGTGAGATCATGCGAATTTCACGCGTTTTGGGGCCGGTACTGATCGCACTGCCGCTGGCGGCACTGGCGGGCGATTCACTGGATGTAAAATTGGGATTGTGGGAAGTCGCCTTCTCCACGGATGTCCGTGGCTCGTTGATCCCACCATCGGTACTCGACAAGATGCCGCCGGCGCAGCGCGCCAAGCTGCAGGCCGATTTGCAAAAGCGCGCCGCGATGCAGCCCATGACCCGTATCCACAAGAGCTGCGTCAGCGCCGAGGATATCAAAAAAGGCGCCTTCCGCGCCTCCGACGACAAGGAAGACCGACATTGCAAAACCACGATTACTGCGCAGACCTACACCTTGCAGGAAGCCACGGTGGCGTGCACGGGAGCGGAATCGAGGACCAGTCATATGCGGGTGGAGATGCAGGGCCGCGATCATGTCAAAGGCAGCATTGAAAATGTCGTGGAAGGCGGAGGCAAGGTGATGGTGCAGTTTACCGGCAAGTGGCTGAGCGAGAGTTGCGCGGGGCATGATGACGAGTAACACAACGAATCGAAACCGCATCGGGTTGCTGGCGTCGCTGTCACTGGCGGTGACGCTCAGCGGTTGCGGGGTGAACCCCGTGACCGGCAAGCAGGAATTACAATGGGTCTCTGAAACCTCGGAGATTCAGACCGGTGAACAGAACTATGCGCCGACCCGGCAGGGCGAGGGGGGCGACTTCTCGCTCGATCCGGACCTCACCGCGTACATCAATCAGGTCGGACAGAAGCTCGCGGCCGTGTCGGATCGCAAGCTGCCGTATGAATTCGTCGTGCTCAACAGCTCGGTTCCCAATGCCTGGGCGTTGCCGGGGGGCAAGATTGCGGTGAACCGTGGCTTGCTGCCGGAGCTGAAAAACGAATCCGAACTGGCGGCGGTGCTCGGCCATGAAATTGTGCACGCCGCCGCACGACATGGCGCCAAAGCGCAGGAGCGCGGCACGCTGATGCAAGTGGGCATGGTCGCCGCGACGGTTGGCCTTGCGGTCGGCAACGTTGACGGCAATCTGGCCAACATGGCCCTTCAAGGCGTCGGTGTGGGTGCGCAGATGGCGCAAATGCACTACGGCCGCGACCAGGAGCTCGAGGCCGATCATTACGGCATGGTGTACATGAAGCGTGCGGGCTACGACTTGAACGGCGCGGTCACGCTGCAGCAGACCTTCGTGCGTCTGTCCAAGGGCCAGGGCAATCAAGGCTGGCTGCAGGGTATGTTCGCCTCGCATCCCCCTTCGGCGGAACGCGTAGCGAAGAATGAGGCGACTCGCGCAGAGCTCGGCGGTGGCGCCGGTGATGTCGGCGCCGACCGCTTCGCCGCCAAGATGGCGCCGCTTCGCAAAATGAAGCCGGCTTACGACAAATACGATCAGGCCATGGCGGCTGCCGGCAAAAAAGATTTCGTCACTGCCAAAAAGCTGGTGGGCGAGGCCGAGCAGATGCTGCCGCGCGAAGCGCGTTTCACGCAATTGCTAGGCGACGTTGCATTGGCGCAAAAGCAACCGGCCGAAGCGTTGGTGTCCTATCAAAAGGCCATCAATCTGGATCCGAATTACTACGCGCCGTATCTGGGCGGCGGCATCGCGCAGCTCAAAATCGGCAACAAGGCCAAGGCTGAGGAATGGTTGAAGAAGAGCGCGAGCCTGCTGCCCACGGCGCCGGCCGCGTACTACCTGGGAAGTCTGGCCAAGGAACGTGGCGATACGGCCGGCGCACGGCAAATGTTTCAAGCCGCGGCTGGTTCACAGAGCGAGTATGGGCAGATGGCGGCAGGCGAGTTCCAGCGCATGGACCTGGCAACGAACCCGGGGCAATACATTGCGACCGCGGTGAAACAGGATGGTAGCGGCCGCGTGTTCTTCGCCGTACAAAACCGTTCGCAGGTGAGCGTCACCAATCTGCAGATCGTGCCAGTGCAAGTGGATGCGAGCGGTCAGATCGCGCAGCAAGGTCAGGCGCGGTTGGTGCGGGCCACGCTCAAGCCCGGCGAAACGATGAGCGTCGACTCAGGCCTTCAGGCGATGAGTGCGGAGCAGGCAGCCTCGCTGGCATGGCGCGTCACGGCCGCCGAAGCGGTGCCGTGACGCGCCAACCCGGGCGCTACTGCGCCCGGTATACCCAGTCGCCGCCCACCATCGTCCACACCACCTGCGTGTCGCGCATTTCTTCGGCCGGCACGGTCAGTACGTCGCGATCCACCAGCGTCAAATCGGCCTGTTTGCCCGGCTCGATGGAGCCGATGGATGCCTGCTGATTCATCGCTCGAGCGGCGTTGATGGTGTAGGCGTACAACATCGCATCGCGCGGCATGACCTGGTTCGCATCCAACACGCCCTTGGGTCCCTTGCGCGTTTCGGCCTCGTAGATGCCATTGAACACATTGGGCGTCGACACCGGCCAGTCGCTTGCGCCGGCAATGACGGTGCCGGCATTCAGCATGGAGCGCGCCGGATACTGCCAGGAGTAGATGTCCGGGGCTACGTACGGTTGCACCAGATCGATGCTGTCAACGCTCGCCGCCGCCCACAGCAATTGATACGACGCGACGATGCCGAGCGGCTTGAAGCGTGGTACATCGTCGCCACGAACGAATTGCAAGTGCGTGATGGTGTGCGGCAGCTTGCTGTCGCCGTTCGCCTTGCGCGCCGCTTCATAGCCGTTCAAGGTTTCGTGTACGGCCAGATCGCCGATCGCATGCGTGTGGACGATCAAGCCCTGCTTGTCGGCATCGATGCACAGTTGCGCGAACTTCGCCGGCTCAAACAGCAGGTCGCCCATCTTGCCGGTGTTCTTGTACGGCGCCGTCATGGCGGCGCTTTGGGAAGGATATTCTACCACACCGTCGGCAAAGACTTTCACGCCGGGTACCGTCAGATTGGGGACATCCGCAAACTTTGCCTTCAGTGCCAAAGCCTCCTGCAACGGCTTCGGTTGGTTCGCCTTCACCACCACGAACGCAGCGACATGTGCGGTGAGCTTGTTGGCTGCCGCCAGATCGCGATACGCGGTGAGTTGCGCGGCGTCCACCGCGGGGTCCAGCCACGAGGTGATCCCTAAGCTGTGCAAATACTTCACGGCCTCTTCAGCGCCGGCCAATTGTTTGGCCGCATCGGTCGGAGGGATTTTCTTCTGCACGATGTCCAGGCCCTCATCCACGCCAAAGCCGTTGGGCGTGAGGTCGGGCTGAATGCCGTAATACTTGCGCTTGGCTTCCGCGAGTTTGGAGATGTACGCCTTGTTCAGTCCCGCGCGCTTGCGCAGCGCCGCATTCGACCAGCCGGTGTGGCCGTCCATGCCGCCCAAAAAAACCGGCTGATTCGCATAGGCGCCGCCATTGAAGCGCTCGTTCAACTCCGGAATGTGCGACCAGATCGCCAGCGGCACGCCGGTCACCACCAGCACATCGCCGTTCATGCCGCGTCCGCTCTTTTTAGCCTCCGCTGCAAAGCCTTCCAACGCGGCTACGTCGCTGATCTTGTCCTGCGCATCCGCTGAGAGCAATCCGATGCCACCGTAGATCGCATGCACGTGACTGTCGATCAATCCGGGCAGCAGAGTCTTGCCGCCGAGATCCACGACTTGTGCATCGCCCTGGACGCTGGCCTTGACGTCGAAGCGATTGCCGACCGCAACGATCTTGCCGTCGCGAACCGACACGGATTCAGCGTAGGGACTTTGTGGATTGCCGGTGAAGATCTTGCCGTTGATCAGCAGGATCTCTTTGGCGGTGGCGGGCAAGGCGGAACTGCAGCAGGCAACCAGGATCAGACAGGCGCGCGCAAGTCGCATGGAACTCATGAACACTCTCCGAAAAATGACGGGTAATCGAGTGCGGCGTCGCCCTTCAGGGCGACACAGCGTATTTCGGATTGTAAGGCCCGAAAGGCAGGCCTGCGTCTTTTTTGGTGAACATGAGCTGATTGGCAAGCCGGCTGACCTGATGTCCGGGGTCAGTTTTGGAATTGATGGCCTGCGTGATGGCCGCGCCGACGAGATCGGCGATGATGTTGCCCGACCCACCGGATCCTTGCTGGGCCATTCCCTTGCCTTCCCATAACAGCAGACCTGTGCGGGTATCGACCAGCTTCGCCTCGGCCGAGACGGTGGTCGTGCTGCTCAGGACATTATACTTGCTGCCATATTGCTTCAGCGTGACGAACAGTATCGAGTCGGCGCCGAAGATTTCCACCGCCTTCGCCAGCGGGACCTGGTGCATCTCGCCCGCTGTCGGCATGCCGTTTTCCTTCAGGAATTGATCCACGATCGCCACCGGGAATACGTAGTAGCCCAATTCCGCCAGTGGTTGTGTGACGGTGGACAGATAGCTGTAGGTTCCTTCCACCGCCGTGCTTTCGTTCAGTGGCGGCAGCACCAGGATGGAGCAGGGTCGGTGCGCACGAAAATTCGTGTAGTCATACGGCGTGACGGTCTTACAGCCAGCCAACGCCCACACTGAGCACAGGGCGAGGGCGAGCAAACGAGGCGTGCGCCGGCTCATGATTTTTTGATCCTCGCGATGAGCCGGTCCATGAAGGCTGCGGACTCGGGGAATTCCGCCTTCTCCGTCATGAACTCCTGCCTGGCCTGATCAGCTTTGCCGAGCTGGAAATACAGATAGCCCAGATGCGCATGCCAGCCGGGCGGTAGGCGTTGATTGGCACCGCGCGCGACCTGAAAGTCCTTCTCCAGCGTGTCGACCTGCGAC
>JANMXI010000132.1:0-8694 GCA_031394735.1 Pseudomonadota bacterium | reverse complement strand
CCTTGCGCCCGGTTATGGTGACGCGGGCGCCGGCCGCAACGAACGCCGCCGCCAGCATGAAGCCGATGCCGCTGGACCCTCCGGTGATCAGCACGCTCTTGCCGGCCACCGAAAAGAGCTTTTCCAGGATCTCAGGGTGCATGCAAACTCCGTGATTCAGGCGTTAAAACTGGACGATGTGCCCACCGAGCTGTGGGCGAGCGTATCAAATTTCTGCAGCCGGCGAGTTCGATGACGCGGATCCCTTGCTCACCGCTATATCGAAGTGCATGACAAGTAATGATACAAAAATTCTTGCGAACCCGCGATTGTCGTGTCACAGTTGTAGTATTAATGCCACGACAGAATGGCAAGCGTTGCTCGATAATTCAAACTCGGTGTTTCGCGCTAGGAGAAAAATGATGGGGATCAAGAGTAATTGCATTGCCGTACTCGGCGTCATGGCCTCCGCAGCCATATTGCCGGTCTTCGCCGCTGAGCAGGCGGCATCGTCCACCGAGTTGGAAATGATCACGGTGACGGCGCAGAAGCGCTCCGAGAGCGAGCAGACGGTGCCGCTGTCGATGACCACCTTCGGCGCCGTTGCGCTGGAGCAAAAGGCCATCTCGTCGTTTTTCGACTATGGAACCAAGGTGCCGAACCTTGCCTTCGCGCCTACCGGCGATGGCGTGGGCACCTCGCGCACCATATCCATTCGCGGCATTTCAGGTGACAACGTCACCGGCTTCTACCTCGATGAAACTCCGCTCCCCGATTCCATCGACCCGCGGGTGCTGGACATCGATCACATCGAAGTGCTTCGCGGTCCGCAGGGCACCCTTTATGGCGCACGCTCCATGGGCGGCACCGTACGCATCATCACCAAGCCTCCCAATTTGAATACCTTCGAGGCCACGGTTCATGGTGGCATCGGCAAGACCTCACAAACCGGCGACCCCAACTATACGGGTGATGCGGTGGTCAACATTCCGCTGATTCCCGACCGGCTCGCAGCGCGCGTGTCGGGCTTCTACGATCGTCAAGCAGGTTACTTCAAGCGCAGCTTCTGCACCGACCCGGCTACCGCCGGCGTCGACACCGCCGCGGGCCAGACCTGCCGGCCTTTGGACGCCACCGGCGTCACCACGCTCGACAACATCGGTGCCGTCGATACCTACGGTGGCGCCGTGAGCCTCACCTTCAAGGTCAACGACAACGTGACCATCACGCCGCGCGCGATGCGCCAGCGCACCACCTTCAATGGCTTCCCGATGGCGGATGTGCTGAGTGCGCCCGGCAATCGGGTCGGCTATGCCTACGGGCCTGACTATGCCGACTTCGCACCGCTTCCCAATGCCATGCGCCCCAGCTCGCTCACGCAGGCGCGCTGGTTCAACGTGCCGGAAGGTGGGTCGGATGAGTGGGGATTGTATTCGGTGGGTTTGAAGTGGAAGACGGCGTTCGGCGAACTGGTGTCTTCGACGGCTTATTTTGACCGCAAGGTGCGCGAGACCGAGGACGAAACCGATTTCGTTTGGGGCGCCATCATTTCGAATGTCGGCGTCCCGCCGAGTCCGGGCGGCATCGACGAAATCAAGAGCTATCAGCGCTTCGTTCAAGAAATTCGCTTCGCGTCGGAATTGGACGGACCGCTGCAGTACGTGGTCGGCGGGTTCTATTCGGATTTTCATGGCCGTGTGCCGTTCAATGCTTATTATCCAGGCGCGACCATCCCAGGACTGGACAACGACCTGGGCGGCCAAAACAACCCGGAAGTCGCCAATCTGATTTTCGCGAGCGACGGCCACACTACGGTGAAGGAGCCTGCAGTATTCGGCGAGCTCTCCTATGAATTCACCAAGCAACTGAAGGTCACGGCCGGCTTGCGCTGGTACAAGGTGAAGACCACTGCGGAAGGCTATCAGTTGGGCCTGGCAGTGGGTGGCGGTCCGCGCATCGTCGACGCGCCTTCCTCCAGCAGCGAAAGCGGCGTGAATCCGAAGGTGCAGATCGATTACCGCATCACGCCGGATCACATGGTGTATGCCATGGCCGCCAAGGGTTTTCGTCCGGGCGGATTGGTGCCATCGGTGCCGGCCGGCGATCCCACGCCGGGAGCCGCGCTCAACTGTCTTGAGAACCTGCAGGCCATCAATCCCAATCTCAGCTTGGATGCGACGCGTCGCTTCAAGTCGGATTCCTTGTGGAATTATGAATTGGGCACCAAGACGGCGTGGCTGGAGAATCGTCTGACTGTCAATGCCGCCGCGTTCTACATCAAATGGAAGGACATCCAGCAGCAGATCCTGCTGTCCTGCGGCTTCCAGTATCGCGCCAATGCCGGCGCCGCCGAGAGCAAGGGCGCTGAACTCGAGGTTCGCGGCCGCGCCACCGAGCGGCTGGATTTCTCCCTGGGTCTGGGCTACCAGCGCGCCAAGATCACCGAAGCGAGCGCGACGTCGCCGCAGCAGGTTGGCTCGCCCGTGTACCAGGTGCCCGAGTGGACCGCCAATGCTGGCGTCAACTACGCCATGCCGATCAACGACACCTGGAAGTTGATCAGCGGCGTGGATTTCTCCTACATCGGCAAGAGCTTCAGCGGCAACAACAACCCGGTCGATCCGCGTGAGCGTCCTTCCTACAACCTGGTGAATGCGCGTATCGCGGTTGCACGCGGTCGCTTGGATTTCGCGATCGTCGGCAAGAATTTGACGGATGAGCGCGCGAATCTCGGCGACAGCCGCTCGATTGCCGCCGAGACGCCGGGGCGTCCGCGATTGTTCGTCAACCAGCCGCGCACCATCGGGGTCGAGGTGCGCGCGACTTTCTAAGTGACGACGCATTTCGCAGTGGTCAAAAAACGGCGGGGCCATCCGGCGCCGCCTTTTTTTTGGTTGTTGACACTGTCCGGGCTCAGGCATACGCTTTGGAAAATTTCGATAGTGTTTTGCAAATAACTCTACGTATTTCTCAAGGGCAATCCATGTTCATGAGCTCAGGCGGTCGCGGCGCACCCATCGCATGGGCCGTGTGCGTCCTCATCGGCGCAGTCAGTTTGAGCGGGTGCGGCAAGCAGGAGCCCAAGCCAACCGGCACCGTGCTCGTCTCCATGGCCGACAACAGCTATTCACCCTCCATCGTGCGCGTGCCCGTGGGCGGATCGGTGGTGTTCATCAACACCGGTCGTAACGATCACAATGCGCTCTCCGTCGACAAGTCCTGGTCCACCGAAAAGACCTTCGGCAACATCAAGATGCGACCGGAGGACATGAGTGAGGTGGTGTTCTCGACGCAGGGGGTGTTTCCGTTTTATTGCTCCTTCCACGCGACGCCCGACGGAAAGGTGGGTATGGTCGGCGTGGCGGTGGTGGGCGATGTGCAATACACGCCGCCGTCGGGAGCTCGCGGTGTGCTCGCGGTGGTCGACAGGGCGAGCGGCGTCACGCGCCGCGTGCCGCAGGACTACCCGACCATTCAGAACGGCGTCGATGCCGCCAATCCCGGCGACATGGTACTGATCGATAAAGGGGAATACACCGAAGCCGTGTTCGTCACCACACCCAGCTTGACGTTGCGTGGCGTGGACCGCAACGTCGTGATCCTGGACGGCAAATTCGAGCTGGCCACCGGCATCATGGTGGGCGGCAACGGCGTGGCCATCGAAAACATGACGGCGCGCAATTTCACCTTGAACGGATTTTTCTGGACCGGCGTGAAGGGCTTCCGCGGCTCCTACCTGACGGCGTACAACAACGGTGATTACGGCATTTACGCCTTCGGCTCCAGCGATGGCGTGTTCGAGCATTCGTTTGCCAGCGGTTCGCCAGACTCGGCGTTTTACGTCGGTCAATGCGCGCCGTGTCGGGTGGTGTTGAACGATGTCGACGGTAACTACAGTGGTCTGGGTTACTCCGGCACCAATTCCAGCGGCGACATGTACATCGTGAATTCGCGCTTTGCGCACAACCGCACCGGACTGAGCACCACCACCTTCGACATCGAACTGGTGCCGCCGGGCCGCGACACCACCATCATGGGCAATCTGGTCACCGACAGCGGATTGGACAATGAAGCCGCCGGCTTCTATGCCACCGAGACGCTTGCCGGCAACGGCATCGCCCTGGTCGGTACCCATAACAATCACGTCGAGCACAACACCATCCTGCGCAGCCGCAACAACGGAGTGTTGATCGTGCCGATCCTGGATCGCCACTTCTGGCCGTCGACCGGGCACGTCGTACGCAGCAATGTGGTGTTGCAATCCGGCCGCGCCGACCTCGTCGCCGGTGGATTCGGAACGCGCGGCAATTGTTTTGCCGACAATGTGTATCGCACCACGCTGCCGTGGGGATTGGAAAAGCTCAATGCGTGCGAGGGCTGGCGGTTGCCGATCGCATCGGACCTGTCCACCTCGATGACGTTCTTCGGCTCCATCGCACAAATCCGCTTGGGATTGTTCAAGCTCAACGATTACCGTACGCGTCCTGTGCCGGCGCCGCAGTTGAATATTCCCGGCGGCGTCGATGCGCCGGTGGTGCCGGCGGTGAACGTGTTCGCGGCCGTGAAACCGGATCTGAATGCGATCAAGACCCCGGCCGCAGACCGAGTTCAGAGGTAACCGATCATGCCCAGTCTGTTTTCAGTCAACTCGCCCGCTACCGCGTTTCAGTGGTGGTTCGTCGTCTATCTTTACGTGTTGCCGTTCATGCTGTATGCGAGTTGGGCGGCACTGTCGCTCCTGGATTTGAACGAGCGCGCGGCACAAGGTGGTCGCTGGCTGTGGGGTGCCGTAGTTCTGCTGCTTCCCGTGGTGGGCGGGGCGGCGTATCTGATCACTTCGGCGCGGTCGCTGCGGCCGACGTCGCGCTACGCCATCGTGTTCGCCGGTTTGTTGGTCTGGCTGATTCCGCTGGCCGTGGGCATCTGGCTGGCAGGCGGACCCCTCGGCCCCAAAGCCTTGAGTTGATCATTTGAATTGGGAGTCTTTGTCATGAATGTCACCTTGCCCAGCAACCTGCAAATGATCCTCGGCCTGTACGGTTACCTGCTGCCACTACTTCTGTATGTCGTGTGGAGCACGCTCGCCTTGTGGGACCTGGGGAAACGCGAAGGCATCTCCGGCGCCGCCGTCTGGGGTTGGGCGCTGCTCATTTTCCTGCTGCCCTTCGTGGGCGCACTGGCGTATCTGCTGCTGGGCGGCGCGCAATTGGCCTCGCGCACGCGCCTCGTGGCGATCGGCGGCGGTGCCGGTCTCTATGCACTGGTGCTGGTGATCGGCTCCGCCATCGGCGGCATCAGCTAAATGCCGCTGCGGCGCCGCGATCTGTTTCGTTTTGGCGGTCTTGGTGGCGCGGCAGGGCTTATCGGCGGGCTGATGCTGCCGGCGCAGCGACTGCTGGGCGCACGTAACGAGAACAAAACTGCGTCACCGCCGATAGACGTTGATTGCATCACCGATGCGGGTAAGGGATCCACAGGCGTGGGCTACGTGGCGAAGTACGCGCCACCGCCGTATCTCCCGGCCGGCAGTCGCGACGCACTCCATACGCCGCCTGTGTGGTCGCCGCGCAGCGAGGAAGTTCGCGAAGTCGACCTCTCGGTGGTCGAGACCACCTTGGAAGTGGCGGGCGGACAGAACATGCGCGTCTGGGCCTATGGCGGCAGCGTCCCCGGGCCCATCGTGCGTGCCACCGTCGGTCAACGTCTGCGTGTCTCCCTGGCGAATCATTCGGGCACGCCGCACAGCGTACATTTTCATGGCGCTCACGATGTGCAGCAGGATGGCTTGAGCCGCGTCGCGGGGAGCGCCGCATTGACCTATGAAATCGAAGCTGGCCCCGTCGGCCTGCATCCGTATCACTGCCATGTGCCGCCGTATTCATGGCACTTGGGCAAGGGCATGTACGGCACGATGATCGTGGATCCGCCCAAGCCGCGGCCGGCCGCGCACGAGTTCGTGCTGTGTCTGTGCGGCTTCGATGTGGATGGCGATGGCCGCAACGAGCTGTATGCCTGGAACGGCGTTGCCGGTTACTACGAACGCTTTCCCTTGAAAGTGCCGGCCGGTGAGTTGGTGCGCATCTATCTGCTGAACATGGTGGAGCACGATCCCATCGCGTCCTTTCATCTGCATGCGCAGACCTTCGATCTGTATCGCTCCGGCACCTCGCTGACCCCCCATGAGCACACCGATATCGTGAGTCTGGGACCTGCAGAGCGCGCCATTCTCGAATTTCGTCTGCCACGACGCGGACGCTACATGTTTCATCCGCATCAAAGTCACATGGCCGAACGCGGCGCCATGGGATGGATCGTGGCCATATGATTTCTGCGGCCCGCCATCTGGCGGTGGCGTTCATGGTGTTCGCAGCGCTTGCTGCCTCCGCCGCTGCGGACTCCCGGCTCGTCGATCAATATGGGCATCGCGTCGGTGCGCAGGAGTTGAGCGGCCATTGGCTGCTGGTGTACTTCGGCTACACCGCCTGCCCAGATATCTGTCCCACGGCAATGACGACGATGACCGCGGTCGTGAATCGCCTCGATGCGGATCATGTCGTCGTCACGCCGCTGTTCGTCAGCGTCGACCCCGACCGGGACTCTCCGGCACGCCTTCGTGAGTTCACAGCGCATTTTCATCCGCGCCTGCGCGCGCTGACCGGTGATCAGGCAGCGATTGTCGATGCGGCGCAGGCTTTTGGCGTACCCTGGAAGGCGGGAAGTGGTGGCATCGATCATGGTGTGATGATCTACCTGGCCGCACCGGATGGACGCGTGGTGCGAACGTTTCATTCCTCGCAAAGCGTCGCCGAGATTCTCGCCGGCGTACGCGCTGCGCTCGCGAAGGCACCCGCCTCATGATGGGCCGGCGCGAATCACAAAAGCAGAAACGACGAGCGACAATGCTGAGCGCAGCGGGCAGTTTGTTTGAGAAGCAGGGTTACGAACGCACCACGTTCGAGGAAATCGCCGCCGCAGCCGGCGTCGGTGTTGCCACGGTGTACAAGTATTTCAACTCCAAGCAGGGGCTGGTGGTGGCGTTGCTCGAGCCGGATTTGCAGCGCATTCTGTCCTCGGCACAAAAGGTCATTGATCGCTTGCCCGCGGACCCGGGGAAATCCATGGTGGCGCTCCTTTCCTGCTATGGAGACCTGGGCGGCGATCACTGGGCGAGCCGGGAACTGCTGCAGCTCACGGTGTTCCCGGGGCTGGGCAATGAAGGTTTGCTCACGGAGTTCGTACGCAAGTCGGAATCGGAGACCATGCGGCAGATGGCCGAGTTGCTGCAGCGGCAGAAAGCCGCGGGTCGGGTACGCGCCAACTTGCCTGTCGCGGATGCAACCGCGGTTATTTTCGCGTTGCTGAATCAGCACTTCGGTAATTATCTGTTCGACCCGGCGATGACGTATGAACGCATGTTTCGGCGGTTGTCGCGACGCGTACAATTGGTGTTCACGAATTGGAGCGCCTGATGCAAGGGAGTCTGACATGACATTTTCACGGCGAAGTTTCCTGGGCAGCGGCGCGGCCGCGATCGCGGTTCCGTCTCTGGGTTCCGCCGCTGGCGTGGGCACGCGGGTGGTGCGTACTTCCAATGGCGGGGTCGCCAATGGACGCACCGATGGGGTGAAGACCAGCGGCGCGCGCATGGTGGATATTCCCGGCGGTCATCAGGTGTGGGTCAAGCAGATCGGTCATGGTCCGATTCCGGTGCTGCTGTTGCACGGCGGTCCCGGCATGTCGCATTTCTATTTCGAATGCTTCGAGGAATTTCTCCCCGTCGATGAATTCCGATTCTTTTATTACGATCAGTTGGGTTGCGGATTTTCCGACCGACCCGAGGACCTGTCGCTGTGGACGGTGGATCGATACCGGGAGGAAGTGGAGGCGGTGCGTGTCGCGTTGGGTCTGGAGCGCTTCGTGTTGTTCGGTCATTCCTGGGGCGGCATGCTCGGCATGGAATACGCGTTGCGATATCAACAGCATTTGAGCGCGCTGGTGGTGTCGAACATGACGGCCGGCGTTGCTGCCTACGTCAAATACGCCAATGAATTGCGCGCCCAACTCCCGACGGCGGTGCAGCAGGCGTTGAAGTCCTACGAGGACAAAGGCCAGACGAAGTCCGATGAGTATCAGAAGCTGATCCTGGACCATCTTTATACGAAACATTTGTGCCGCTCGATGCCCTGGCCCGAGCCCGTGTCCCGCACGATGCGCGGCATGAATGCGACGGTGTATGAAACCATGCAAGGACCGGATGAATTCAACATCGTCGGGAATTTCAAGGACTGGGACCGCTGGAACGATCTGCACCTGATCAAGACAACGACGCTGTTGCTGGTGGGTCGCCACGACACGATGTCGCCGCAGGACATCATCCGAATGAGCAAGTTGATGCCGCATGCACGCGCCGTGGTGTGCGAGAACGGAAGTCACATGTCGTTGTACGATGACCAGGCCTTTTATTTCCAGTCGCTGCTCAAGTTCCTGCGCGAGCCTCGGCATGTGTAAAGCGCTGCATGCGGGTTTGCTTGGCGTTTTGTTTTTCGGAATTTGGGCAACCCCGCTGCGGCTGCATGCCGCGTCCCCAGCACAGTCCGGAACCGGGCCCATTGTCGCCGGCAAGCTGGATGCGCGACGGCTTCAACAGGCCGCGCAGGAGCCCGGACAATGGTTCACCGGCGGACGTGATGGGGGCGGCACTTACTATTCGCCGCT
>JANMXI010000131.1:0-3040 GCA_031394735.1 Pseudomonadota bacterium | reverse complement strand
CCTCAATCCATTACAACTACGTTTTCCTGCGCCTCGCGGATTTGACGAGTTTTGCGGCCGGCGGTCGTGCGTTCGGCGGGGTTTTACGCGGGGGTTTGCGTTTTATCCCGCCCGGCGCAACGCCTGGCGTTTTTATCATGTTAAGCGGCTTCATTTCGCTGCCACTATTGAGGAATTGCGCATGCAGGTCGACGGTCTGGCGTTTGCCGATGTCATCAAAGTGCCGCTCAAGCCACGCGCTGGCTCCTTCGCGGCCGCGATCGCGCAGCGTCTGCAGGAACGACCAATCGGTGCAGAGTTTGGACGCCGCCGACAAATCTGATAATGCATCGTCGGCACGCAACGAGTGCAGGAGTACGTATTTCAACTGGTCGCGGTATTCGTCCTTCAGCCAGCCCTCGCCGATCAGCTTTTGCACGAATGCGACGGCGCGAAATTCTTTGATCAGGGCGGAATTGAAACTGATCTCGTTGACACGATCTTCGATATCGTGCGGCGTGGTGGGCGTACCCTCGCGCACGATCGGGTTGATGTGCACGATCAGTACGTCGCGTGCGTCGGTGCAATAAAACAACGGAAACAGGGCAGGATTACCCATGTAGCCGCCATCCCAGTAGGTATGGCCATCGATTTCGACCGCCTGGTACAGGAAGGGCAGGCAGGCCGACGCCATCACCGCATCCACGCTGATTTCGTGGTTTTGAAATACTCGTACACTGCCGGTCTGCACATTGGTGGCCGAGAGGAATAGCTTGTGGGTTTTATGGCGCTTGAGTTCATCGAAATCGACCAGCTCATTCAGAATATCGCGCAGCGGATTGAAGTTTGTGGGATTGAGCTGATAGGGCGAGAACGCGTTGGTAATGGCCTTGAATGCCTGAAAGCTCAGGCTGTCGTCACTGTTCCAATGGTCCGTCTTGAGCCGATCCCAAGGAGTCGACCGGATCAGCGAATAGCGTTCACCGGCTACGGAAACGGTCTGCCAAAAACTCTCCAGCGCCGCGCGTGCGCCATCCCGGCCACCCTTGCGCAGCCCATCGGCTAGCACCACCGCATTCATCGAGCCGGCACTGGTGCCAGAGATACCTTCGAACGCCAGACGGCCGTCTTCCAGTAACCGGTCCAGCGCACCCCAGGCAAATGCGCCGTGGGCCCCGCCGCCCTGCAAGGCGAGATTGATCGTCTTGGTGTTGGCGGTGGCGGAACGCGACTGGCCTGAAACGGATTTGCGGGGCATGCGGGCCTCCAGGGTGTTCGGCAAATTGACCAGCGGGAAAGACTGAAAGTTATACCGAGAGTGTTACCACGGCAAGTTAATTCGCCGCCCGGGGCCCGGCTAAGCGCAAACCAGCGGTGCACGAATCAATCCGAGCGCGTGCGGCGCGGCGTAGGCGGGGCCGTCGACAATGCGCTTGAAATACGAATCATGGGCCGGCGAGCATTCGGGCCAGTTTTCGAGGAACAAATTCTGGAATTGCACGGCATCGTAGTGCACCGGGATGGCATCGACATACACGCCGTCAATCACGTCGCCATACTGCGCAAGGCCATCCGGCGCAGCATGAATGGACAGCCGCGAAATCAAGCCGTATTGGGTGTGCGAAAAATTCGGCATGCCGGCCGCACCGTTGTTGATGACGAAAACCTGGCGGCCGGCATCGGCGAAACGACGAAAAGTTGGCAGGCAGGTATGGCTGGAGGCAAAACCGGCGAGGTTTGCCTCGCGGCAAATCCGCTGCAGCCACGAGACGTTTGCGGCATCGTGCAGGCCATCGTGCGCGAAGCGCCAACCCGCGAGCGATTCGGCGTCGCCATGCACGACACCAACGCGCATGCTGCCGACCGCCGCAACCACATGCATCGGCAGCGCCGAAAGCGATTGAACGAATTCAGGAAAGGCGCGCGCGGCGCCCCGCAAGCGCCCCATGATCGCGTTGGAACGTTCTACGTCTGCATCCATCACGTATTCCGGATAGGCGCAGCCACAGCCTCCACCATCATCGGCACCAAGCTCCGTTTCTACATTGCCGCGCAGGGCAACATGCCGCAGCACCTCGCGATTGATTGCGGTAAAACTAGCCGCGTCGACGTTGAACCAGTTGAAATCACCGTTGAAAATCAACGTCGGCGTTACCGCCTCGCTTGCGGCGAGTTGCAGAATCGCGTTCAATGCCGGCAGGTTGCCGTACAGCCCGCCGATGACGTATACCGTATCGGCATGGATCTCCGCCGCGCCCATAAACACCGACGATCGGTAGCGATAATGAAGTGGGCAGGATCGGCCTGGGGTCATAGAAGGGAAGATCTGAAAACATGAAACGCAAGCACTGGTGCGGCTTACCAAGCATAAATGGCTGTGAAGCCGCGCCAATGATAGTGTTTTGTTGCCGGGAACTTCTAATATCACCGTCGTCCCAGCGTAGGCTGGGAGCCAGTCCGCCCTAGCGCTTGAAAATACGATGGACTGGATTCCAGCCTACGCTGGAATGACGAACTTTTGAGGTTAATGGAAGTTGCCTACTCCGCGGCAGCCAGCGCCTGTCGGCCATCACCGTCGGCTTCCAGCGCTCCGCCGCAGGAAGAACCCTGCCCCGCCGTACAGCCGTAGCAATGGTCTTTCACCACGATCGGGTTGCCGAGCAAATCGACCGCCATCAGATCGCGCAAATGCGTTTTCAGTCGCCCCGAATGTTGTAGCGGCAGCCCGAGCATCTGGTTGAAATCGCAGTCGTACACGTAGCCCTGGTAATCGACCGAGAGCAGCGAGCGGCACATCACGCTATCGAGGTTCTGCGCCTGGAAAGACGACACCAGCAAATCCATGTAGCCCTCAAACTGCCCTTTGGAAATCAGCGTTGAGCCGAAGCGCTGGATCGGCATGTTGGTGATGGTGAACAGGTGATTGAAGACGATACCGAAGTTTTCGCCCAGTAATCGATGGTAATCGCCTTCCAGTTGTTCCTGCGCGGGCGGCAGCCTGGGCCCTTGCGGATTGAACATCAGATTGAGGATCAAACCGCTGTCGGGTTTCCCATAGCCC
>JANMXI010000130.1:0-24750 GCA_031394735.1 Pseudomonadota bacterium | reverse complement strand
GACTTCGTCAAAGCCTGGAACAAGGTGATGAACCTCGATCGATTTGACGTTCGCATCTGAAGATCGAAGAAAGACGGCGGCGCCGATGCGCCGCCGTCTTTCTGACTCCAATAGACAAGCTTAGGATCAGAACCCAACAGGGTTCAGCTCAACCGTAGCCCTCATTCAGTCAAATTTCAGCGGGGGAGGACCCGCAGGCCCGCGTCAGCACATCGCGCGTAACGATCTCCACCTGCTCGTCCTGCGCAATCAACCCGGAGACCCACTCCGCCGTGCCGGAATTGAACAGCATCGACCCGCCTCTTTCCTCCCCCACCATCATCCCGCAGCCATGCTCCGAGAAAGGGTAGCTGGTGGGCGCGCTCTGCACCATGCCCTCAACATCGCTGAGCGCCGCATTCAGCGGACCCCCATATCTCCATTCCTCACCGCGCGACGCCGGCGTCATTGCAAGAACTTCTAGAGATGCCGGAGCGCCGTCCAGCTCGAAGCACGCAATCTGAGCCGCCTCGCCAAAGCGGTGGTACACACCCTGCATCCCAGAGATTCCGAAGGCGCTGGCGGCGGGACCCCCGATGGGACCCCAATTCCAATGCGTCGACGTGCGCGCCTTTTGCGGAACGACATGCAGCGGGTCCAATTCCGCCAGCTGGTGGCAAACCTGCGTTCGTTCTTCATCCTCGAGTCGCACCTGCCAGATCAGATTGCCGCCGAAGCGCAGGTAATGTCCACCGTTCGCGCGTAACCGGTCGATGGTATCGCCCACTCGACGAACGCGTCGACGAAGCTGGGCGCCAACGTGAGAAATGCGGTGCCCACCACCCCGGCGAGGATGATCAGCCATCGCGGAACGCTCCTCGCCGGTTCATCCGCGGCAACAGCCATTGCTGCCTTCGAGACTGTCATTTTTTGTGGCATCGCGATGCCCACTATGGCGGACCCAGACTCGCGGCGCGCGCGACCGATATTGATGCAAGTACACGGCGATGTCGTACTGACTCCCGCACCCGCCCGAAGAACGAACTTTGTCCGATATCCATCCGCGTTTGCATCAATATTGAACTGCACAGCCGCCGCAACTTCCTGCCATTGTCGCCGTTTAGTTCGCGGAGGCGGACCATGTCGAGCAAGCAATTCCTGCGGGTGAATCGCGCCGGACCGACCGGTACCGGACTACCGGCCGCGCGGCATGATACGTCAGACACTAACATCGCCGGCGCCGCGCACCCCACGGCATACACCGCGTACACCGACCCTTCCGGTGTTTTCACCGTCGGCGTGTGGGCCTGCGATGCAGGAACCCTCGCCATCAACGATCTGGCCATCGACGAGGCTTGTTATCTCCTCGAAGGCGAGGTCATCATCACCGATGCGAAAGGCTATTCTGAGCGGTACGTCGCCGGGGATGCGTTTCTGCTGAAGCGTGGTTTCGTCGGGACGTGGCACATGCCCGGACCGATTCTCAAATACAATGCCATGTTCAAGCGTTGAACAATCGTCGAGGATTCATCATGCGAGACAAGCTGATTCTGGTTGCACTGACCACATTGCTGGCCGCGCCGTTGCAGGCCCAAATGCGCGCCTTCACGGGCGGCACCATTATCGACGGCAATGGCGGTGCGCCCATCGCCAACGGCGTCATTCTCACCGAGGGCGCCAAAATCAAAGCCGTGGGCCCCGCCGCCAGGGTGCGCATCCCCGACGGCGCTGAGCGTATCGACGTGTCGGGCAAGTACCTGGTTCCCGGACTGATCGACGGCAACGTTCACCTGGTCCCCTGGCCGAGCTGGACGTACATCGAATTCCTCGCCCGCTACGAAAACAATTTCGACGGCATCGCCCTCGAGGCCGCGCAAATCGCCCTGCAGAAAGGTTTCACCACGCTGTTCGACTCGATGGGACCGGCGCGGCCCGAGATGCGCGTGCGCGATCGCATCAATCGCGGCGAGCTGGTCGGCCCGCGACTGTTCATCGCCGGCGACATCGTCGGCTTTCGCGCGGTGTTCACCACGCGCGAGTCCATCGCCTCGGCCAGCAAGGCTTTCCAGGCGCGCATCAACGAGCAGTTCGAACTCAACGGCGGACCGGACCTGGCGTGGTTGACGCCTGATCAAGTGCGTGCCGAAATGACCAAGTACGTCAACGAGGGTGTGGACTTCGTCAAATTCGGCGCCACCGGCGATGGTGCGCCGCTGAATTCTGAATTCGGCCAGGAGGCGGTGCTGCGCTTCACCCCCGCGCAGCAGCGCGCCATGGTGGACGCCGTGCATGCGGCCGGCAAGATCATCCAGACGCACCAGACTTCCGCGGAATCGCTGCGCATCGTGGTCGAATCCGGTGTGGACATGGCGCAGCACTGCTCGCACACCGGGCCGTCGCGCATCGCCGAGGAGACCATCAAGCTGATGCTGCAACGCAAGTTCTACTGCGGCACGCAATGGGGCCTTCTCACTCCCGAGCAGCAAAAGCAGGTGCAGACGGGCAACTTCCCCGGCAATGACAGCGGCAACGGCAAGGAAGACATGAACTACGGCGTGGAGAATGCCGTGCGCCTGATCAAGGCCGGCGTACCGCAGATCGTCTCCACCGACGCGGGCACCATCGACCCCGACGTGCGCAAGGATTTCGGCCCGGACGGAGGCCCCGGCGGATTGGGCGGACATGCGTCGTTCATCGGCGAGGCGGAGTTTCTCGACATGCTGGCCATGCGCCAGCGCGGCATGACGCCGATGATGATTTTGCAAGCCGCCACCCGCAACGTGGCGGCCGCGTATCACAAGCTGGATTCGTTCGGCACGCTGGAAGCAGGAAAGTACGCCGACATTCTGGTCGTCGATGCCGATCCGCTCGTCGACGAACAGAATCTGCGCAAGACCCACGTGGTCATCAAGGAAGGTCGGACGGTAGACCTTACGAGTCTGCCCACCGACCCAATTTTGACTTCAGACGCGGCGCGCAACCCCGGCAAGGTGCGCACCCGCTAAAACTTGTAACCGATGCGCACACCGATGGTACGCGGCCGTCCGATGAAATAATGCGAGTGGCGTACGCCGCCATTGCCCGGCGCGACCTCGCCCGCATCCAGACCGCCGGTGATGGCCAGTTGATTGAAAAGATTTTGCGCGTACAGATCCGTATACAAACCGCCACGGCTCGCCAACTCCACGGACGCGTCCCATAGGGTGAAGCCGTTGATGTTGAATGGCTGACGCGCGCCGGGCGCCGTATTCACCAGGCGGGAGAGCGTTGCACTGCGGTAGCTGCCGTTCACATGCCAGCGCATCGTCCAGCCATCCAGAATCAACGGCGCCGCATGTGAGTAGGTGACACCGAGTGTGGCACTATGGCGCGGCGCATTCGGCAGCGCATCGCCGTCCTTGCCGGTGACGATGGCTGCGAAACCACCGCTGCCATCGTCGAGGTTATCGAGGATCGCGAAATCCTCCGCCACCTCGGCCTTGGTATAGGTGTAGCCCAGCTGATAATTCCACTGCTGCGCAAACTCTCCGTCCACAGTGAGTTCCACACCCTGCGAGCGTGCCTTGACGCCGTTCGCCGCCAGAGAATAACCGCCAGCATACGATTGCGTATCGAGCTGGAAGTTGTTCCAGTTGGTCAGAAAGTAATCGATGGAATAGTTGACGCCCGGGGCGCGGCCTTTGACACCGATCTCGTAATTCTTGGTCTTGTCCGGCGTGTACACCTGCAGCGCCGGATTCACCGCGAAGGGTCCGGCCAACGGGATGCCATTCGCGCCGCCGCGACGGAAGCCTTCCGCGTAGTTGATGTAGGCGTTGAGTCCGCTGTTGATTTTGTACGACGAGTTGAGCTTGATGATGTGGTCATTGACCGAGTACCCGTTGGCCGGCACCAGTGTCACGCCCAGATCGCCGTCACCGCAGAACGAACCGCAATACGGCAGCGCGCTGTAGGCAACTGTCGAGAAGTCTTGCTTGAAGAAGCGCGCACCGCCGGTGAATTGCCACTGCTCGGTGGCATGCCAGGTGAGTTCACCGAAGAGGGCGCGATCCTTGAAGTCGGTGGTGTTGGCGACGATGAAATTCGTGTCGCCGTAAGTGTCTGCGCTCGAACCCGGAAACCCAGTGCCCAGATTACTGTAGAAGGTCTGGCCGGGCACCCATTGCGTCTGACCGTTGCTGCCCTTCAGATGCTGGTAGAACAATCCCACCACATAGTCGAAGCGATGCTGGCCGCTGGACACGAGCCGCAGCTCTTCCACCACGCCCTTGAGCTCGTCGTAATCGGTCTCGTAGTCGAGCGCGCGCGGCAAAAAGCCATAGAAAGACGGATGCGTGGCAATGAAGCCGGTGCCGTCGGACACACCGTCGCCGCGGTCCTTGTAATACGAGGTGGAGGAACTCAGTGAGGCAAAGCCCAGATCGAAGGACACATCGGCCGTGCCCAGGTCGGCTTTGCGATGGCTTTGCAGCAACACGCTGTTGTTCACGTCATACGCGCCGTTTTGCGGAAACACCACGCCGCCGGTCGGATACTTCACCGGATAAGCGTCGCTGTAAAAGGGATTTTCCGCCGGCGCATAGTCGACGCTGCCGCTGAAATACGGCGAGATGGCCTGCTGTCCCTGGGTCTTGTCATCCTGATGATAGTACGACAGCAACACCGTGAAGCGATCCGATGGCTTCACCAGGAAGGATGCGCGCGTTTGCCACAGGTTCGCGGTATTCGCGCCGCGCACCGGCGCAAAGGACAGCGGGCCGAAAATCGGATCGTTCGGATCGGCCGACACCGGGATGCCGACGGGGCTTTTCTGCGCTGTGCTCGTATCACCCGTCTTGATGATGTAGTTCTCGTTGGTGAAACCCGCGTAATGCTGGTAGCCAGCCGAGAAGCGCAATGCCGCAATATCGCTCAACGGCAGGTTCAGTACGCCGGAGACGGCGCGGTTGGATTGGTTGGTCTTGGCCACATCCGCCACATCGCCTTCCACACTGGCAGCAAAACCCCTCATGTCGGGCTTCTTCGGAATCAGCCGAATGGTCCCGGCGAGAGCGCCGGAGCCATACAGCGTGCCCTGCGGGCCGCGCAGGACCTCCACGCGATCCAGATCGTCGATGTGCAGCGACAAGAACAGCGGCGTCTCACCGATGTAGGTGGATACCGGCGCCACCGTGTTGGTGGACGGATTGTTGGTCGAATTGGCGTTGATCCCGCGCAGTACGAAGTTGCTGCGACTGGTGGGACCCTGGTCGACGAAGGAAACGCCGGCGATGACCTTGGTCAGATCGGACAGCGACTGCACATGATTCTGCTCGAGGTTCGCGCTCGATATGGCTGAGATGCTGTAGGGAATATCGAGCACCGAGGAATCGCGGCGCGTTGCAGTGACCACCACTTCGGCCAGCGCGTCCGTCGGAGCATCCGCGGCGGCCGCCATGGCAGGCGCGAGCACCGCGGCACCGGACCCTGCGAGCAGCGCACAACGAATGGCCAAAGCCAGCGGATGCGGGCCGGCAGCAGACGGCGCAACTGGCAAACGCGCGCGGTGGACGTGTAGACTTGCCCGATGGGCTGCTGATCGCTTCATGGACTATCCCCCGTTAGAACTTGTAGCCGACTCGAATGCCCACCGTCCGTGGCCGGCCGATGAAAAACCGTTCCGCGCGCGGACCCACCGAGCCGCGGTCCTGCCCGCCGGTGATCGCAAGCTGATTGAAGATGTTCTGCGCATACAGGCTCGCATACACGCCACCGCGGTTGCTCAGATTCACCGATGCATCCCAGAGGGAGAAGGAACTGATCGCAAAGGGCGGTGACGCCGCCGGGTCTGTGCTCGCAAGCTTGGAGAAGGTGGCGCTTCGATACGCACCATTCACGTGCCAGCGCACATCCCAGCCCTCGACCATCGGCAGCGCGTGCTTGTAATCCAACGCCAGCGTAGCGCTGGTCTTCGGTGCGTTGGGCAGTGGATCACCGGATTTGCCGCTTACCACCGCCACCAATTCTTGGCTGGTGGTCAGGTCGAACACCTGAAAATCCTGCGCCACCTGCGCCTTGGCATACGAAAACCCCAACTGATAGGTCAGACCCGGCAGGATGGGGCCACCGAGTTCCAGCTCCACGCCCTTGGACTTGGCCTTGGCGCCATTCACGGCGATCGGAATGCCGCTGGAAATGGCCGTAGCGTCGACCTGGAAATTCGTCCAATCGATATAGAACACGGCGGCGGAATAGTTGACGCGCCCCAGAGTGCCTTTGGCGCCGATCTCGTAGTTCTTGGTCTTGTCCGGCGTGTACACCAACAGGTCCGGGTTGCCCGCGAAAGGACCCGTGGTGGGTATGCCGGTGGAGCCGCCACGACGGAACCCTTCCGCGTAATTGGCATACACATTGAGCTGATTGCTCACCTTGTAAGAGGTATTGAGCTTGACGATGTGATCATTGATCGAATAGCCCTTCTGCACCGCGGTGTTGCCGATGGCATCGCCGCAGAAAATGCCGCAGAACGGAAACGCCGTCTGGGTATCCAGATTGAAATCCTGCTTGAAGAAGCGTGCGCCGCCGGTGACCTGCCACGCAGACGTGAGGTGATACGTGAGTTCACCGAACACCGCGCGGTCCTTGAAGTCCGTCTTGGTGGAGCCGATGGCATTCACATCACCAAGAGTGTCGGCATTACCACCGGGGTTACCCACCAGCGTGCCGTACAGCGTCTGACCCGGAATCCACTGCAACTCGCCGGAATCTCCCTTTAGGTGCTGGTAAAACAAGCCGACCACGTAATCGAAGGCGCCGCCCGCCTTGGACACCAGCCGCAGTTCCTGCACAAAGCCCTTGTGCTCATCGCGATTGGATTGATAGTCCACCATGCGCGGCAGGAAGCCGTAGAAATCCGGATACAGCGACAGAAGGCCGGTGTTGTCGGTGATCGAGGTGCCGCGATCCTTGTAAAAAGACGTGGACGAGGTGATGGAAGCAAAGCCGAAGTCGCCGCTCAGATCGGCGCTGACCAAGTCCGTCTTGCGGTTTTCGCTAATCTTGAAGCTGTTGTTGGCATCGTAGGTGCCGTTCTGCGGAAACACCACGCCGCCGGTGGGGAAGAGTACCGGGTACTGCGCACTGTAGTACGGATTGGCAGCCGGCGGCGTATCCACCGAGCCTGAGAAATACGGCGACACGGCCTGCTCGCCGCGCGTACGGTCTTCCTGATGATAGTAGGTCAGCAGCGCCGAGAACGAATCGCCGGGCTTGAAGTACAGCGAGACGCGCGTCTGCCACAGGTCCGCGCCGTTCACATCCTTGAGAGGCGTGAAGGTCATGGGCCCGAGCAGCGGGTCGTTGGGATCGGCCGACACAGGGATTCCAATCGGGCTGTTCTTCGCGGTGCTCGGATCACCGAGCTTGACGATGGAGTTCTCGTTGATGAAGCCGGCATAGTGCTGATAGCCGCCGGAGGCACGTAAACCCACGGTATCGCCCAGCGGAATGTTGATCATACCGCGCACGCTGCCGTTCGTGCGGCCGGCCTCGGTGGTGCTGCCCACATCGCCTTCCAGGTCCGCATGCACGCCGGTGAAGTCCGGATTCTTCGGTATGAAGCGGATCGTTCCGGCGAGCGAACCGGAGCCGTACAAGGTTCCCTGCGGTCCGCG
This sequence comes from Pseudomonadota bacterium, assembly GCA_031394735.1. Lineage (GTDB taxonomy): Bacteria > Pseudomonadota > Gammaproteobacteria > Steroidobacterales > Steroidobacteraceae > TMP-86. Next base: position 17,119 of record JANMXI010000130.1, on the reverse strand, counting down.
CAGCACTTCGACTCGATCCAGATCATCCACATGCAGCGCCAGCAACAGCGGTGTCTCGCCGATGTACGTGGACACCGGCGCCACGGTGTTGGTGGACGGATGGTCGGTGCCGTTGGCATTGATGCCGCGCAGAACGAAATTGCTGCGGCTGGTGGGTCCCTGATCCACGAACGAGACACCCGCGATGAGCTTGGTCAAGTCCGCGAGCGACTGCACATGGTTATCCTGCAGCGCGGTCGAGGAGATCGCGGAGATGCTGTAGGGGATGTCCTGGATGGTGGAGTCGCGCCGCGTCGCCGTGACGATGACCTCATCCAGCGCCTGGTCGACCGTTTGCGCGTGGAGACCACCGCTCGCGCCGGTCAGCAGAATCGCGCTGATGGCCGTACGCAGCCGCGAGTGCGGCAGCGTCACGACGCGCGCGGGGTCTTTATGGAAAAGAGTCCGGGCGGTATTCATCCTCATTCTCCGTCCCCTGTTGTGAACCTAGTATCCGGCCGCTGCCGCGCCGTTGGATCGTTGTTTATGCGTGTAAGTATCGAACTTCCTCAACGCAACTCAGTGCCGCCCGAGGATGGTGCGAACAGCGGAAATTCCTGCACCAACATGCCGCGCAGCCAGTCGCGATCGCGACGATGGGTTGACACAGCGCAACGTAAACACTCACATCTCGCATTCCATGACGCAGTCCATACGCGCCATACTCGCAGCGCTTACGAGACCGCCGGCCCGACGCGAGGACGACATGACTTCATTGCACAGCACCCACCTGATCCGACTGCCGCTCATGTGCATCACGCTTGCTGCAGCGCTGGCATGCACGGCCGCGCATGCCGCGACGCCGGCAACCGAGCCGACCCTCCCCGCCTACTCAGCCAACCGTGCCTACGGCTACCTCGAAGTGCTCGCCGGTCAGATCGGCGAACGCGCCGCGGGCACCGAGGCCGAGGACCGCGCGGTCGCCTACATCGCCGGCCAGTTCCGCTCGTGGGGCCTTGAAACTACGCTGCAAACCGTGAAGGTGCCGGTGTGGCACGAGAAGCGCGCACGACTCTGGGCCGAGGGCGCCGGTACGTCGGACTTCCCCGCCAAGGCGGTGGTGTTCTCCGGCCTGACCAAACCCGAAGGCCTGTCCGGTGAGTTCGAGGACATCGGCACCGCCAGTGACCGCGACGTCAAAGGAAAGGATCTGAAAGGTAAGATCGTGCTGGTGAAGCGCGATGTCTACATAGACTATCCTGACATCTGGCTGTCTGACAAATTGGTGCCGCGCGGCGTCGCGGGCATGATTTTCTACTCTGCGCCGGGACGCAGCGGCATCCCCACCGTGTACTTCAACTTCAAGCGCGCGCTAAAGGAATTCACGCCGCCCTCGGTGGATATCAGCTACGAAGACGCAGCGCGCCTGACACAGATGCACCCCAAGCGCGTCAACATCACAGTGGATGCGGACGTTGAATGGCGCGACTCGCACAGCGTCATCGGCGAGATCAAGGGGACTACCAAGGCGGATGAGATCGTGCTGATGTCCGCACACAATGACACGGCCTACTCCAGCCCCGGCGCCACCGACGACGGTGGTGGCGTGGCAGCGGTGATGGAGCTGGCGCGCGCCTTTGCTGCCGGCCCCAAGCCCACACGCACCATGCGCTTCATCGCCTGGGGCGGTCATGAGCTGGGCCTGATGGGCAGCGAAACTTACCTACGCGCGCACATGGACGAAGTGCCGAAGACGGTGGCCATCATCAACTATGACGGCATGGGCTCCACGCTGGGCACATTGGAATGGACCGGCACCGGCGATGACAAATGGTTCGCCTTCCTGTCGCAGACGCAGCAATCGCTGGGCATGGACGTGACAGGCAACTCGGGACCCAGCGGAACGGATGTCACCAACTTCTCCTCGCTGGAAGTGCCGGGCATTCAGATCGGCCAGTCAGGGAGCATCGGTCAGAACCACACGCCGGCGGACAACCTGCTGGCAACGAGCCCGATCGGGCTGGAGGATGGCCTCGCCTTTGCCGGTGCGGTGGCGCAGCGGCTGGCATTCGATGCCACGCTGAAGTTCCCGCACAAATTCCCGGACGCGCTCATCAAGGAAGTGCGCAACTACGCAGCGCGATGGGGCTGGGGCGTGCGACCAGAAGGCAATTTGCCACCGCGCGCTGCGCAGTAAATCGGCTCAGGCGATCTTGGCTTTACCCGGCGCGGCAGCGCGCCGCGCCGGATCCAACAGCGCGGAGAGAAATGCATCGGTGGCGGTGGTGTGCGGCCGGCCTTTGGCGGTCATCGCCGCAAAGCTGACGACCGCTTCGTAGCGCTTCGGCAACAGCCGGCGGATCTCGCCGCTGCCTTCCCACACCGCGGCGTAATGCTCGGGCAGGAAGCCGATGTAGCAACCCGACAGGATCAGCAGCGCAAAGGCTTCCACGTGATAAGCCACCACGCGCTTGCCCATGGACGAATTGACCTGCTGCAGGTTGCTGTTCACCGCATAGCCCTTCTTCACGTACTGGCTGCGCACCAGGTCGGCGGTGGAGATCTCGCTGTCCGGCACCTCGAACAAGGGGTGCCCCTTGCCGCAGTACAGATAGTTGATCTCATCGAACAGATAGTCGTAGTGCAGCCCCGCCAATTCGTTCATCACCGGTGCGATGCCCACGTCCAGTTTGCCGTCGATGATGCGCCGCTCGATTTCATCCGGTGAATAGACGTAGATGGTCATGTCGATTTTGGAGGCGACGCCTGAGAACTGCCGGAACACTGCGCTCAGCTGCGCTTCCTTGTCCCAGATGATGTTGTCGACGACGCCGATGTTGATCTCGCCGGTCATGCCGTCCTGATCGGCATTCACCTCGTTGCGGAAATCATCCAGGGATTTCATGAGGCTGAGCGAGGCCTCGTAGATCTTCTTGCCGCGGGCGGTGAGCGCAAAGCCGCCGCGGCCGCGCTGGCACAGGCGCGTGCCCAGGCGTCCCTCGAGTTCGCCGATATGCGTACTGATGGTGGAGCGGCCGATGCCAAGGTCAATTTCAGCCGCGGACAGGCCGCCGCAATTGACCACGGTCTGGAAAATCCGCAGCAGCCGCAGATCCACATCACTGACCCGCCCCAGCAGGGCCTTACGCCGTCCCATCGTCAATTGCTCCTGGCGATCGCTGCCTTGCGCGAGCCATCTTATCGCGATTCCCATCCTCGGGAACTCGCCGGTTCGATAACGTCCGAACTGACGCGCCGACAAAGCTCGCTCGCCTCCCCGGCGGCACTGTGGCAGGCTCATCCCACAGCCGCATGGTCTTGATCTGCAAGGATTGTCGTTGACCCAAAAGCCCGCGCCGGTATTCGAGCAACACGGCATCGAGTCCATCCCTGATCGCGACCGGAGCGCCTCGGTGTTCGACTTCGCCCGACTCTGCTGGGGCGGCGCCAATTCACTCGCCACGGCGGTGCTCGGCGCCTTTCCCATCATGTTCGGGCTGTCGTTCTGGCAGGCACTGAGTGCCACGGTCATCGGCGTGTTGCTTGGCTCGCTGGTGCTGGCGCCGATGTCGGTGTTCGGTCCCATCACAGGAACCAACAACGCCGTATCCTCCAGCGCCCATTTCGGCGTGGTCGGGCGCATCGTCGGCTCTTTCTTGAGCCTGCTCACCGCCGTGGCGTTTTTTTCCATCAGCGTGTGGTCGAGCGGCGATGCGGTGATCGGCGCCGCGCACGTGCTGTTCCAACTGCCGGAATCGGAGGGCATGTTCGCGCTCGCCTACGGCCTGTTCGCGGCGAGCATTCTCATCGTGTGCATTTACGGCTTCCGACTGATGCTACTGGTGAACAAGATCGCGGTGGTGGCAAGTTCGCTTCTTTTCGGGCTGGGTCTGTTCGCGTTTTGGGGGCATTTCGATGCGAGCTTTGCCGGTGCAGGACTGCGTTGGGGATCGTCTGCGTTTTGGCCGGCTTACGTCAGTGCAAGCCTGATCGCGCTGTCGAATCCGATTTCCTTCGGTGCATTCCTGGGCGATTGGTCTCGCTATCTGCCGCGCACCACTCATCGAGGCAAGCTGATGGGCGCCACTCTTCTGGCGCAATTGGCTACGCTCCTCCCCTTCATGTTCGGCACCATCACCGCTTCCATCATCGCGGCCCAGGCGCCGCAGTATCTTGAAAAAGTGGACTACACCGGCGGCTTGCTCGCCGTTGCACCGGCGTGGTTTTTCGCGCCGCTGTTCGTGCTGGCGCTACTCAGCGGAATGTCCACCGGCACCACCTCGCTGTATGGCACGGGTCTCGACTTCTCGAGCGTCCTTCCGCGGCTCACGCGCCCGAAGGCCACTCTGCTCATTGGAGCGCTTGCCTGCGCGCTGGTATTCATCGGACGCTTTTACTTTACGCTGGTGTCCTCCATCACCACCTTCGTGTCGCTGATCGTGGTCACCACCACGCCGTGGATGGTGATCATGACTCTCGGCTACCTCTTTCGTCGCGGCTTTTATTTGCCCGATGCCATGCAAGTTTTCAATCGCGGAATGAAGGGCGGGCCTTATTGGTTCAGCGGTGGCTGGAATCTACCCGGAATGGCGGCGTGGATCATTTCGGCGTTCATCGCGCTACTGACGGTGAACATTCCGGGACATTGGGTGGGGTGGCTCGGAGGTCTGGCGGGGAGCGTGGATGTATCGCTTCTGGTGGCGCTGGGGTTGCCGGCGATTTTGTATCCGGTGTTTCTGTTCGCGATGCCGGAACCGCGTGCGGTGTATGGGCCGCGCGGGCCGCGCATCGTACCTGCCGTAGATTCGGCAATTACACCGGTCTCAAAGGAATGATTGAAGGCGCTGCGCGAGTGGCTGCAGCTGCTGCTCGTACTGGCGCCACAGGTCGATGGAGGTTTGGTAAATCGGGCGTCGCACTTGCGATGCGCTGGCGGTGGTGACCTGACGCGGATCACCCTGCACGTTCACGTACTCGTCCTTCCATTCGAGACCGCAATATTCGAACACGCGTCGCCCCTCACCTTGCGGATCGCGCACCAGATGCTCGTACGGCACATCGAGAATCTGCCCCGGCAGCGTGCTGTGCCAAAGTGCCATCAACCGGCGATAGCTGCTGTAGTAAGCGGCAATTTCACCAAGATCGTAGGAGAAGGGATAGCCCTGAGCGAACAGGGTCTTGTAGACGGCGTAGCCCGTGGCCAAGGGATGACGGGTGATATGCAGAATCCGGGCGCCAGGCAAAGCGCGCCGGATGATGCCGCAGTAAAGATAGTTCAGCGGTAACTTATCGATGAAGCGCGGCCGCCCCCGCGCGTGCACGGCGGTGAGTTGCAGATAGTCAGCGCCCAGCCTTTTAAAATCAACGCGCGCGCTGGCGGCGACCAACGCCGGGCGCGTGAGATCCTTGCGGCCTGCAGCCGATTGTACAGCCGCCACCAACGCGTTGGCGAAGTACGGCATTTCGCCCGCCGCCTGGACCTCGGAATGCTGCGCGATGAGCCGCTCGAGCAAGGTCGTGCCGGTGCGCGGCATACCGACGATAAAGAGGGGACCGGTAGCCGGCAATTGCGCCTCAGGCGACACAGTTTCCATGAATGCATCGCAGATCCAATCCACCGTAGCCACATCGACACGCACGTCGTACTGGAGATGGCGGCGCCGAAGACTCGCACCGACCTGCAATTGCCGCCACGCATCGGCGTAGCGGCCAAGGTCTTCCAGTTCCTTGGCCAGCGCAAAACGAATGGGGACTTCGTCCTGCCAACCTTTGAAACCCTGGCTAACTCTCCCTTCCAAGGTTGCAACGTGATTGCGTCCCGGTGTTTGGATGCGCAAGTCCGAGCGCAGATGCCAGGCTTCCGAGTCCTCAGGGGTCGCCGCGATGACGGCGTCGAGGTCGTGCTCGGCGCCTTCCAGCAGACCTAGAAAGCGGCGGATGGTGGCGCGGTTGTAGCGGATGCCGACGTGGCCGGGCGCGAGGCGGACGACCTCGTCGTAGGCTTCCAATGCTGCGGTGTAATCTTCTGACTTGGAATGGAAATCGGCGAGGGCTGCCTGTGCGGCCGCATTTCCGGAGGCGGCGCGACGCGCTTCCGACAGGCAGTCAGCCAATCCCGCCCGCTGACCATCGGCTCGCAATGCCTGGGCGCGCAGGATCAGCCGTTGGAAAGGGTTAGGGGATTGAGTCACCTCAAGAACCGATCAAACCACCCCACCACCCGCGTCATCACATCCGCCTGATTTTCGTGCTTTCGAAACGCATGACCCTCATCCGGATACACCACGAACTCCGTCGTCACACCGTGCCGCCGCAACGCGTTCCAATACTCATACGACTGCGTGATCGGCACCTCTGCGTCCCGATCACCGCTCAGCAGCAGCGTGGGCGTGTGCACGTTCTTGATAAAGGTCATCGGCGAACTGCGCTCGTAGACCTTGGGATCGTCGTACACCGATGCGCCAAAGAACGGCAGCATCCAGGTGTCGATGTTGTTGGTGCCGTAATAGCTCTGCCAGTTCGACAGCCCTGCCCCTGACACTGCAGCAGCGAAGCGATCTGTCTGCGTGATGGCCCACATCGTCATGTAGCCGCCATAACTCCAGCCGGCAATGCCCACGCGCGCAGGATCCACCGGTGCCTGCGCGATCACTGCATCCATGCCGCGCAGAATATCGCGCAGGTCGCCGTAGCCGAAGTCACGGACATTGCCGCGCGCGAATGCCGCGCCCTGACCATAGCTGCCACGCGGGTTGGGTCGGAATACGAAGTAGCCGCGGCTCGCCAGCACGGCGTCGTAGGCCCCCGCGCCCGCCGGAAACACAGAATAGTGCGCGAACGCTGGGCCACCATGCACGTGGACCACCATCGGATACCGCTTGCCCGGCTCGACCACCGGCGGTGAGACCAGCATGCCCTGGATGTTGAACTCATCGCTCTGCCAAAACACATTGGCGGATTTGCCCGTCATCGGTCGCACGTTCGCGTTGAACGCCGTGATCTTTTTCCACTTGCCCGGCGCACCGGTTTCGATCTCCGGCGGCGCGGTGTAGGACTGGCGAATGACGGCCGATTGTCGGCCGTCACGTGAAAGCGAGATGCCGACATCGCCCGGCGCAAAGCTCATCAAGCTGTTCGCCCAGATCGTCTGCGGAGCGCGCCACAGCTCCCGCTGCGAATGAGCATCGACATCGATTTCGTACAGCACACCATCGCCTGCCGCGAATCCGGTGGCGATCAGACGCTTGGCGGATGCGTTCCAGGTAATGGTGTTCACCGACGCTTTGAGGTTGGGAGTGACGTTAACCGGTTCGCCACCGGCCGCCGGCACGACGAACACATCGCCGCCCGTGACCCCTTCGTCGCTCATGATCCCGCCGATGAAGGCGAGGCGAGCGCCATCGCCCGACCAGCGCGGCGAGGCCATCTGCATCTTGGGCTTCAGAATCTGCGTGACGGCGCCGCTGCGCGCATCGATGAGGTCCAGCTCCGCCAACCACCAGTTAGCATCGCCCGCGCCGCGCGCGGCGGTGACGACGAACCGCGCGCCATCCGGCGACCAGTCATATTCATAGACGTTGAATTCCGGCGAACCCAGCAACACAGGGTCGCCGCCGCCCGCGGGGATCACGGCGAGACGTTGCTCGATCACCGAAGAGGACAATACGCCCGCATCCCGCGCCAGCGGATTCAAGGGGCCGGGCGCTTTCTCAGCGCCATATGAATAAAGGAAGGCCAACTGCCTGCCGTCCGGCGACCAGCGCGGCACGTCAACAGGACCCTTGGCGTGGGTGATGACTTGCACGTGCATGCCGCTGGCATCCGCCACCGCCAACTGCGGCTGGTCTTGTAAATCCTTGGTGACGAAGACCAGGTGCCTACCATCCGGCGACCAGGCAACGCCATGCTCATCACACGCCGTGCCCGGGCATGCCGTGAGCGGGACCACGTGCGAACCGTCGCGGGCATTGGCGATGAACAGCGCCGAGATATCCACATCCGCCCCACCCCGCTTGCCGGTGATGGTGCGTCCGTAGACCAGCGTCTTGCCGTCAGGGGACAGCGCGACTTCGCCCAGAGCTTGGACGGATTGCAATGACTTCAGCGCGTCTTCGACGCCGGCTGCCGGCAGTGTGGCGGCCAGAACACTTGTGGCGGTGAGAAGCAGGATGGCGGAAAAGCGTATGATCGCGGCGGTGGTTTTCATAGCAGAAGCATATCAGCCCGAAGGCAGCTCGAATCACTGCGGGTGGTCCTCGCGCCAGCATAAATTAAGATTGCCGCCGGTCAGCAGATGCACAGGCTCCCTCACGGCATAGAACGCATTGGCAACCGGCACTTCCTTGCCGTCCTGATCGCGGAAAAGCTGCAGGTCGCATACCTGGCGACGCGTCGATCTTGAGGGGCGCTGCGCATCCACAGAGAAGCATCGTCAAAGCCAATCCGAATAGTCTCGCCACTCCCTGACTCCTTTTGGATCCATCCTTAAATCGGAACCGACCTGCAACGCGGATTTCAGTCCGTCGATAGTTCCATAAACCTGTATTTGCGGCAATCGACGGATTGCAGCTGGCAGGCAGCACAAACCCTATGGATACGGAATCCACGCTCCAGCGGAGGGCGTGTGAAAGCGCCCTGTGGCATCAAAATAGGCGTCTCTTGCCTGGAAACTCGAACTGTGCCTAGACTGCAAAGGAGCGCTGAAAGTGCGGACGTCACCTCTCGACGTACCCCTTGATCGCGACACTAAACGACAGCCGGCCTAAGCCGGGAAAGGGGATGAGGATGAATAGATCACTGCGGTATGCGATCGCGGCCGTGCTTGCCCATGGTGCACAAGGAGCCATGGCGGACGAGCCGGTCAGCGGCCTGGAAGAAATCGTGGTCACGGCGCAGCGGCGCTCTGAAAACATCCAGGACGTGCCCATCACGATGCAGGCACTCACCTCGCAGACGATCGCACAGCTCAATATCACCACGTTCGACGACTACATCAAGTTCCTGCCGAACGTGACCAGCGCCAGCAGCGGCCCCGGCCAGAACGAGGTCTTCATGCGCGGCCTGTCGGCCGGCTCGCAAGCGAGCCAAGGCAGTGCCGCCACCGGGCTGTGGCCGAACGTCGCCATCTATCTGGACAACCAGTCGGGTCAGATGCCGAATCGCAACCTCGACATCTATGCCGCCGACCTGAATCGCATCGAGGTTCTCGAAGGTCCGCAGGGCACGCTGTTCGGCTCCGGCGCCGAAGCCGGCGTGATCCGTTACATCACCAATGAGCCCAAGCTCGACAAGACCGAAGGCTCGGTCAAGGCCGGCTACGGCGTCACGGCGCACGGTGATCCGAACTCGGACCTGCAGGCGGTTCTCAACCTGCCGCTCATGAGCGACCGGATGGCCATTCGGGCCGTCATCTACAGTGATCAACGCGGCGGCTACATCGACAACGTGCCCGCGACCTTCACGCGCAAGAACACCGACATCGGCATCCACTACGCCGGTTACCCGGCCGACGCGAACGGCAACTGCCCGGATGGCAAGCTCAACACCGGCTTTTGCGTGCCGCCGGGCAGCGCTGCGATCAACAACAACGGGATTGCCGCTTCGGCGATCAACCCGGTGACTTACAAGGGAATACGCGCGCAGCTGCTCACCAAGATCAACGATGACTGGAGCATCCTGCTGTCGCAGTCCTACCAGCGGATGCAGGCCGACGGCGTGTTCTATCAGCAGCCATTGTCCTCGGACGGCGATGCGCTGAAGCCGCTGGAGGTGACACTCTTCAACAATGCCTACGACAAGGATCGCTTCTCGAACACGTCCTGGACGGTCAACGGCAAGCTCGGCGCGCTCAATGCGGTCTACACGGGCGGCTACCTCGTGCGCCATGTGGAGCAGGTTGGCGACTACACGAACTATTCTCGCGGCGTTTACTCCGACTACTACCAGTGCTACGGCCCGGGTAGCAGCGGCACCAATGCGCTCACCTCGACGTGCTTCTCGCCCTCGAGCTATTGGGCTTCCACTGAACGCAACGAACATCAGCAACACGAACTGCGGTTCAGCACGCCGGACGACTGGCGTACTCGCGGCATCGTCGGCGCGTTCTGGGAAAACAACGTCCTGTACGACCAGACCAGCTGGCACTACAAGTCGATACCGGCCTGCACCAGCACGAACAACGTGGGCTGCCTGTCGACGATCGGCACGGTGCCGGGCACGACGGTTCAGAATCCGGGCGTGCGACCGGACGACACCTCCTTCAACCAGGACGAACGGCGCGAGACAAAGCAGCTCGCCTTCTTCGCCTCGTTTGACTTCGACATCATTCCGAAGAAGCTGACGTTGACGGTCGGCACGCGCCACTTCCGCTTCAACAACAAGTTCGTCGGCAGTGTCGGCGGCAGCTTCGGCTGCTTTGAGCAGGGTGCGCAGCCGGGCGGATGCCCGAATTATCCGACGTACGCCTACAGCCTCGATGCACAAAACCTCGTCGACACGGAGAAGGGCTGGAAGAGCCGCGTCAACCTCACCTGGCACGTCACGCCGGATGCGATGATCTACGCCACCTACTCGCAGGGCTTCCGGCCGGGCGGCTTCAACCAGAACGGCTTGTCGGCGCACGCGACCGGCCCGGACGGCCTGCCGCAGTACCTGATCCCCCGCGCCTATTCGTCCGACAAGCTGACCAACACCGAAATCGGCTGGAAGACGGAATTCTTCGACCACCGTCTGCAGTGGAACGGCGCGATCTACAAAGAAGACTGGAAGGACGTTCAGATCGCGTTCTTCAATCCCGGCCTGGTCGGCAACCTCTTCTATAATACGAATGGACAAAACTTCGTCGTCAAGGGACTCGAGACGTCCTTGGTTGCACGACCGGTCACCGGCCTGATGCTGCAGGCGGCGGCGTCTTGGAACCGCAGCCGGCAGACGAATTCGCCTGCGCTGATCAATAACAATCCGGACAGCGCCAACTTCGGCCAGCCGATCACGCTACTGTGCAACACGGACCCGTGCACGCCGGTCGACAATCCGTTCGGCCCGGTCGGCGCGCCGAGTGCGAACTCGCCACCCATGCAGTCAAGCTTCCGGGCTCGTTACGACTGGAATGTCAACGAAGGCTACTCCGCGTTCGTGCAGCTGGGCTTTCACCATACGGGGCACTCGTTCACGCAAGCCGGTGCCAACCCGAACTACGCCATCGGCGGGGCGATCAGCAGTTCCCGCGGCCGATTCGAGAACCCGGCGTACTCGACCACCGATGCCTCGGTCGGCATCGCTCGGGACAACTGGACATTCACGGTGTACGGCGAGAATCTCTCGAACTCGACCAAGAGCGTCTTTATCAGCACGGGACAGTTCATCGTCGCCCAGACGCCTCTGCGTCCGCGCGTGATCGGCGGATCATTTACGTATTCGTTCTGACGGCTGATGACCGCTTGGGGACAGCGGGTCGGGTGCGGGTTCGCTGCACTCGGCCTATGCGCGGCCGCGTTGTCTGTAGAGGCGGCGGCGCCGGCGGTCGAAGGCACGACGCTTTTCGTTCATGGCCATATCTATACGGCTGACCCCTCGCGCCCCTGGGCCGAAGCGCTCGCTGTCAGTGGCTCGCGGATCGCGGCCGTCGGGGCAGACCGGGAGCTGACACGACGCTGGCAGACGCGGGCCCGCGTGATCGACCTCCACGGCGCGACCGTCATTCCCGGCATCATCGATGCGCACATGCATCTGCTCTTCGGTGCACTCGAGATCGCCGGCTTCAACCTCTCCAACCCTAAGCACAGCGTGACGCCTGCCGACCCCGCGGCGCTCGTCGCCGCGATTCAAGCCTTCGCGACGGCGCACCCGGCTGACCGCATCCTCATCGGACGATCGGATTTCAGTTCTCAGCAGCCCACGGCGCCGACGTTCGCGTTGCTCGATCAGGCGGTCAGCGACCGTCCCGTCATCGTCCACAACACGACCGAACATTCCCTATGGCTCAACAGCAAAGCGCTGGCATTGGCTGGCATCACCGATCAGCCAGTCAGCGACCCCGAAGAGGAGCGCTATGTCATTCGCGATGCCAACGGCCATCCCACCGGTGTGCTGCTCGAGGCCGCGCAGGAGCTGGGCAATCGCGCAACCTTGCGCGAATTCAGCACCGAGGAGAAGCTCGCGCTGATTCGCAATGCCGCGCGCTACCTAAACCGGCTAGGGATCACGAGCATCGTCAACGCGACCGGTAACCTTGCCGAGATCGAACTCTATGGCACGCTTCGCGACCGCGGCGAGTTGACGTTGCGCACGCGCACGGCATTTGGCTCCGTCGCGGTTCAGCATCGGCTCACCCCTCAACTGCTCGCGGACCTCGAATCCGCGCGCACGCGTTTTCACGACGAGTGGGTGTCGGCCAACCTCGTGAAGTTCTTTGTGGATGGCAGCTCCGGGATGTATCCGCCGCTCGTGTACCACGCCCCCGACTATCTCGCGCTCGTCGAGGAACTGGACCGGCGTGGTTTCCAGATCATGACCCATGCGGAAAGAAAGGATTCGGTCCATCTGGCGCTCGACGCGTATGAAAACGCGTTGCGCAAGAACGGACCACGCGACCGGCGATCGCGCATCGAGCACGATTTCGTGATCAGCGACGAGGATGCCGTGCGCCAAGGAACGTTGAAGGTGATCACCGGCGCGCAGCCGGCGTTCTGCTGCTCGGACGTCGGCACGAATTTCGACCCAGGCGACCCGACAGCGTCCGACCGCTGGCGCACGCTATTGTCCGCGCATGCGACGCTTGCGTTCAGCAGCGACTGGCCGTGTCTGTGGCCACCGGATCCGTTCATGAACATGCAGCAGGCAGTGACCCGCCAGATCTGGCGCTCGCCGGATACCGCGGTGATCGAGACGGCAATGTTCGACGGCGCGAAGCAAGGCGGCTCCGTGCCGCAACCGGGAAAGGTTTATTTTCCGGAGGAGCGCATCACCATCGGCGAGGCGGTTGACGCCTATACGCGCGGCGCAGCCTACGCCTCGTTCTTTGACGATCGCGTCGGCACTCTGAAGCCGGGCATGCTTGCCGATCTTGCGGTGTTATCGCAGAACATTTTCACCGCTCCGGCTGTTGAGATTGCCAATACACACGCAGCGCTCACGATGGTGGGCGGGAAAATCGTTTATGAGGAGGGAGCGGCGCGCTGAGCGTTGGCGCCCTTCCCCGCAATCATCGAATCAATGGTCGGCTTCAATGCCAACAGCACCACACCGGTGGCACAGCACACGATGGCGAGTCCCGACCAGAACACCGGCTTGGGCAATCGCTCCCAATAGGAGCCGATGATGCCGGCAAAATAATTGCCCAGCGCGCCGGACAGAAACCACACACCCATCATCATCGAGGCCGCACGCACCGGTGCTACGCGTGAAAACACCGACAACGCGACCGGCGACACCAGCAACTCCGCCACTGTCAGCAATACGAAATAGCTGATGCTCCACAGCCACGACACGTGCGCATCACCGCCGCCCATCAACGCCGCGGCGCTCAGCACGAAATACGCCAGCCCGCCGATGAAGCAGCCTATGACCATCTTGGCAACGGGGCCTGGTTCCCGCCCTTGGTGCGCCAGTCGCGACCAAATCACCAGCAGCACTGGCGTCAATGCAAAAATGAGGAAGGGAGCAATACCCTGAAACCAGGTCACTTTGATGTCGAACAGTCCAAAAAAGGATCGGTCAGTGAAATCTCGCACCCACAGCACGACGGCATTTCCAGATTGCTCATATCCCGCCCAGAAAAAGGTCAGCACGAATGCGATGACGCACAACACCGCCATCGAACGCCTATCGCCGGGCGACGACCGCCGCGCAACAGCATCGCGACCGTCGCGCCGCGGACGCACTTCCGGCGCAAGATAGCGGCCACCGTACTGAAACACCGCGAGTCCGATCAGCATGCCGATGCCCGCCGCGAAAAAACCGTAATGCCAACCGTACACTTCGCCCAAGGTGCCGCAGATGGCCGGCGCGACGAACGCGCCCAGATTGATGCCGACGTAGAAGATGGAAAACGCGCTGTCGCGCCGATTGTCAGTCGTCGGGTAGAGATCTCCGACCTGCGCGGAAATGTTCGGCTTGAAGCAACCATTACCGATGATGATGCAGAGGAGCGCGAGGAAGAACCACGAACCAAAGGCCATGAGGAAATGGCCGATCGCCATCAGCACGCCGCCGACTTGCACGGTGCGGCGTTTGCCGAGGACGCGGTCAGCGAGCCAGCCACCCAGGAGCGGCGTGACATACAGCAAGCCGGTGTACATGCCATAGATATGCGACGACATCGCCTGGATCGACAACGGACCGAAGACCCGTTCCAGCGAGGCATGCAGCGAGGAATAGCCGATGACAGTGGCGGTGTTCTGCGGCAGCAGCAGCGTTTCGGTCATGTAGAGCACGAGCAACGCGCGCATGCCGTAGTACGAGAACCGCTCCCAGGTCTCGGTCAGAAACAGCACCGCGAGGCCGGGTGGATGCTTCCTCAGTGTGGCCAGCATCAGTGCGACGTCATTGTTTGACGACGCGGCCGCCCGCCACCACCGCGCGAATAGTCCATAGGGCGCGGATATCGGCCAGCGGATCTCCCTCGACGGCGATGAGATCCGCACGCTTGCCCACCGCGATGGAGCCGCGATCCGCATCCAATCCCAACACCTGTGCGGCTTGCAATGTCCCTGCGGCCAGCGCTTGCGCCGGCGTCATGCCGACCTTGACGTACTCGATCAGTTCTCCCGCATTGCGCCCGTGCGCGAACACGCCGGCGTCCGATGCCAGCGCCATCGGCACGTTCAGTCGCAACGCCTGGGTCGCCGCCGGTGTTTGCTGCTTCAGGAAAAACAGCGTTTGCAACGCCGGCTCGGGCAGCCAGCCCATGCTGCCCTCGCGCAGGGTCGTCGGCGAATCTCCCACCGCCGCGGTCATCGCATACAGGTGAGGTACATAGGCACGATGCGACGCCCGCAATCGTTGCCAGGTTCCTGCATCGGGATAGATGCCCGTGTCCACCCAATCAGCGCCGGCATCCAGCGCCGCATTGATGCCGGCCGCAGAGGTCGGCTTGCCGGCACCATCGGCGATGGCCTTTCGATGCAGGGCATGCGCCGTTTCGACGATCGCGCGCATTTCCTCATCGGTGAAGGTTTGAGCCGGCGAGTTCGGTGACAGCAGGCTGCCGGTATTGTAGAAATTGATCACGTCAGCGCCGCGGGCAACCTGTTCGCGCACGGCGCGTCGGCAATCATCGGCGCCGCTGCACACACCTTGCGGCCCGACTTGCTTGTCGACATCGGCGCGAAATCGCGAGGTCCGCGAATTGCCGGGCGTGGAAATCGGACTGCCCACGGCGAGAATATCGGGACCTGTCAGCCGTCCTGCACGAATCGCATCGCGCGCCGCGTACACCGCATTCTCGTGAGCGCGCCGCGCGGTGCCCATATCGACCACCGTGGTGAAACCAGCCTGCACCGTAGTGCCGGCATTGCGCGCTATACGCAGCGCCAGATCCGCATCACTCAGTGCAACATCCTCGAGATCCCCGCCCGGCGCCGGCTCCGTACTGAGGTGCACATGAAGATCGAACAAACCTGGCATGACGAATTGCTTCGAGCAATCCACAATTTGCACGGACGAGTCGGCAGGGAACGAAGCGGCGGCGAGAAACCCAGGTGCGATTTTCTCAATCCGGCCATTGCGTATCACAATGGACTGTTCAGTGCGTGGCGTCTCACCCGGGGCCATCCAAAGCCGCCCTGCCCAGATTACGAGCATCGCCGAACGCGCAGCAATTGGCTCACGTTGCAGAAGCCGGCCCGCCTGCACCACCGCGCTCAAGCGGCGAATCGCGTGAATGTCCTGGAGGGGATCTTCGCGCGTGGCGATCAAATCGGCCGACTTTCCCGGTTCCAGGCTGCCGATTTGCTGCGACAGGCCGATGCTGGCTGCCGAATCGACGGTGGCGATTTCCAGCGCGCGTGCCGGCGTCATACCGAGTTTCACCCATTCTTCGAGATCACCGGCGTTGTCGCCATGCTCGAGGATGCCGGTGTCAGATCCGTACGCGAGGCGCACGCCCTTTGCAGCGGCGGCTTGGGCTGCGAACGGACGCGATAACACATCACGCACTCGCGCATCCGCAGGCGCCGCGCCGGTCGCCGATTGACCGGCGACTACGAAGGCATGCAGGTGCGGCTCCAGATACGCGCCGCTGGCGCGAAATAATCGCCAGCTTTCTTCGTCAGGCCACGGCGCAGTGTCGATGATGTCCGCGCCGGCTCGCAGAGCTGCATTGATGCCGGCGGCTTTGTGCCCGTCTGCGACGACCTTGCGTCCAAGCGCGTGCGCGGTATCGACAATCGCCTTCATTTCCGCATCGGTCATCGACGCTTCTGCGAGGTCGACATCATTGAGACTGCCGGTGTTGTAGAAGTTGATGGCATCGGCGCCTGCGGCCACCTGCTCGCGCACGGCACGCCTGCAGTCATCCGCACCATCACAGGTCGACAGTGGACCAATGGCAGTATCGACCGCGCTCAAGTAGTGTCCGGTGCGGGAACCGCCGGTGGCAGAAATCGGACTGCCCACAGTAAGCAGCCGCGGACCCGCGACGCGCCCTGCGCGAATGTCGGCGCGTAAGGCGCGAATCGCTTCAGCGTGTGCGGCCCGTCCTGTTCCCAGATCCAGCACGGTCGTAAATCCGGCAGCCAACGTCTGCGTGGCGTGGCGGCGCGCCACCAAGGCAAGGTCCGCCGAATTTTGCGTCACCGTGCGCAATGCACCGCCCGCCTCGACTTCCGTGGTGAGGTGGACGTGAAGATCGATCAGGCCAGGCAGGACGAACTGGTCCGACAGATCCACGACGCGCGCAGCCGGGGCGCCGGCATTCTGCGCCGATACAAACCCAGGTCGGATCTCAAGAATGCGGCCATCGCGAATCAACAGCGTCTGCCGCGTCAGTGGCGGCTTGCCGGGAAAGGCGATCAACGTGCCGGCATGTACCAGCAGCAAATCGCCGGTGGACGATTTAGAGGCGGCGGGGGGGGGGCCGGGCCAAAACGTAGCGGCCCCCCGGGGGGTTGAACAACGCCCGCCCCCGCGGCGGCGCGGGGGG
>JANMXI010000129.1:0-17978 GCA_031394735.1 Pseudomonadota bacterium | reverse complement strand
AACAGAATCGCGTTCACAACTTGAAGGTTGCTGAGCGAGACATTGCCGCGCTGAACCGGCAAAAATTCTTCGATCCGACTGAACTGTTCTTGAGTGATTTCCATGAAGCATAGAATATCACATAGTGTTAACAGGCCCTAGGTGGTTGCGCGCCGACTTCGCAGGTGTTGGTGGGCAAAGCCCGACCTGCCATTTCCGCCTCGGAGGTCAAAATATATTCGCACGCCCCACCGGTGTTTAAAGAGGTCGCCACGCTCAATGCTTCAAGCAAAAGTGTATTTGGGCCAGGGGGACAAAAATCCGTCGACAAGGTGATTGGACGTCTCAAAGAGCAAGCGGCCAAGCTAGGCGCGAATGGCGTCGTGCTGGAAGGAATTTCAGATCAAGAGTCGGGGTCGGTAGGCACTGGCGTGGGATCGGATTCTTACTCTCGCAGCTCCGCCGTAGGTGTGGGTGTCAGCGGTTCGTTGGGTCTGTTTAAGAAGACGGGTCGCGGTTTGGCGATCTTTGTTCCGCCGGGCTAATGTTACCCATTGCAGTCCGGGAGTTTGACTGAACTAGGCTGCGCCGATGTCACCCCACCATCGCCTCTCCCCATCGCCAGCGGTTCCTAAAACGGGCGCTCAGTGATCCGTGCCCCCGTAATTTGAGGGACGACTCTTTTCTCAGCCATCACGCCTAGGAAATGAAAGATCCCCTCAAATCTCGAATCAGCGCGGATGCTCCCCGCTCATTGTCTGACCATGTCGAACAAAACATTGAAGGGGTCGTGGCGCTGCAGCGCCGTGAATGGGACCAGGCCAGTGCTTCCCAACGGCGCCTTGAGCGAGTCAGTCGTCTTGTAGGGCGGCCGGTTTATCTGACTGGAATTCTGATTGTTAGCGCTGTGTGGATCGGTAGCAACATCGCATCGTCCTACTTTGGCGGGCATCCATTTGATCCGCCGCCGTTTTATCTCCTGCAGGGGCTGATGACGCTGGCATCACTCATCACCACGACCATCGTGCTGATTGCTCAAAATTGGCAGACAAAACGCGAACTGCAGCATGCGCACCTCGATCTGCAAGTCAATTTGTTGACAGAGCAAAAAGTCACCAAGCTCATACACTTGATGGAGGAACTGCGACGCGACCTGCCGATGGTGCGAGACCGACACGACCCGCAAGCGGCGGTCATGCAAGAGATCGCCGACACCGGGCAAGTGCTCTCCGCCATTGAGGAGGGTGGTCTTACGGTCCAAGAACCTGCGCAGGACCCTGTAGGCGACGTACGATGACCCGCGCTGATCATGGTTAAAGCAATGCATGTTGATACTCTGTGATCTTCGCGCAATCGTCGGGGGCTCCGCTGGTCGAGGTGGCTAGATTCGCTAATGCGTAATCGGTAAGTTGCGCGTAACCAGCCCGATGGGAGGCAATCGTCGGTAGAGGCGTCGTTCTTTAACAGCTTGATGCAAAACTACGGCGAACGAAGAAAATGATTGCTCGAGACGACGAGCGGAGCCGGAACAAAGGCGCAAACTGGGCTGTTTTGAAGCCTTTTTCTCTGTGAACCGTAGAGGGGCAGTCTTGTGCTGCCCGGCATCCTTGGTAGACTGAATCAACGATGCGTGACGCGTTTCTCCTCGCGGTACATTTGATGGTCGCCCTGGCAAAGCTTACGCGTCCAGGCGGCGGCCGCTCCGTCATCGCGGAATCTCTATTGCCGAAACACCAATTGATTATTTGCGGCCGATTCCGCCGACGTGCCCGCCCTCGAGCACATTGGATCGATTCGTGCTCGGGTTGACGGCGACGTTCGTGCATCCCCGACGAGTTTAAAAGCTTGCGTCGATCCTGAGGCCAGCGACGAGGAGATCAAATCGGTGTCATACGCCCCGATGTCGCACCCATTTGTGGAACGATTGATCGGAACCATCCGGCGCGAATATCTGGATCATACCTTCTTTTGGAATTCGAACGACCTTCATCGAAAGCTCGACTCTTTCCGACGCTACTACATAGATTTCGAGTGCATACCCCGAGACATTGGTCAGTCCCAGGGTGTTCTTCCTAGAGCCGCGACAAGATAGGCCAAGTTGCGCGCATTTCCGCGGACAGTCTAACGTTGCCTATCCTTTCACAGCGTAAGTTTCTTACGTTCCTGCAACTCGACGCCAAAGACCGGGGGAGCAATTGCAAAAAGAGCTCCCCCAGCCCTATCTGTTAATCGGCTATCTTTAATTCATTCACCACATGCTCTTTTCCGGCAACCGCAATGGCCTTCGTCGCTACTGATTTTTTCTCTTCTGCAGAATGAACAACGCCGTTCAATGTCACCCTACCATTGATGGACACAATCTTCACATTGTGCGCATAGGTAGACAAGGATTTATCCGCCATCACACTTTTGCGTATCTGTTGCGTCAAGGTGCGGTCCAACTCTCCGATCCATCCTGCTCTTGTCGAGCACCTCGGATTGCAGACCGAATTCTGTCAGTCCGGTCAGCAAAGGTTGCAGATAGCGGCCCCAATCAAAAACTACGCTGGGTTGTTGCAAGATAAAATGCAGGTCTTCGGAAAAGCGGGGTAACTGATGCAAGATGCGCAGGCTGGTGCCGCCCTGGAACGCGGCGATTTCGAAAAAACCGCCGCGCCAAAGCAAGTACAGCGCGACTTCCTGCAGGATTTCTTTGATCGCCTGCTCCTCACCCACAGCGTTCCCGGCATTGTAGGAAGCCAGGCGTTGGCGGATGAGATCAATCAAGGCCGAGCTCCTTGGCAAGCGCGCCCAGGAAGTTGTTGGGACGTTGTTGTTTATAGGCGCTCGACAGCTTTTGCATCTGGGTCCGGGTAACCTTTCGCAGCAGTTGTGCGTCGATACGCATGCTGTCGGTGAGCCACGCGAGGCCCTGCCATTCGAGCTTTCTCAACGTGACGAGATCCATGAGTGCACGCAGGGGTCTGGCAACCCATGCTGTCTGCGATCCAAACTGTCGGCGTTCAATGAGTTCGAGAAAGTGCTCTTTGTGCAAGGCGAGCGGGTGAAAGGTGTAGCTGCCGAGCAGGAGATGCTCCAGCTGCGAGGACTTTCTGCCCGGGACGACACTGGCAGTGATGCGAACGCCTTCGGGGATCCATCCGTGGTTGCTCAGCGCTGTTTCAAAAGAAACGTAGCTGCCAGGTTCTAGCGCCTGAGCGACGGCGAAGGGGTGCGGCGATTCGGCGCGGTATTTGGGCGGCAGGATATAAAGGCCCCGCCGGATGCGGATGAGTTCCCGGGCCTTGAGCGCCCGATTGACGAGGCCGTAACGTCGGGTGGCGGGACCCCCAATGGCTTGGTCCAGCTGCCGCTCGGACAGCACTCGATCCGTTAGCCCTCGTTCAATCAGAGTTTCAGTCAGCGTTTGCACCATAATATAATTCCAGATACTTTTAATAAACGCAAGTTTTCAGAATTTATTAATTTCTGATCCGGTGCCGGCGCTCAAATCCTGTTGACCCGGCCAAATGAATCGAAAAGTTACAAAATGAACTCATCACCTGTTACAACGCGCCGGCCGCACGGTGACTTGCTTTAGCCCCGGGGGTTAGAAATACGCGCGTCGCATCGATTAGCCGCGGCGAAGAGAGATCTCGTTGCGTTCGTTCGCGGCATCCCACGAGATCGGCTCCTCCTCGCCTGAATCGTACCGGGCCACTGTCTTGCGTAGCGCCTCCTTGTGCCAAGACGGGGATTCGAGCCTGGCTTCTGTTCGGCCTAACGATTCCCACAGTTCTTCCGCGGCTCGAAGCTTTTCATCCCAGGACATTTTCTCGATTGTCGATGCGCTCATCGCTATAGGACACCGCAGCGTCATGTGGACGCAGTGAAGAACGAGGAACCCGAATGAAAATGAAAGCGACTTGGATGATTAGTTGCGGTTGCGATTGCGGTTGACATAAGCACTGCATTCGATGTTGTTCGGCTGAGCATCGAGCGACGTCTGAACATGTTCGATTGGTTTACGAGATTTTGGGAGTCATACCGGTTGAACCAGTCGTTAACCAGGAGAAGCGCCATGTATCGACCCTCTATCGCCCTTCGTGTGTCTCGAATTTCCTGTGGTGTTCTTATCCTGCTGGCGGGCGTCAACGCAGCAAGGGGTCAATCCGCCGACGCGATTGCTTCTGACCAGGGCATGTATTGCTCCGCCACCGCGCAGGCGCTGAATCGGGCCTGTCAACACGAATCACAGGATGACTACTACAAGGCCAAGGCGATCTGCATCAATGTGGTGGACGATAGCCTTCGTGCCGAATGCTTCTCAACGGCGAAGTCGGCACGAACCGACTTTCTGAATGCCTGTGCCGACAAGCTGACCGGCCGCGATCGCATCTGCGCCAAACTCGGTGAGCAACGCTACGATCCGCCCTTTGCGGACCTACAATTCGAATCCGACTATCGGAGCCCCACCTCGATCAATCCGTACATCCCGCTCAAAGTGGGCAACAAGTGGGAGCTGACCGGTGCCGGCGAAAGCGTCAAGATCGAAGTCCTCAACCAGTACAAATCAATTGACGGGGTGCGCTGCGTCGTCATCCGCGATATTGTCACCAAGAACGGCTTCGTGGCCGAGGCCACGGACGACTGGCTGGCACAGGCGCGAGACGGCAACACCTGGTACTGCGGCGAGGAAGTCAAAGACTATGAAGTGTTTGACGGTGACCAGCCGAAGCGGCCGGAATTCACGTCCAACGCCGGTTCTTTCAAGGTGGGACGCGACGGGGATAAGTCGGGGATTTTCTTTCTGGGCAAACCGCGCGTCGGCAAGTTGTATCGTGAAGAATTCTCGGTTGCCAATGCCGAGGACTTGTCATTGATCCTGTCCACCAACTACGCCTACGGAAAGAACCCGACCCTTGATCGGGGCGTGCCTGTGAAGCTGGCGCAACTATTGTGTAGTAGTGATTGCGTGGTCACCCGAGCGATCAATGCCAATGACCCAGGAGTCACGGCCACCAAATACTTCGCACCCGGCATCGGCAATTTCCTGGAGGTCACGCAGACCGGCGAGGCGGTGCAATTGATCGCCTGCAACATGGATCCTCGATGCGCATCGCTTCCCAAGCCGTAATTTTTTAGATCCATGTCAGCGCATACCGAAGATCTGTCGCTGGCTCGTGCAGTGCTGCGCGGCGACAAAGCGCGATTTGAACGTTTCCTTGCCGACTACTTGCCGCGCTTGTACCGGTTCGTCCTGCCTCGGATCGGCAGGGACGAACCGGCCGCAGAGGATATTTGCCAGGCAGCATTAGAGAGGGCAGTTCGACATCTCGGCAGTTATCGCGGCGAGGCGGCGCTGTTTACCTGGATTTGCACGATTGCCCGCAATGAACTCGCCGATTACTGGGCCTGCGTCGGCAAGGAACGAGCCGTTCAGGTGTTCTTCGATCAGGACGAGTCCGTGCGTGCGGCACTGGAATCTATCGAGGCGGATCCAGATGGGAGCCCGGAAGTAGCGCTGCAGCAGCGCGATCTGTTGCACTTGGTGCAAACCGTGCTCGATCATCTGCCCGTGCAATACGGCGATGCATTAGAATGGAAGTACATCGATGGGCTCGACGTGGAGGAAATCGCGAGGCGACTGCAGGTGACGTTGATCGCAGCGCAATCGCTGCTGGCGCGGGCACGCGATGCGTTCCGGCGTGAATTTGCGGCGCTGCCGGCTGTACTGCGCCACGATGTTTTCCCCACAGCCGCCGCCGCGACCGGACGGAACCCAGAATGAACACGGAAACACCAAATGGCGCCGATCAATACTCGGCTGAAGAAGGCTCAGTGCCAGAGCTATTGCGCGCCGCCGGTCGCCGCGCGGGTCCATCGGCAGCTGCAACGCTGCGCATCCATGACCAATTGATGCGGGTCTGGAGTGTCGAGGTGCAACGGCGGCGGCAACGTTTTAGCTTTGCAGCGGCAGCCGCACTTGTCGTGTGCACGGTTGCCGTACTGCTGTGGATGTCGCCGCGCACCACCCCGAGCGTGGAGTACTCAGCCCGCATTGTGCGTACGCTTGGACACGTGCAGATTCGGATTGCCGGCAGCTCGGCCACCGCAGCTTCCGGTCAGCAAGTCGCGGTACCCAGCGAACTGAGCGTGCCAGAAGCCGGCGGTATTCATCTACAACTTAGTGGCTCGCAGTCAATCAGGCTGGGGCCTGCCACCCACGCGCAGCTGCTGACCGCGAATCGCATTCGCCTGGATCAGGGCCAGCTCTATGTGGACTCGGGTACTGGCGCAGACCAAGCACCGTTGATTGTGGAAACACGCCTGGGACGGGTGCGGCATCTGGGCACTCGCTTTTGCGTTCGCATCGAGTCCGATCGCATGGACGTGCAGGTCCGTGACGGGCGGGTTGAAATCGCCTCCTCCGCTCTCACTACGCAAGTAGGCCCGCAGTCACGGGTCTCGGTGAGTGGATCAGGCAAAGAACTCGTTCGTACTGACATCGCCAGCGCCGGCCCAGACTGGGCCTGGGTCGATGCACTCGCCGCCCCGATCATCGTCGACAACCAAACTTTGCCAACGGTGTTGCAGAGCATTGCACACGAACGCGGGCTCAGAATTGAGTATGCGGACGATGCCACGCGCCTTGCTGCCGGCGAAGTCATCTTGCACGGCCCGCCGCTGGCAATGCCGTTGGATCAGGCGCTGGTGGTTGTGCTCACGGCCACCGAACTG
Source organism: Pseudomonadota bacterium (assembly GCA_031394735.1). GTDB lineage: Bacteria > Pseudomonadota > Gammaproteobacteria > Steroidobacterales > Steroidobacteraceae > TMP-86. The sequence continues at coordinate 11,279 of JANMXI010000129.1, read as the reverse complement.
CGGGCATCCACCGATGCGCAGCGAATCCTGATTCGAACCGCGGCTACCGATCAAGCAGCGATTCCCGAGGATCGGTAGCACGCCGGACTTGACCACGCCTGGCGGCGGGGCATTGATTTGGGTTCGGCCGCCCCTTGCGGCACACTGCTGGTACCCATGTACTGGCGCCGACATCCCTCAGCGAGTTTTTTCAGTGCGATCCGCCTACTCGCGTTGTGTGCACTGGTGTTGCTGACAACGCCGCTGGTGGCGGCCACCGCCATCGGTGCGGGTCAACCGCTGGGAGAGGCCCTCGCCACATTGCGTTCGCAGGGATTGAATATCCTTTACAGCACGCAAACGATCACCACGCAATTGCGCGTGTTGCAAACGCCGGTCAGCACGACGCCACTGGACATCGCTACAGAAATCCTGGCGCCGCACGAACTGGGTCTGACGATGGCTGCACCCGACATGTACGCCGTGGTGCCCTTACACAGTGCATTGCGCGCCTCGCTCCGCGGTCAAGTGCAAGACCGCGAGGGGCGGCCGTTGCGTACCGCTCGAATTCAATTGCAGCCGCTGACTCTGGTGCACTGGAGCGGTGTCGACGGCCGCTTCGCCTTCACCCATATCGATTCCGGCCGGTATAGTCTCAGCGTCGAAGCCGATGGGTATGAGCCGGCCCGACAGAACGTGCTGCTGGAACCCGGAACGACTCAAGACGTCGTGGTGGTCATCGCTGCGCGCACCGAGCCGCTGCGCGAGATCATCGTCAGCGCCAGCCGCTTTGCCTACGAGCGTCAAGGCGACGGGTTTTCGCTGCGCGGTGAGGATATTGCGGTGCAGCCCTCGTTGGGCGAGGATGCGTTGCAATCTTTGGCACGACTTCCCGGATTCGCATTTTCCGGCATTTCCGCCAAACCCAATATACGCGGCGGCGAGGACAAAGAAACCCTGGTGCTGCTGGATGACATGCCGATCCGGCAGGCGTTTCATATGCCGGCCTACAACAATGTCTTTAGCGTGTTGAGCGATGACTTGCTGCAGCGGGTGGAGGTGTTCACCGGCGGCTTCCCTGCCCGCTACGGCAATCGACTCAGCGGCATCATTGACCTGACCACCCGCTCCGCCGAAGAGACACCGCGGCATTCGCTCGGGCTGAGTGTGTTCAATGCGCATGCCCGATCGGCCGGCAACTTGGGGAGCGATGTTGAATGGCTGATGGCAGGGCGGATCGGCACCTTGCGACCCTTGTTGGCGGCGTTTGCACCCGACGCGGGACGACCCTCGTATGGCGATGTCTTCGCCAAACTGATGTGGCGGCCGGACCAGCGCAGCCGTGTTCGCGCCCAGCTACTGGGAGCAAATGACACTCTATCGGTCACCAACAGCAATGCCGGCGAAAGCGCACAACTCAGCAGTAACACTCGTTACGGCTGGATTTCCGGCTCACACGAGTTAACCGGTGGTGCAAGCCTCGAGGCGCTGCTCGGCTATTCAGCGCTCGACACACAGCGGTCCGGCAGCCTTCGCGCCGGTCTCGTGATCGACGGCTCGCTCGCCGATACACGCCACACCCGCCTGTGGGATCTGTCGACGCGAATTCTATGGACGCTGAACAATCATGCGCTCGAAGCAGGCGTTGATGGCAGCTGGGGGAATTCCCTCTATGACTATCGCAGTCAAGTGGAGTTCGCGGATCCGATTGCACCCTTGTACGGGCGGCCCACCGAGCAAAGCCGCAGCGGACACCTGCGCGCCACCCGGCGTAGCGTCGCCTTGTACGCTTCGGACCGATGGCGCTTGTCCAATCAACTCACGTTGGATGCAGGTGCTCGCCTCGATCAGGAACAATATGGCACATTGCCCACGCGAGGGCATGTCGGTCCCAGAGTCTCGCTGCGATGGGATGTCGCCCCGCAGACAAAGCTGCGTGCCAGCTACAGCCGGGTGTTTCAAAGCGACGAAGTTGACGAATTGCAGATTGAAGATGGGCTGCAGGAGTTCCAGGCGGCACAACGTGCCGACCTTTACGTGCTGGGTTGGGAACACCGATTCGTCTCCGGGCTCGCCGCACGCGCCGAGGTGTTCCGCAAGACTTTGCAACGTGCGCGAACCCGCTACGAGAACCAACTCAATCCTCTGGTATTCTTACCGGAACTTGCCGCTGATCGCGTCGCGGTCGCACCTGCGGACTCCGAATTGCATGGGGTCGAATTGTCGGGCCAATGGCAACAAGGTCCGTGGTCGATCATCGCCGCCTACACCTGGTCGCATTTTGCCGATGAGGTGGGCGGTCGGGATGTAGCGCGAAATTGGGATCAACCCCACAACGTTGCGCTGTCTATGACCTGGCGTCATGGTCCCTGGAGCATTGCCGCCAACGGTCAATATCGCAGCGGCCGGCCGACCACTGCGCTGCTACGCTCCGATCTGTCTAACCCGGCACTTGCACCGCGCAACTCCGATCGTTTGGGAAGCTTCACCAGCATCGATTTTCGTGCAACGCGTGAGTTTGCGGTGAGCGTCGGACATCTGGTGGGCTATTTTCAAATCACCAACTTATTGAATCGACGCAACGCCTGCTGCACGGAGTTGGAGTTGGAAACTGCGGACTCGGGTCGTCGATTTCTGGAGGTCTCCCATCTTGACTCACCGCCGGCACTGCCGGCGCTTGGATTCAGCTGGGAGTTCTGAGAACGGGCGCTCCGCGCGCAAGGGCACGCTGCGGGTAAAGCGACTCCTGCCATGGCTGGCCGGCGATGGCGGTGTCGAAATCGGCGAGTGTGGCCTCGTAATCGCCGAGCGCGCACAGTGCCTGTGCACGGTGATAATGAGTGTATGGGTGGTTGTCAGCCGCGATCGCACGATCGAAGTCCTCGCGCGCCTCGCGCGGCAGATCCAGCCGCATGTGAAGATTGCCGCGCAGCGCTAGGCAGTCCGCATCAGCCGGCTGCAGCGCAATACAGCGATCGACCTGCTGCAGTTGCGCCTCGATGGTTCCGCCTATTCGCGGTGCACAAGGGGTCGAAGAAGTTCGTCGCCGGCGGCGCCCCCTCTGTATCATGTGATTGCCCGCAAATAGGGAACGCCTCGCGTGTCAAAACTCATCAATCCATTAACTGATCGCGCACCGGTAAGAAGCAGCGCCGATACCGATTTGCCACGTAGGATGGATATGGGTTCTACGGCGCCAGAAAGTCTCCACATGCTCGCCCAATAGAGCACGCGACGATGTTTCTAAGGGCGGCGAGCAAAACTTCCTGGTCGCTTTACGCTGGAGTTTTTTTCACCGTCACGCTGGCCGGCTGGCTGTTTGGGCACTGGACCGACAATCGGGCGCTGCTCGATCGCTTGATTCCATGGGAAACGGTACCGGCGCAGCTGCTGGTCGTGATTGCACTGACACAGTTTCTTCGCGACTGTCGGCCGAGCGGTGCGCGCGGCTTCGCGTGGGGACTGCTGCTGCTTGGATTTGGCTTTAATCTCGCCGGCAGCGTGATCTGGGTTTCTGAAGCTACAGCAGGGACCTTCAGCTACGGACTTCATGATCTGTTTTTCGGCGCGTGCATCCCCACGTTTGCACTGGCTGCGGCCCTGTTCTTCATCGATCTGGGCGGGTCGTTCAGACGCCCCCAGGTCTGGCTCGATGCCGCGACTTTGACGATGGCGCTCGGGGCGATGCTGTGGCAGCTGTGGGTGGGACCGGCGCTCGCCTCTGGTACGCTGACCGGGTGGCGATTAGTGGCGCCGCTGGGTTACGCCGTTGGCGCCACTGCCATGCTGGTCCTGGCGGTGCTCGCGTACATGCGAATCCGAGACTGGCGCTACGAACGGTCGCTCGCGCTGTTGCTGGCAGGTGCAATCGTGAGTTTTCTCGCGGACCTGCTCTGGGTAGATGTCAGCGCGCGCAGACAACTGGACACCGTGTCCGTCTACCAGATTGCCTATTGCATTGGAGATCTGTTATTGCTCGCTGCGATCGTAATGGAACGACGCCGGCCGGCGCCAACTTTTCGAGCCCCTCGTTCGGGTATAAGCCCGACAAGTTCAGTTCCGGCTTTCGCGGTCCTGATTTCGATCGCCGTCATTGTCGGCGCCCAGGCACACGCCGGGGGTATCCGCACGACACTGCCGCTGGTGATCGCGGTGCTCGGCGCGATGCTGCTCGCCGTGCGTGAGGTAGGCGTGCGCTATGAGATACAGCGCTCTGCGCGGGCAGTGGCGCAGCAAGAAGCGGATCAACGGTTGACCGAACTCGCCCGCCGTTCACGCGATCTGATAATCGTGGCCGACGCAGCCGGCCGCCTCACGTACGTAAGTCCCGCCGCTGAACGCGTGCTCGGCGTCGCGCCCAACGTCTTGCTCGGCGCGGAGGTTGCATCGATTCTCGGGGATGGGAATCGGACCATAATTTGTGAGTTTGTCTCGAGGATCGAGCAAGGATTGCAGGAGGCAAATGAGATCGAGGTTGATTTCGAGCATCCGGCGGCACCGCGTCGAGTGCTGCAAATTGCAGGTAGCGATGAGGGCGCGAAATCGCTGATCGGCGGGATTGCGCTGACGATTCGCGATGTCACCGAGCAGCGAAATGTGGAGCGCGAACTTCAGGCCATGACCCACCGGCAACATGCGACGCTGTCGCACGAAATTCATGAAGGTCTCGCGCAAGAGCTGGCGGGCATCGCGATGTTGTTTCAATCGCTCGATCGCGGCAACCGCATGAGCGCAGAGGAGTTGGCGATCCTTGAAACCCTTCCCGCTCAACTAGCAAACGCGATCGAGAAAGCGCGGGTTTTAGCAACGAGTCTGTCGCCCATCCAAGCCGCCAGCGGCTCGCTTGAACTTGCCGTACGCGGCTTGGTGGAACGAGAAAACAAGTCGGGGCGGATGGTCATTCAATGCACAAGTAGCATTGGTGCGCACGACCTTCCATCCGTGGTCGCAGAAGAATGCTATTGTATCGTCTTGGAGGCAATTGAGTGTGCAGTGCGCCATCCAAGCAGCTCGCGTGTCATCGTCTCACTGACGGTCATTTCGGACGCGTTGCAGATCGGATTGAAGTGGGATGCAGATCCACGGACTGCGAGCGCTACCAACCCTCTTGATCCTCTGCGAATCATCGGACACCGCGTCCGGCAATTGCGCGGAGCGCTCCATTTGGCGCCATCCTCGGGCGGCGGCTTACACTGTGTGGCGACCATTCCGCTGAAAGCGGATCGATGTGTTGCGGGCGCCGAGGCCGATGGAACATCGTCTCCCGCGCGGCTGACTTGATGATCGACAATGAGGTCTTATTCTGAGCGGTGACGTTGTCGAATTCGCCCAGGCCTGCCTGAAACACACATTTTTTTGACACATAGAGATTTCCGTAGGGGTTCTCTTAAGGAATCTGCCCCGCTGCCGATCAACTCGTGCCACCGTGGAGGTCGCAGGGAGTCATTGTGATCGACAGCCTGAAGAACAAGCTTCAGTGATTTTGGACTTCAGCGCTGTGAGTTCGAGCGCCGCTGTCCGAATAAACCACTCTGCCGCCCACGGTTGTTTCCAGAACGACCACGTTGGCAATCTCCGCTGGCGGGATCTTGAAGACATTGCGATCAAGCACCAAGAAATCTGCCAATTTGCCTGGCTTTATCGAGCCCAGTTCAGCCTCCGCATGCACCTCGTATGCTGGGTTGAGCGTGATGGCCCGCAGTGCTTCAGTAATACTCAACCCTGGGTCTGCCCCGAGCCGTCCCGCGTATGCAACTCCCGCATCAGGCGCTGCCTCACGTGTGATGCCGACTTTAAGCGCGAACCATTCGTTCAAAGGGTCCACTGGCCAATCACTGCCGTACACTATCCGGGCACCGGCGTGTGCCAGAAAGCCGGCAGGCTCCAACACCCGCATGCGCTCGGGCCCAAGATAGTTGCGCAAGTTATCGATCGTATCGTTTGCAGGCTTTTCCCACTGCATCGATAGCACGGGAATGACACCCAGCGCTTTAAAGCGGCTGAAATCCGCCGGATCGACGATCTCGTCGTGGGCGAGCGCAGGACGGATTTCAGGATGCGGCCCGTCGCGGCGCAGTGCCTGTATGGCGTCTAACCCTGCGCGCACAGCCCGATCTCCATCCACATGCATGTGCGGGTCGAGACCGTATCGCGCCAGTTCCAGTACGATGTGCTTGAGTTGCGAAGGCGAGAAATAAGGTGCCGGCCCGCGGCTCGGGCCGGCAACCCAACGCGGTGTCGCCTGCGCGCCGGCATCGATGAGATAAGGCGCGAGCATGGCGCCTGTGAAAGAAGGACCGGCTATTACGCCGTCCAAATAGATTTTGGCACTCCGCACGCGCACGTCCGGCGTTATCGCCAACGCACCCTGGGCGTGTCGCTCGGCGATGGCCGCAATTTCAGCCAACCGCTCATCCGGATGTGCGGCCACCGCCACGGGAATTTGCGGAATCAAAAAGCTTCGCGCGGTGAGGTGTCCGGCGCGCGAAACTGCATCGAACGCAGCGATAGTTTCGGCAGAACTGTCTGCATCGACAAGCGTAGTAATGCCTTGCTTGGCAAAGGACGCGAGCGCCAATTCCAAGGCAGCAATGTCATCGGCGGGAGTGGGCTTACGCAACAGCGGCGCGATAAAGTCCCTAGCATCGTCTTCGAGCAGTCCGTTCGGTTTGCCATTTGCATCGCGGCCGACAGCTCCGCCTGGCGGGTTGGCTGTCTTCTCCGTGATGCCGGCGCTTGCGATGGCGCGCGTATTGAGCAACAACGTATGCCCGAAGGTGGTGTTGACCACAATCGGGCGGCGGGTGTGCAACGTATCGAGGTCTGCCGCGACCACGATGACCCCGGCTGGACGCATCGCTTGTTGAAACCAGTTCGAGACTTCGAGCCAACCATCAGGTTCTTGGTCTTGGGTAGCATCCAAGCACTTTTGCACGGCCGCAAGCAGTTCCTTAACCGTTAATGACCGGTAGTTGAGATTACATTGATGGAGTTGGGTTCCACCGGCGAGTGCATGAAGATGCCCATCGATAAGGCCTGGCATCAGCATACGGCCTTGCAAATCGTGAATGTGCGTGCGCTGCCCTATAAAAACTTGGACGCCGCTGTCGGAACCAACGAATACGAAGCGGCCGTCGCGTACGGCCACGGCTTGTTCGGGTTTTCTCCCCGGTTCGCCCGTGTATACGTAGCCGTGTTGGTAGACGGTATCGGCTGGAACGGCACCGACTGCCGGTGCCAGTTGCGCAAACACGACGAAGCAACCGGTAAGTACGATTTTGAGCCATGTCTTAGTCATTATTTGCCTCACTGCGGCTGTGATTGACCATCCCTCGCCCTCCCCTCCATCAACGCTGCCCAGGGTAGGAACCCGCCCCCAATTCAGCGCGGCAAGGGTCGAGAGTTTCGTCTGGAGTTGCAGCGCAAATCAAGCGGCGAGGGATTTAGCCGTTGTGATCGTTTCCAGGCCGTGGCCATTGGGACCTTTCTCCCGCCTACGCAGTAGCACGGTGAACATAAAGCCGGCGACACTGAGACCCGAGAATACTAACAACCCCATCCGATAGCCCTCAAGATGGCCAAGCCCGGCGTGCTGGTGATCATTCGCGATGCCGATAGCCAAGTTGAGCGCGAAAAAGCCGATCTGCATGATGAGCGTCATGAGCGCGTAGGCGATGCCGAGCCGCGAGGGATTGACGAGATAAGCAACGGAGGGCCACATCACGGCAGGAATGACGGATAGCGCGACGCCCATCATGCAGATAGGAACCCACAGCGAAATGTGCGTGTAGCCGATCAGCACGTAGGCGGGCATCAATACCAGCGCCGCAGTCATCAAGAGGGTCGCCCGCTTTCCGATGCGGTCCGACAAGAACCCAAGGAGCGGCGTGGCAATCAGTGTAGACAGGGGCAGCAGGCTCGCGAAGCGACCTGCCTGCTGTAGAGCCAAGACGCGCATCGCCTCCGTCGCGTCAAGTCCGCCCTGCGTGTCAAGGATCCGATTGGTGAAGAGGTCGATCGCGAATGTGCGAAACGGAAATATCGCCGAGTAGAAGCAGAGGCACACGCCGACGATATACCAATACGACGGGTTGAATCGCACCGACTCACGCAACGAAAGTTTGCCTTGCTGCGCGGACTTTTTGACGGGCGCGTAAGGTTCGGACGCACCCCGCTCGAGCATCCAGTAGATGCCTGCGCAAAGAACGGCAATCAGCCCTGAGCCCACGGCCAACAGCAGTGGGCCTTGCCAGCTCGGCTTACCCTGCGCGCCTTGCGGATAGAACACGCCGCTTGCCCAGCCGGCGGAGTTGTCCGCGGCGACCGAGGCCAAGCGGGCAATCATGACCTTGATGCCGAAGGCCAGAGCCAGTTCCTTGCCGCGGAACCATTTCGCGATCACGGTCGTGGCGGCGACCACCAACGACTCGCCACCCAGACCCAGAAGTACGCGGCCCGCGATAATCGTCCCGACATGTCCGCTTGCCGCGGTGAGTGCCGCGCCGAGGCAGCAGATCACGGCAAACAGAGGAACCGCCCGCTGTGTGCCCACCCGATCGATGATGGCACCGCCGATCAGCAGCGTGACAATCGCGCTGGCAGCGTACGCCGAATTCAGCATGCCAAACGTGGTCGCCGTAAAATGCAGTTGTTCTACGAAGATGCGTTGGAGCGGATGGATGCTGTCGTAGATGTAGTAAGTCCCGCAGCCCATGGTGATGCTGACGAAGAGCAGCACAGTCCAACGATAGGCCGCCGAGGGCGGCTTCATCTGCGCGGCATCGTCTGGCAAAGCCGCAGTGCTCATTGGGCGCCCTCACCGATGTCATCTCTTTGGAGTCGCTCCAGGGCATCCGCTCCCAGCACCGTCCTCGCCAGCGTTGCGGCAAATACCGCAGCGCCCAGCGCGGGTGTCAGGCGTGGTGGGCGCAGATCGTACTGTCGGTCGCTGCCGCTCAGCGCCTCAGCGAAAAGCGGTAACAGCAGACCGTCGGGCTGCATCAGTCCGCCGCAATACGAGACGGTCATCGGAAACTGCGGCTCCACCGTCAGTGCGTCGCGCACTGCGTGAACGAGAGCCGCGATCTCGTGAGCCGCTGCTTCCACTATTTTGCGCGCCGACACATCGCCACCTCGCGCCGCCCGCGTGAGCAGTGGAGATAGCGCCGCAATCTCGCTGCGGCTCAAGGCCGGCGGTCCGTAGACTTTGGCGCACACATCCAACCCGTGCGTCACGCCAAAATGGTCGCGAATCAACTCGTGTAACGGACCTTTGGGTGCCCTGCCATCTTCCATGCGCGAGAACAATGCCAGCGCTTCGCGCGCGAGCCAGAACGCAGAACCTTCATCACTGAACAGTTCGCCCCACCCACCCGCGCGTGCACTGCGCCCCGCGTATTCACCATAGGCGATCGATCCGGTACCGGCGACGACCGCGATGCCTTGCGCGCCGGCGAGGGCGCCAGCCCAGCCGCAGACCACATCGTTGTCACACTTATAACGCTGTTTCGGCAGCAGGCCCTCGAGGATTTGATCAAGCTGCGGCAGCAGCGCGCTGTTTTCGCCGTATCCAGGTAGCCCGACAAAGGCGAAGGCTATATCAACCGGCCTCATCGAAATCGACGCCAACATGCCGCTCACCGTTTCATTCAGCAGACGTTGCAGGCTCTGCATGCCGATCTCGACATGGTAGGCGGGGCCGGCGCGGCGGGTCGCCAACACGCGGCCCGTCGCATCGATCAACGCAAATTCCGTCTTCGTGCCGCCACCGTCAATGCCGAGAAACAGCGTCACCGATCCGCTTTCCACGGGTACACCGAGACGCCCTGAACCACCCGGTTCACCACACCGCGCGCGTTGGGTGAATCAGGCTTCAACCGTAGTGCCATCGACGTATGCATGGCCAGGCGTTGGGCGAATATGGCAAAGGGGAAGCACAGCGCCAGATCAGTCGCCGCCTGTGCGCCAGGAAGAGTGACCTCGCCCGGTCGAGCGACATCGCCCGCCGTTACCGCCATAACTCGTGCCGCTATGCCATCCCTGCGCAGCTCCTCAAGCAGGTCAATTTCGTAGGCGCGTGCGTACGCGTCATTGGATAGGAACACGATGACCAGCGTTCGATCATTGATGAAAGCCTTCATTCCGTGTCGGAACGCCAGCGGCGTTTCCGATACCGCGACCACCCGCCCATCCGTCAGTTCCAGGAGTTTCAGCGCCGATTCCCGCGCAAGACCCTGCAACTCACGATCGCCGAGATACACCACCCGCTCATATCGCAACCGCGACAGTTCTTCGGCCGATGGGTCTGCCAACATTTGTTTCCCCCACCGGGCGATTTTCTCGACCGCCTGCGGTTTTACCAAATCAAATGCCAGTGCAGCAGCAAGCAACATGCTCGAGAAGCTGGAGGTCATTGCGAAAGCACGATCGTTAGTTTCCGCCGGCAGCCGTATGACGCAAGCACGGCTCGAGCGTTCGCCCTCTTGGCACAGCTCTCCCTCGGCATTGCAGGTGATGATCAAGTGGTGACAATCGCTCGACACTTGGCCGGCAATCTTCAACGCCGCAACGCTCTCCGGACTGTTTCCCGATCGCGCGAATGAGACCAGCAGTAACGGCTCGTTACTGAGGCAGCCCTGCGGATCTGCGACCAAGTCGGTTGTTGCAATCGCGCGGATGCGAGCTCCCCATCGTCGCGTTAAGGCAGGCGCGAGGCAATCACCGATGTAAGCAGAGGTTCCCGCACCGCACAGCACGATCTGCAGATTTGGCTGGGCCAGCAGCGGCGCGAGGAATCGCTGCGGAGCCCCAGTTGCATCAGCCCGCAACTTGCACCATACGCCGGGTTGCTGCGCGATCTCGCGCGCTGTTTGCGCAGCGCCTGCACACTCGAAATCATCGGGAGATGGTGTGGCGATAGTCGGGATGCTCATCGAATCAGCGTCCGGTGGGCTGCACCCCCATTACGGTGAGTCGTTGGCTGCCCCATTCGCACCGCGCAATTTATTTTCATTATCTCGCATCGTTGACATTGTCGAAAGAAACAATACACTCAAATGAGAGCATATGAAAGATAATGGGAATTGATCGTTAGCGATTTCGGGTATCACGGTACATAGGTGCGCCCGATAGGCAAATGACCCAACGGTCGAGCGCGGGAAGATGCCGGGTACACTGGTTCCCACGCATAGATTCTAAACGGACGCCCCCGACAGTTGCCCCATCGGCAACCGTACCGGACCGACCGGGAGACTGTAATGACTGATCGGATGAAGTTGGTGCTGATCGGTGCGGGCAGCACG
>JANMXI010000128.1:0-2045 GCA_031394735.1 Pseudomonadota bacterium | reverse complement strand
GAGCGGCGCCGCTGGCGGCCTCAAGCGACGGGTGATCGTTGGGCGAACCCGACAGCCAGCTGAGCAGTTGCTCGGCGAGCCACCTCACCTGGGTATTGCCGCATTGCCGGAGTGCGGACCAGATCTGCCCATCCGGGGCCGAGTTGAGTGCGACGCCATCGAAAAGCATCGCGTCGTCGCCTCTATGGAACCGTGTCCACAGCGTCGGATCGTGCGCTACGGCCACGAGGGACAGATACATGATCATGTTGGGGAAAGCATCCATATGTTCCCCCCAGTGCTCCGACCGGCGACTCGGGTGTTGGAACGCGGGTATGCCGATCTCGATGGACCCGCCCGAAAGCCCCGGAACCCAGACGCTGTCGTAGTCGATGAGCATCAACTCGTCCACGCCGGTCGGTAGGCGGCGGACAAGAACGTTGCCGGCGTGGATGTCACCGTGCGCGATACCCGCTCGCTGCAGCAGCCCACAGCATTGCCACCACGAATTAGCCAGCGCCGATAGTGCGGCACGGTCGTCGGCATCCACAAGGTCATCGACATGACGGTCGATGGAGCGACCTTCGATCCATGCCATCGTCATCACAGGGAGCCGGGTCGTGCCGTAAACGAGCCCGTCATGTATCCAGCGAGCCGGTACAAGACTTGGTGCGGCTCCTTTTGCCAGCTGCCGTTCAAGCGCGACGTAACGCGCTTGGGCCGCGAGATCGGGCCTCAGCGGAAATCGGACGGCTACGTCCTCGGCTCCTATCCGGGCTCGAAACACGATGGTCCGCTGCCCGTTCCACGAAAGCACTCGCCCTCCCTTGCGGACAATGGCGGCGGTGCGCAACGTTTCGTCAATGAAGTGGCGGCCGGGCGCCTGCATCAGTTCCATAAACCTGGCGCGATCTGGCCAATCGGTTGTCGTGGTCATCGGTTCCACCCGCCGTTCGGACGACAACGCAGCAGCGTGACATCGTCGTTCTTCATTAACTTTGCAATACGTAGGTCGTGGCAGAGATCGCGGAAGCCTCCGGCACCGACCGAAGAGACGGCCAGCCATGCCGGATGCGAGTTGCGTGAGCGCAGCAGCCACTCCGACAGCGCATCGGACGCCACGACCAACTCGTCGCCGTCGGTCAGCTCGAAATCCCCGCGACGCACGACCTCGCTGAGGCGGAGGTCCCGCTGCGATGCGACGTTGCCAAGTACGTCGGGGTGGCTGCCGAACTGGTCGGCGTCCGTCAACGGAAATGTGCCCGTCACCCTGGTACCTCGAAGCTGAAAGGCGCAGCAGTCTCCAACGGATATCAACCGGACTCGGCCATCTTCCATGAATCCGCCCAGAAGCGTGGCAAACGCCCCTTCGCGGGCTCCTGTGTCCTGAACCCACGCAGGCATCCGCGACTGCGCAAAGTCGCCGGAACGCGGATCGAACCGCGCCCGTGTGGACCCGAGCCAGCGGCGAAAAGCATCGTCACCCGCCGGTCCCGGATGGAGGACGTCGAGCGGTTGATCCGCGGTGAACGCAGACGCGAGAGTGAATGCCCATTCACGTGAAGAGCCGCCGGTGCTCGCACCGTCCGTCACACAGAACCAGCCCGACGACGGACTGTACGACACGCCGTCCTCCCATTCTGCCGATGCAGTGCCCAGTTTGGGCTCCCAGTAGGCGATGGCATCCATGCCGGCCTCAGCGGTCACTGACGCGGGATATGCGCGTCCCGACGTCGAGGAATTCACTGAGCCGGGCGGGGTCTGCGTTAAACACAAAGCCCCGCGCCCCGTCCGCGACCTGAAGACCCATGCCCCGAGCGACCGCTACCATATAGGGCGAGAGGTTGCTCGACATTTCGAATAACGATCGGGCGTAGTTATCAGGCAGCGACTGAGGGCTATTGGGGTACTCGATCGCCGCCATCGGTTCGGACGACAGATTCACGTTGAACAGCAAGAGTTCACCGTCATCGGTGTGGATACCACGGAGCTGTGCTGCCAGAGTCCTTGGGTCGCCATCGGTTGCCTCGCCGTCGCTTATATTGACGATGACGGGAGGGAATGAG
>JANMXI010000127.1:0-2067 GCA_031394735.1 Pseudomonadota bacterium | reverse complement strand
ACGCTGAGTAACCCATATACGGGAAAGGTCGATATGTCCCAGAATCGTTTCGCTTTGAATAGCCGGGCCGCGCTGCTCGCGCTGATTTCCTCGGCTTATCCCGTGATTGGTTATTCAGCCCCGGCGGCGCAGGTGGATTTTTCCGTGGGGAACGTGACAGCAACGGGGCCCGGCGGACAGAGCCGCGCGTTGGGCAAGGGTGCACAGATCGAGCAGGGCGACACGGTGAATACCAACGGCGGGCGCGCCCAGCTGCGCTTCACGGACGGTGCCTACGTTTCGCTGCAACCCGAATCCCAGTTCCGGATTGACCAGTACCGTTACGACGGCAAGCAGGACGGCAACGAGAAGGGCCTCTTCAGCCTGCTCAAGGGCGGATTACGCACCATCACCGGACTGGTGGGCCGCAGCAACAAGCAAAACTACCAGGTCACCACCTCGGTGGCGACCATCGGCATTCGCGGCACCGAGTACACCATTCAGTACGGCAATTCGATCACGGGCACAGTCGGTGATGGCCAGATCGAGGTTTGCAATAGCGGGGGCTGCCTGCGCGTAACCAATGGCGAGTCGTATTATGTGCAGGGACAGGAAGTAAAACCGATCCTGACCAACAAGCGCACTGACTTGCCGCCGCCTGAGTCGACGCAACCGCCGTCAAATTTCGCGCAGGGCGAAAACAAGAACGCTGCGGGCGACCCGTTGCCGGGATTTATTTTGACGGGAATTGTAAACCCGGCCATTTATGGGCGGGTATCTGATGGATTTGGTTGTTGCCCTTCCCAAACTGTTAATGCCTTCGGATCGGCCACGCTCGACAGCAACGGGGTGCTGACCGATTTGAATGGCGAGACTCTCAGTAATGTCGCGATGAGCGGAAACGATGGCATCATCGCTTGGGGTACTGGTGTGAGTGCGTCCGGTGCCGAAACGGTCCATTTCATCCTCGGTACACCGACGCAGGCTAGCGACCTTACCAGCTTGGCGATCAACAATCCGATCGGCACTTATACGTTGATTGGCGGAACAGCTCCGACTTTGCGGGACTCAAAGGGTGCCATCAAAGGGACGTTGGACTCGGCTTCGCTGAGGGCGGATTTCGTTTCCATGCGGGTCGACGCGTCGGTTACGACAACGTTCAATACTGCTGCGGGTGCCATGACCCTTACTGGTACCAGTTCCGGGATGTCATACTCGGGATCGAGTTTTGCCAGTTTCACTGCAACCAATAATAGTTGCACGATGACTGGCGGCGGAGCCTGCACGGTAGGGATGCAAGGTTTTTTTGCTGGGCCTAACGCAATTCGAGCGGGGCTGGTATACGACATGAGGGTCGCAGGCAACACCAACACCAGTATCATCGGCGCGGCGGCGTTCGCCAAGAGGTAGGTGCTTCGGCCCTCCAACGGCCTAAGAACATTTGATCAACGTCAATACTGTCGTCGAGGGAATCGCGTGGCCCGCGATTCCTTCTTCCGCCGCCAGCGCAATGCTGGCGATGCAGTTCCAGCTAAACCAATCGCAATGGCTCTGTCCGAAAGATCTCCGACGAAATCAGTTACGCCAATTGCATGCACTCTTGGCGCATGCGCAAGCGACTGTGCCGTTCTATCAGGATCGTCTCAAGGCGGCGGGATTTGACGCAACGCGAGAACTGACGCCTCAGCTATTCCACAATCTTCCCTTGCTCTCGCGCCGAGAAGTGCAGGACTACGGTCCTGACCTGTACAGCCGCGCTGTGCCGCCAACACATGGACGCATCACGGAAGGCACGACATCGGGCTCGGTGGGCAACCCGCTGAGGTTCAAGTCGACGGACCTTGCCTATTTTTTCTGGCACGCCTTCAACCTGCGGGACCATCTTTGGCATGATCACGACTTCTCCCGGAAGATGGTGGCGATCCGCGTCGGGGAGAGCAGGAACCTGCCGAACTGGTTCCACGGCGTCGAGCCGGAGCCGTTTTCCACCGGTCCCCTCGTGGTTGTGTCCAGTTCTGCGGGAACCGAGGAACAGATCGGCAAGATCCTCAAGCACGAGCCGACCTACTTGCTGGGGCACGCTACACA
>JANMXI010000126.1:0-4290 GCA_031394735.1 Pseudomonadota bacterium | reverse complement strand
TTGTCTGGAAAATTACACGCTGTCGTTTTTCAACTTCGGGGTTAACCCTTCGTGTGACCCCTATCGGGCTGCGATGGGTGTCACACGATGACCGGTGGCCCCGGTATGCTTGGGCGGTGATGCCCACGCTGCCGAATCTACCGATCACCATTGCATTGCCTCAGTTGACGCAGGCATTGGCCTCGAGCGCCGCGGCCGTCCTGCACGCACCCCCCGGTGCCGGCAAGAGCACCCTGGTCCCCTTGCATCTGCTGCCGCAAGCCTTCATCGGCACGCGCAAAATTCTCATGCTGGAGCCGCGCCGCCTGGCCGCGCGCGCCGTTGCCACTCGCATGGCAACACTGATGGGCGAAAACGTCGGCGACAGCGTCGGCTATCGCACGCGATTGGAGTCCCGCATCAGCCGCCGCACGCGCATCGAAGTGATCACCGAAGGCATTCTCACGCGTATGTTGCAAGAGGACCCGGCGCTGGAAGACGTCGCCTGCGTCATCTTCGATGAATTTCACGAACGCAGTTTGAACGCCGATCTGGGTCTGGCGCTGACGTTGCAAAGCCAGGAAACGCTGCGGCCCGATCTGAAGATTCTCATCATGTCCGCAACGTTGGACAGCGGCGCTGTTGCGCAACTGCTTGGCGATGCGCCCGTGGTGAGTTCCGCGGGCCGCAGTTTCGAGGTGGCCATTCAGTATGTCGCGCGGCGCAATGACCTCGCCTTGGAATTGCAGATGGCGAACGTGGTGCGCGCTGCGCTTGCGGAGCATCCGGGCGATGCACTGTGTTTTCTGCCAGGTGCTGCAGAAATACGCCGCGTGGTCAGGAACCTGGAATCCGGGTTGGACGCGAACATTGACGTGTTGCCGTTGTATGGGGACCTGTCGCCGGCCGCGCAGGACGCAGCGCTTGCGCCGGCTCGCACCGGACGGCGCAAGATCGTGTTGGCGACCTCCATCGCCGAAACCAGCCTCACCATCGAGGGCGTGCGCATCATCGTCGACGCGGGTCTGCATCGCTACATGCAATTCGATCCGGTCACCGGCATGAGTCGTCTCGAGACGGGCAGAGTGTCCCAAGCATCCGCCGACCAACGCCGCGGCCGCGCCGGACGACTCGACAGCGGCGTGTGCTACCGCCTGTGGTCACAGAGCACGCACCTGTCGCTGGCCGCTCAGACGAGCCCGGAAATTCTGCAGGCGGATCTGGGGCCGTTGGCTTTGGAACTTGCCTGCTGGGGCGTGCAGGACGCGAACACCTTGCGCTGGCTGGACTCTCCGCCCGCCGCTCCGTTGACGCAGGCCCGCGAACTGCTGCAGGACCTGGACGCGCTGGACGCACAGCACCGCATTACCGCGCACGGTCGCGCGATGGCGCGTGTCGGCGCGCATCCACGTCTTGCGCACATGTTGATACGCGCGCAAACACTGGGCGCGGCGCGACTGGCCTGCGACCTCGCCGCCATCGTGAGTGAGCGCGACCTGCTGCGAGCGGGCTTCGGATCACGCGATGCCGACATTCGTCTGCGCCTGGACGTTCTGCGCGGCGGCCGCCGCGAACTGCCTGCAGGCATGAGTGTGGACGACCGCGCACTCGCGCAGGCCCGAAGAACCAGTGCGCAATGGCAGCGACAATTCGACGTCGGCGGCATGCCTTCGGCTCGCGAGGTTGCATCAAGCGCTGACGCATTGACCGGCGTGTTGCTCGGGTTCGCCTATCCGGACCGCATCGGCCGCAGCCGCGGCGAGGGCGGACGCTATGTGCTGGCCAATGGCCGCGGCGCTCTGTTTTCCGAGGCGCAGGCGCTCACCCGATCGGAATTTCTGGTCGCCGCGGAAGTGGATGGCGGCGAACGCGATGCACGCATCTACCTGGCTGCACCGCTCACGCTGACGGAGATCGAGGAACATTTTGCCGCGCATGTCGTCGAATCCGACACCATCGCCTGGGACACCCGTGAGCGTGCCGTCAAATCCATGCGCGAACGTAGATTGCAGCGACTGGTCCTGGACGCGAAGTCCATCGCGAAACCCGACTCGGACGCAGTGCTCGCCGCCGTGCTCGACGGCATCCGCACCGACGGCATCGACTCACTGCCCTGGACCCGCGACTTGCGCCAATGGCAGGCGCGCGTGCAACTGATGCGCGCGAACATGCCGGCGACTGCCGCCAGCGGCGAGACAACATGGCCGGATTTATCCGATGTAGCCTTGTTCGCTGCGCTCGAGGATTGGGCGCCCGCGTGGCTGTCCGGTATCACGCGCGCCAGCCATTTTGCGCGCATCGATCTGGGTAACGCGCTGCGCGCGCGCCTGACCTTTGCGCAATCCGCCGCGCTGGAACGCGAAGCCCCAACGCATTTTACGGTGCCCAGCGGTTCGCGCATCCCCATCGACTATCTGGATGGCGAGTTCCCCACGGTATCCGTACGCCTGCAGGAAATGTTTGGATTGACACAGACGCCCACCACGGCTGCCGGACGGGTGCCGTTGCTGCTGAAACTGCTGTCTCCGGCGGGTCGGCCGGTGCAAATTACGCGCGATCTCATCAGCTTCTGGGAACGGGGCTATCATGAGGTGAAGAAGGACCTGAAGGGCCGGTATCCGAAGCACTATTGGCCGGAAGATCCGCACACGGCAGTGGCTACCCGGCGCGCCCGGCCGCGATGAATTTTTTGGAGCACCGCATTTCATGATCCCGCCGGCGCCACCGCCATACTTGCGCACCGCGCGCTGGCTCGTCGCGGCTGTTGCGCTGCTGATCATCTGGGGATCGCTGTACCCTTTCGACCTGCTGATTCCCGACGCGGCGCTGCTGGCGCACCGCCTCAAGACGATCTGGTCGCATCACATGTCGCGAGGCGACATGGCCTCCAACGTGCTCATCTATATGCCGCTGGGCGCGGCTTTTCTGCTCACCCTGCACGGACGCAGCCGCCTGGTACAACTCTTCCAAGCCACGTTCGCCGGTTCCTTGCTGTCGCTGAGCATGGAAGTGGCACAGCTATTTACCGCGCATCGGGTCACCAGCGTGTTCGACTGGCTGTTGAACACGGCCGGCGTACTGGCCGGGGCGGCAACACTCACCGGCTACCTGCTGGTCGGTGAGCGGTGGCGATTCCGCAGCCTCGTCGGACCGCGGCCCGCACTGGTGCCCTTGTGGCTGGTTCTGCTGTGGTTCGTGGCGCAATTCTCGCCGTACACACCGGCACTGAACGCAGCGCAGTTGCATGCCGCCGTCGAAAACCTGTCCCGACCGCAAACGATGTCCATGGTCAACTGGAGCCTGGCCATCGCCAGTTGGCTGGTGCTGGCCGAGACGATGCGCCGCATCTGGATGCCGCGCTATGCAGCGGCCGCGCTGATCGCGTTAATCGCGGTCACCTTGTTCGCGCGGCTGTGGATCGTCGATCAGGAATTGCGCTATGAAGAGGCAACGGCCTGGGTGATCGCCCTGTGCAGTCTGTTCGTGTCGCGCGACGTGCACAGCCGCGGGCGCGCCGGCATTGCCGCGGCAGCTTGCAGTGCGGCATTGCTCATCGCCGGGCTGTGGCCCTTCGTGTTCTCGCCCGACGCTGGGCCGTTTCACTGGATTCCGTTCTCCGGGAATCTGCTGCTGACGCGCGACTATCAGCCGCTGTTCGAAAAGCTGTTTTTGTATGCGGCACTGCTGTGGACGTTGACATTATGTCTGCAGAGCATGGGGTTCGCGTTTCTGGTGGCCTTCGCCATGACCACCGTGGTGGAAATTCAGCAGATGTGGATGCCGGACCGGCGCGCCGAGATCACCGATCCGCTGCTCATCGCGGTCTTGGCGGGCCTGTTCACGCTCGCCAAGGAATTCCAGCCCTACGCATTGGGAACGGGCAGATCACGTGCATCCGAAGTGTAGACTGCAACGAATAACGGGGGAACGACACCGAGGTTGGCGATATGACCGCAAAAAGCGGACTCACGCTGCTGTTTGGCGGCATTTTTACAACGTTGCTGGCCTGGACCGTCTGGGCGACCCTGCACCAGTCGGTGACCGCCTGGGGTGGCTTGACGACACCACCGGACCACTATTGGACCATTGCCACGCTGCTCGACGCCTACTTCGGATTCATCACCTTTTATGTGTGGGTGGCATTCAAGGAACGTCGCTGGCTGCCGCGCATCAGTTGGTTCGTCGCCATCATGCTCTTGGGCAACATGGCAATGTCCCTGTACGTGCTGATCCAGCTCTGGCGCCTGCCGCCGGGTCAGCCCGTCGCGAGCATATTGAGCACTCACAACGCATGAAGGATTTCTTCAAACG
>JANMXI010000125.1:0-3921 GCA_031394735.1 Pseudomonadota bacterium | reverse complement strand
GCTGGCGTTCTCGATACGGCTGCGCTCGATCGTTGCCGTGGATCACCTGGAGCTGGTGTGCAACGGCAAGGTCGTTCGCTCTTTTGTGACGCACAAACCTCTGAAGCAGGTGGACATCTCCGGGCAGATCACGATGCCCGACAGTGGCTGGTGCGTGTTGCGCGCTTCAACCGACGGCGCGCGCCATCCGGTGCTCGACACCTACGTGTATGCCACGACCAGTCCGGTGTATGTGACCATCGCTGGACTCGCGCCGCACTCCGCTGCGGATGCGGCGTTCTTCGCGGCGTGGATCGAGCGGGTGTCTGAAACCACGCAGGCTTATCCGGATTGGAACAGCGAGGCGGAGAAGACTGCGGTCCTGCAACGGCTGCAGCAGGCGAAGAGCATTTACAGTTCGATGCAGTAAAAAAGGCCGGCGCGACGCGCCGGCTATTTGACCAGGCGGTTGTACTTCTGCAACAGCGCGCGCAGTTCCGCATGCGGAAGGGCGATCACGCGATGGCCGTCCGCGCCCGTCATGTCGCGTGCCGCGACCATCGCATTGACGATGGCTTCTTCGGTGGCAAATACGGTTGCTCCGAAAATGGGGTCCAGGGCATCGTTGGCGAGCATTTTCAAATCATGCTCACCGTCGGTGCCGCCTGCGCTCGCGTTCGCGGTGGAGAAAGCGATGAAGATGTCGCCGGAACCATTGCCCGACAGGCTGCCCACCCGGCCCAAACCCAGCGACACGCGTCGCGCCAGTCGCTTCAATTGATGCGGTAACAAGGGTGCATCGGTGGCCACGACCACGATGATGGAACCGCGTTCCGCGAGTTCCGATGGCATGAAGGCGTAGGGCTCCGGTGCTTCGATTTCACGGCCCACGGGGACGCCGGCAATGCGCAGATTTTCGCGCCGTCCGAAATTGCATTGCACCAGCACGCCGACGCGATAGTTGCCGTCCTTGCCCGATAGTTGTCGCGAGGAGGTGCCGATGCCGCCCTTGAAGCCGTTGCAGATCATGCCGGTGCCGCCACCGACATTGCCTTCCGCCACCGCCCCGCCGGCAGCCGTTTCCAGCGCATGGATGGCGTGTTCCGGTTTGACGTGAAAGCCGTTGGTGTCGTTCAGCCAGCCGTCCCAGGTTTCACCGACTACGGGCAGCGACCACCAGTAACCGGAAGGGTCAGACGTGCCTTTCGCGACGCGCCATTGAATGACCGCATCGCGCACCACGCCCACGCTGTGCGTGTTGGTGATCATCACCGGACCTTCGAGAAAACCCGATTCCTCCACCCAGGTGGTCCCGGTCATCTCGCCGTTGCCGTTTTGTGAGAACCAGCCGGCAAACACGGGTTTGCCGATCGAGTCCGCGCCACGCGGCAGCACTGCCGTCACGCCGGTGCGCACCGGGCCTTTACCGACCTGCAGTTTGCCGGCTGCACCCGAGATCAGCGTGGTGTGTCCCACCTGCACGCCGGCCACATCGGTGATGGCATTCAAGGGTCCGGGAGTGCCGTCAAACGGGACGCCTAGATCGCGGGCGCGCGGGGCAGGCGCCGCCGGTGTGGAATCTGTGGTGGGAGCGGGCGCAGCCACGGCGGCAAGCGACACGGTCAGCGCGCATGCGAGTGCGGCTGGTCGCAGAAAAGCCTCGACAATCATGCCAATTTCCCCCGGCGAAACACCACATAGGCGAGCCACACCAGGGCCGCCACCACCAGACTGGTGATGAGTTGAACAGCGAGGTCGTGTTTGAACGCCATGGCGATCAACACCGCGAGCATGGCGCCTGCGGTGAGGTAGCTCGCGTAGGGAAACCACCACATGCGCAGAACAAGGCGTTCCGGCGCGACGGATTCCAACATGCGCCGGTGGCGGATCTGCGCGGCGCAGACCATCAGGTAGATGATCAGCATGGTGGCGCCCGACGAGTTGATCAGAAAGCTGAACACCATTTGGGGTGAGAGCACCGAGGCAGCCAATGCAAGGTAGCCAAACAGGCTGCCCACCAGGATCGAGCGCGCCGGCACCTGGCGGCCGGTGAGCGCCACCAACCAATTGGGCGCATCGCCCTTGGCCGCCAGCACGAACAGCACCCGCGACGTGACGTACAGGCTCGAGTTCAGGCATGACAACACCGCCACCAGCACGATGAGGCTCATGAAGGTGGCCGCGCCCGGGATGTTCATCAGAACCAGCGTTTGGGTGAACGGCGACTCACCCGGCACGATGCTCTTCCACGGCAGAATGGACACGATCAACCCGATGGACAGGATGTAGAACAACAAGATGCGAATGGCTACGGTGGTTGCGGCCTTGGCGATCGTCTTGGCCGGTTCGTTGGATTCCGCGGCGGCGATGGTGGAGATTTCGGCGCCGACCACCGAGAAGATCACGCTGGTGACGCCGGCCAACACGGCGTCATAGCCATTCGGGGCGAAACCGCCATAGGCGGTGAGATTGGCAAAGGTCGGTCCCGCGGGCGATGTGAAGCCAAATGCCCACGCGGCGCCCAGCAGGATGAAGACGATGATGGCGGCCACCTTCGTCGACGACAGCCAGAATTCCACTTCGCCGTAGGAGCGGGTCGACAGCAGGTTCACGCCGGTCATGAGCGCCAGCAGCGACGTGCCGATCTCCCACACTGCAAATTGAGGCAGCCATTGGCGGATGATGACGGCGCCGGCAATCGCTTCCACCGGCACCACCACCACCCAGAAATACCAATACAGCCAACCGGCGACGAAACCCGCGCCGTGTCCGAGTCCCAGGCGCACGAATTCGGTGAACGAGCCGGTTCTGGGCGATGTCATGGCCATCTCGCTCAACATGCGCATGATCATCAGGATCACGAGGCCGGAGATGGCGTAGGTGATGATCACCGCGGGTCCCACGGTCGCAATCGAGGTGCTGCTGCCCACGAATAGACCGGCACCGATGATGCCGCCGATGGCGATCATGGAGACGTGACGGGAGCGAAGCGAGCGGCCGAGTTCGGCGGGAGGGTGTTGAGTCTGCGCGGCGTTGCTTGTTGTTGTCACCGATGAACCTTAAAGCTTGAAGTAATCGCCCGATCATACCCGCAATGGACGGTTGCAGGCGATGCTTCCTGAAGGCGCGGCGCGTGTTCGCAGAGCGTACGGATTTCAGCTGCCGCAGGCGCGTGCGATCTCGACACGGCGATTGCGTGCGCGACCTTCGTCGGTGCCGTTGGATTCCACCGGCTTCGTCAGCCCGAATCCCTTGGCCGAAATGCGCGCGGCGGGAATGTGGTGGCGCCCGGCGAGGGCGTCGCGAACGGCGGCGGCGCGCTGATTGGACAGATTGAGGTTGTACTCGGCCGAACCGATATTATCCGTGTGGCCCTCGATGGTGACCGTCCATGACGGATTCGCCAGTAGGAGCGCGCTCAAGCTTGCCAACGTGGGAGTGGATTCTTCCAAGAGTTTGGCGCTGCCGGTGGCGAAGTAGATGCCGTGCAGTTCGGCGCGGCAGGTCTTGCCCGCCAGTCGCTGCGCCGTTGGACTATTGCCGATCTCGATCCCGCCCATGCCGCTGCCATGGCCCTCGCCCTTGGGTGGCGGCGGCAGGTCGATGCGCGTCACCAATGAATAATTCTTGTCGACCACCCATTTCAGCGTCAGCGCATTTGCCGGATCGTCCAGCCAAAAGAATTCCGCTGTTCGCTCACGATCGGAAAACTTCAACGTACCGCGCGCGTGCACGGCCTGCAGAGTGGTGCGTTCGCCGTTGAGCAGGACCGAAACCGGCACGGTGCCCGGTTCGATGCGTTTGAGCGTTCCGCGATAGTAGTGTCGCTCCACTCCCAGTGCGGCCATCAGACCGCCCAGGTTCAACGGCGCGCCGCCCTGGGTTTTGGTCGAGGTCGGCGGCGCTTCAAATCCAGCAAATATTCCACCTTCGTTGATCCCC
>JANMXI010000124.1:0-24378 GCA_031394735.1 Pseudomonadota bacterium | reverse complement strand
GCCAGGTCGTCCACCAGCTCAGGGGCGGCCTCGGCGATGCGCTGCATGTAGCGGCTGTAGCGCGCATGCAATACACGGCCGGGAATCGTGGCGCCTTCACGCCAGCCGTCCTTGGTCATTTCGGGACGCTTACGCAGCATCTCGGCGCTGACCGTGAAGTCCTCGGTCATGATCGGCGCCGGGCCTTTTTCGCGCGCCAATTCCAGGCCTGCCTCCCAGCCGGCGATGGCCATCTCGCGCGACACATTCTGCGTGAACGCAACCGACTTCTTCGAGCCGTACTTCATGCACATCATGGTGATGGTGGATCCCAATCCGAGGAAACCCATGCCATGGCGGCGCTTGCGCAAAATTTCGCGGCGCTGCTGCGGCAACGGCAGGCCGTTGATCTCCACGACATTGTCGAGCATGCGCGTGAATACTTTGACGACCTTGCGGTAGGTCTCCCAGTCGAAGCGAGCTTCCTCGGTGAAAGGATCGACCACGAATTTCGTGAGATTGATAGAGCCGAGGAGGCAGGAACCGTACGGGGGCAGGGGTTGTTCACCGCATGGATTCGTGGCGCGGATATTCTCGTCCCACCAGTTGTTGTTCATCTCATTGACCCTGTCGATGAGAATGAAACCCGGCTCGGCGAAATCGTAGGTCGAGGACATGATGACGTCCCACATGCGCCGCGCCGGCAAGGTCTTGTAGATCTTGCAGGCCACGAAGCCTTCCGCGTTGGCCACATACCCGTCAGTTTGCGGCCACTCGCGCCAGACAAATTGGGTCGCATCGGTCAGGTTCGGCCGTTCGGTCTCGTACTCCTGCCGGCCGATGGGAAAGGCCAGCTGCCATTCGCCGTCGGATTTGACCGCCTTCATGAATTCATCGGTGACCAGCAGCGACAGGTTGAACTGTCGCAGGCGTCCGTTTTCGCGCTTGGCGCGAACGAACTCCAATGCATCCGGATGACCCACATCGAAAGTGCCCATCTGCGCACCGCGGCGGCCGCCTGCGGAGGACACGGTGAAACACATCTTGTCGTAGATGTCCATGAACGACAGCGGCCCGGAAGTATAGGCGCCGGCGCCGGAGACATACGCGCCGCGCGGACGCAGCGTGGAGAATTCGTAACCGATGCCGCAGCCGGCTTTCAGCGTCAAACCGGCTTCATGCACTTTTCCCAGAATGTCATCCATGGAGTCGCGGATATTGCCCGAGACGGTGCAATTGATGGTCGAGGTGGCAGGCTTGTGCTCCAGTGCGCCGGCATTGGAGGTGACGCGGCCGGCGGGAATGGCGCCGTGGCGCAACGCCCATAAAAACGAGTCGTACCACGAACCGCGTTCGGATTCGTTCTCGACGTCAGCCAGGGCGCGGGCAACGCGCTGATAGGTTTCATCCATCGACTGATCGATGGGTGCGCCGTCTTTCGATGTCAGGCGGTATTTCTTATCCCAGATATCCAGTGAGGCTTCTTGATAAGGAATACTGCTGACGGTTTTGTTTTGAATTTTCACCACCGTATTCATGGGTCTCGATACGCTCCTGGCTTGATCAAACGGCGCGAAGACAACTAGAGCCGGGAGCTGACAAGGCGGCCACCGACGCTGCAAATAGCTGACGGTGTAGCGCCGGCGGGCGACTACTACATCTTGTGTCAGGGCGGAAAGGTTATGTCGTGCCCAAAGCAGCGTCAAGATTTTTTTTGGTCGATTTTCGTCCAATAAAATCTTTATATATCAATATATTAAAAGATTATCCCGAGAAATTTCCTTGGAGACTTTTTGAATTCGCCGGTCAAGCATTTTTTTGACCGGACGCAACATCTTGTGTTTGCCGCCCGTCCACAACTTATTCACAGCGTTTGCCGCCGCTGACCCATTGACATTTTTTCCCGCTGTTGAAATTGCAATTGCGGACCTCATTTCTGGACTCAAGCAGACATCGCGTCTGCAACCATTTTACGGAGCACCCGCCATGACAGTCCTACGCTATGAGCCTTGGTCCTTACGCTTTTTCAACAACCCCGCGACCACCGCTGCGGATTCCGGCGCGTGGCTGCCCGCCGCCGACATCTATGAAGAGCCGTCGCAATATCTGCTGCATCTGGATCTGCCTGGCGTAGATGCAGCCGCCGTGGAAATCACCTCTGAGCAAGGCGTGCTGACCATTCGCGGCAGCCGTGAATCGGTACGCCGCGACAACCACGAGGGATATCGCCGCGTGGAGCGATTGAACGGCAATTTCCAGCGCCGTTTCAGCCTACCCGAGACCGCGGATTCGCAGAACATCCGCGCCAAAGTGAGCAACGGCGTCCTGGAAGTTGCGATTCCGAAGATTGCGCAGGTGCAGCCGCGCAAGATTCAGGTCGAAGCGGCCTGACGCAATCCGCGGGCAACGGGCATCGGCCGCGTTCGGCCCCGATGGCAGCCGTGTAAGATAAGGGCCTGGGTGGAGAGCCGCTCAGGCCCCTGTCCGTTACGGCCAGTGGCGCAACTGCTAACAATACAACCAAAGGATCGCGCATGAGTTCGCGTATGACGGTCGCCTCCCTGAGTTTGGTGATGGCGAGTCTCGGTTCATGGTCCACGCCGTCGCCGGCTGCGCAGTCCGCAGCATCGGCCGACATGCCCTTGCCCTCGCTGGCACCCATGGTCAAGCGCATATCGCCCTCAGTGGTCAACATCGCCACGCGCGGCACCATCAAGGAACAGGGACAGCGCAATCCGTTGCTGGACGACCCCTTTTTCCGCCGCTTCTTCGATGCACCCCAGGACCAGGCGCCGCGCGAGCGGCAGTTTCAGAGCGCCGGTTCCGGGGTGATCGTCGATGCCAAGAACGGCTACATCATCACCAATCATCACGTCGTCGAGAACGCCAGCGAGATCACCATCACCCTGCTCGACAATCGCAGCTTCACCGCCAAAGTGATCGGCAGCGACGAAGGCTCGGATATTGCGGTGTTGCAGGCGAAGCAACCGAACCTGGTGCCGATGCCGTTGGGGGATTCCTCCAAACTGGAAGTGGGCGACTTCGTCGTTGCGATCGGCAATCCCTTCGGCCTGCAGCACACCGTCACCTCCGGAATCGTCAGCGCATTGGGCCGTTCCGGCATCAACCCGGATGGCTATGAAGATTTCATTCAGACGGATGCGTCGATCAACCCAGGCAATTCGGGCGGCGCGCTGGTCAACCTGCGCGGTGAACTCGAAGGCATCAATTCGGCGATCCTGTCGCGCAGCGGCGGCAATATCGGCATCGGCTTCGCGATTCCCGTCAACATGGTCAAGAGCGTGATGGATCAGTTGATCCGCTTCGGCCAGGTCAAGCGCGGCGTGTTGGGCGTCAATATTTACGACGTGACGCCGGACATCGCCAAGGAATTCGGCCTGACTGAAAGCCGCGGCGCGCTGGTGGCCGGCGTGGTGCAGGGCTCGGCCGCAGACCGCGCCGGCGTCAAGACCGGCGACATCATCACCACCGTCAACGGCGTCAACACCAAGGGCGCGGGAGAATTGCGCGCCACGGTCGGCATGCTGCGCGTCGGCGACAAGGTCGAATTGGGCGTACTCCGCGACGGCAAGCCGCGCAAGATCACCGCCACCATCACCGAGAAGACCGAGGCCGAATCCGGTGAGGGCGCAGCATTCAACCGCTCGCTGGACGGCGCGGATTTCGGCGCTGCCGGCGATGAGGGCGGCGTGCTCGTCAGCGCGGTGCGCGAGGGCAGTCCGGCGGCGCAGGCGGGCCTGCGCGCCAACGACATCATCGTCGCAGTCGGCCGCACCCGCGTGGCCACCCTCAAGCAGTTCCGCGAGGCGGTGAAGGGCGCGAAGGTCCCCTTCCTGAACGTGAAGCGCGATTCTGCTATGTTGCTGATTCCACTGCGATAGGCAACCAAACGATGCGCACCGTGTCGATCTGCATCCTGGGTGGCACCGGCTTCGTCGGCACGCGCCTGGTGTCACGCTTGATCCGCGCCGGTCACCGGGTCACGGTGTTGACGCGAAACCGCGAGGCTCACAAACACCTGCTGGTGCTTCCCGGTCTGTCGTTGCTGAACTGCGACGTCTACGACGCCGGCGTGTTGAGCGAGTATTTCCGTGGCCAGGATGTGGTGGTGAATCTGGTTGGCATCCTCAACGAACGCTGGTTCGGCGGCGATGGTTTTCGCCGCGCACATACAGAACTGACGCGCGGCGTACTGCAAGCCTGTCGTTCCGCCAACGTCACTCGACTGCTGCAGCTGTCCTCCTTGAAGGCCGACCCCGCTGCACCCAGTTACTACTTAAGCTCCAAGGGCGAAGCAGAGCAGATCATTCGCGAACAGGCGGGTGACGTCGACTGGACGATCTTCAAGCCCTCGGTGATGTTCGGTCCCGGCGACTCGTTCCTGAACCGCTTCGCCAAGCTGCTTGCCGCCCTGCCCCTGGTGTTTCCGCTGGCCCGCCCGCATGCGCGCTTTCAACCGGTGTTCGTCGACGACGTCATCGAAGCCTTGGTCCGCGCGCTGAACGGTGGAGTGACCAGCCGTCAGACCTATGAACTCGGCGGACCGCACACCTACACCTTGCAGCAAATCGTCGAGCTGGTGGCCACCCTGACCGGTCATCGACGCTGGATACTCGGCCTGCCGGATTTTCTGGCGCGAACGCAGGGGTTCTTCATGAATTTCGTGCCGGGCCGCCCGTTTTCGAGCGACAACTACCGCTCGCTGACCATCGACAGTGTGTGCACGGCGCAAGGAATGCCGGCTTTAGGGATCACGCCACAGGCCATGCCCGGTGTTGCCAAGACCTATCTGGGTTCATTCGAAGACAATGCGCGCCTGAGCGAATGCCGGCTGCACGGCGGCCGCTCCGGCCTCGCCGGTCAATCGCGTCGGCTCTGATCAACCGCCGCCGCACAACAGGCGCTGTCGTGCGGCAAAGGGGAGCTTTCCCAATTCGCGCGCGCGCACATAGAAGCGCGCCATATCGTTCCCGGCAGTGCGCAGCTCTCGCGTCAATCCCGGCACACACACGTAGTACGTAGCCACCGAAGCAAGGTGGGCGTTATTCAACTCCTGCGCAAACCAGGCCTCGTACGGCGCATGGCCCTTCCATTGCGATTTGAGCGCATCAAAGCGCGTGCGTAGCGCCGCGAACTCCTGCGCTTTGGCCAGACGCATTTTCTGAACATCCAACGCTTGCGCGTACACCCTGCTCAATCGAGCACGCGCGTCGATGAGCAACGCCACCACCTGCGCGTATCGATCCTGCTGCGTAACGTAGGCAGCCAGATCGCGTTCGCGACCTTGAGACTGCAACCAGCGCTGCACGCCTTCCTGCTCCACCACCGTCGCCAAGGCCTCGTTGAATGCCGAATCATTCGCCACGTACAGCAACTGATGCGTCAATTCGTGAAAGATGATGGACGCCAACTGCACGTCAGACCAACCCAGCATGGTGTTCAGCACCGGATCGTCGAAATGTCCCAATGTTGAATAAGCGGCGACGCCACCCGTCGCCACGTCCAGGCCCTGCGCGCGAAGAGTTTGCGCAAATTTCAACGCGCGCTGTTCCTTGAAGTAGCCACGATACGCAACGCAGCCGGCGATGGGGAAGCACCACTGCCGCGGAGTTAAGGAAAACTCGGGCGCGGCAAACACGTTCCACACGACATAGGCGCGATGGATATCCGCATACTGACGATAGCTGCCGTTATCGGGCAGCAGCAATTCGCGCGAGGCAAAATCACGGATTGCCGCGACGGTTTGAAGCTGCGTGCGAACTTGGGGCTTGGTTGCCGGATTGGCGATCACGCGGGTGATGGGCTGACGCTTCGCCATGACCGCCATCTGACCGCCCGCCGCCTGCATCAGATAACAGCCCGAGGTCAGCACCGACACCGCCGCAATGGCCAACGCGGCTCGGGTGGCGCGGACGATGCTGCTACTATTCATTCATGCAAGTGTATCTGGTCGGCGGCGCGGTTCGGGACGCGCTGTTGGGACTCACCGTCAAAGAGCGAGATTGGGTCGTGGTGGGCTCAACCCGCGAGCAGATGCTGCGCGCGAATTTTCGCGAGGTGGGCCGCGACTTCCCGGTATTCCTGCACCCGCAGACCCAGGAAGAGTACGCACTGGCGCGCATGGAACGCAAAGTGGCGCCGGGCTATCGCGGCTTCAGCGTCGAGTTCGGACCGCAGGTGACGCTGGAGGAGGATCTCGGTCGCCGCGATCTGACCATCAACGCCATTGCCCAGCACCCTGACGGCACGCTGATCGACCCGTTCGACGGTCAGGCCGACATCCAGGCACGAGTACTGCGTCACGTGTCGGACGCCTTCGCGGAAGATCCGGTGCGGGTGTTGCGGGTGGCCCGTTTCGCCGCGCGGTTCGCGCCACTGGGCTTCACCGTCGCGCCCGACACCCTGGCGCTGATGCGCCAGATGACTGAGCGCGGCGAGGTCGATGCGCTGGTTGCGGAGCGCGTCTGGGTGGAGACACAGAAAGCGCTGTCGGAAACAGCGGCGAGTGAGTTTTTCCGCACGCTGCGCGCCTGCGATGCCTTGCGCATCATTTACCCGGAGATCGACGCCCTGTTCGGCGTACCCCAGCCGCCGCAATGGCATCCGGAAATCGACACGGGCATTCACACGTTGATGGTGCTGGATGCCGCGGTTGCGTTGAGCGCCGACCTCGGCGTGCGCTTTGCCGCCCTGACACATGATCTGGGCAAGGCAACGACCCCGCCCGCAGAGTGGCCCAAGCATCGCGGCCACGAAGAACGCAGTGTCACCCTCATCGAATCGCTATGCCGGCGACTGCGGGTGCCCGCAGCATTTCGCGAACTCGCCGTGCTGGTGGCGCGATACCACGGCATCGTGCACCGGGCATTTGAATTGCGCGCGGCAACCATCGTCGATTTTCTGGCAGCGTCGGACGCATTCCGACGCCCCCCACGTTTCGCCGACGTGCTGCTCGCCTGCGAAGCCGATGCTCGTGGCCGCACCGGTTTCGAAACCAGGCCCTATCCGCAGCGCGAGTGGCTGATGCGCGCCTTCCAGACAGCCGCGGCGATCAGGCCTACGCCGGCAGATCTTGCCGACCATCCAGGCGAGGCCATCGCGCTCGAATTGCGCAAGCGGCGGATTGCAGCAATCGATGCAATCAAGCCACGCGGCGAAACACCTTAAAATCGTCTCAGCAGACGCGGGTCGTTCAGAACGTCCGTCGAATGCCAAGCGACAGAAACAGTTCGTCCTTGTCATAACTGACCATTTCGCCCGCGAGCAGCCAATGGTCGGTCACGCGCCAATTCACGCCGCCGCCGACATACAGCCCGACACCATGTTGTTTTTCATACAGGATGCGATCATCGGTCGTGGTGTTGTCGGAGTGCACGAAACCGGCCTTGAGCGTCGGGAATATCGTGCGTGAGGCGGAGTCACGCAGCGGCAGCCACTGCGCCCCGAGACCCCACAGTTTGTAGCGGATGGATCCGAGATGCCCAACCGCTGAATCCTTGGCATCGATTCCCGCCTTGCCGGCCTTCAGGTAGAACGTCTCGACAGACCACCGCTCATCGATCTGGTAGCCGAGCAGGAACCGGTAGCCCGAACTATTCTTGTCGGTGATGTTGTAGCCCGCGCCGTGATCGCGCGGCGACAGATGCGACAGACCGATATCAGCGCCTGCATACCACGACGTCTCCGCCGAGACGGTTCGGGGAGCGAAAGCCATCATCAGCCCGGCCGCGGTAATGGCCAGCAGTCGCAGGGGAACGCTGCTTCCCGCCCGACGCCGCCGCAACAGCAGTGCTCCGGCAAGCACCGCAATCCAGGACCCGTCGAAGGAGCCGATGCCTTGCAATGCTGTTTCGAGCTTTCCGGTGCGTTGCAGATAATCCGGCGTACCATCGCCGTTGGCGTCTGTCACTCCTTCCTTCAAATCCGACACGCCATCGCCGTCGCTGTCGAGGTCGCGATAGTTGGGCGTTGAGTCGCCGTCCGTGTCCGGCACGGGAAGCGGATGTCCCGCCAGATTGGATTGCATCACGTCGGCCATTCCTTCGCCGTTGGCATCCAGCGCGTTATCAACGTGCCCATCGTGATCAGCATCCGTGCCGCCTGCCTCCACGAGGTCATTGATGCCATCGGCGTCGCTGTCGATATCGCGATGATCGTCGATGCCGTCCGAGTCCGTATCGGGAACCGGCAGCGCAGTGCCACCGGTCGCCGGGTCGACGGAATCGGCCAGCCCATCGTGATTCGCGTCCACCATATTGTCGACCAAGCCGTCGCCGTTGGAATCCAGGCCTCCGGCTTCAACGATGTCGGCGATGCCGTCATTGTCGCTGTCGAGGTCCAGCATATTGGGAATGCCGTCGCCATCCGTGTCATCGCTGCCATCCACGTCATTGGGAATTCCATCGTTATCCAGATCGCGATCCACGCTGTCAGGCACACCATCGTGGTCCAAATCGCCGCTGTTGCCGAAGCTGAACGGCGCCTGGTCGCGGCTACCGAGAATGCCGTCGGTATCGGGCGGCAGAGAGGTCCCTGACTGACCAGCATCCAGCACGCCATCTTCATCGGCATCGACGAGACCGGCTTCGACCACGTCGAACACGCCGTCGTTGTCACTGTCCAGATCGCGCAGATCGGGCACGCCGTCCGCATCCGTATCGAGCAGCACGCCGGGAGCCGGACCGCTCAGGCCGGCCTCCACGGCATCGAGGATGCCGTCGTTGTCGCTGTCCGTGTCGCTGGCATCCACCAGGCCATCGCCGTCCGAGTCGAGGATGTTGGATTCGAGCACATCGGCACTGCCATCCTGATCTGAATCAGACGGCGCGGCGGGGTTGCCGCCCACTTCGGTGCCATCATCGATGCCATCGCCGTCGCTGTCTGCGGCAGCGGGATCTGTCCCCAGCGCAATTTCCTGCGCGTTGCTCAATCCGTCTCCGTCCGTGTCAGAGGCCAGGCAGGCAGCGCTGCCGGCATTCGGAATGCAGACATTGGCATTCGCCGGGTCCACCTCTTCGTTGACGCCATCGCCGTCGGTGTCGACCAGCGTCGATTCGAGCGCATCGATGATGCCGTCCTGATCGGTATCTGTCGGCGCGTTGAAGTTCGCCCCCACTTCAACCGCATCGCTTGGCCCGTCGCCGTCCGTATCCGTACTGTTGCGGCTGGTTCCCAGGGCATCTTCCTGCGCGTTGGTCAGGCCATCGCCGTCGCTGTCCAGAGCCAGACAGACCGTGCTGTTGTCGTTCGGCAGGCACGGATTGGCATTCGCCGGATCTGCTTGATCCGCGACACCATCGCCGTCGGCATCGAGGACACTGGACTCGAGTGCGTCGATGATGCCGTCGCCGTCGGTATCGATGGGCGCACTGACCGTCGCGCCCACCTCGACACCATCGTTCACACCATCGCCATCCGAGTCGGCATTGAACGGAGCGGTTCCCAGCAGCGTTTCCTGTGCATCCGTAAGGCCGTCGTTATCGCTGTCGTTGACACCAGACGCCAATCTGATTCAAGCAACTCTCGCGCCGACCTGATGAGCTACAGCGTGTTGAGAAAAGCGACCAGCTGATCTTTCTGCGCTTCGCTCAGCGCCATCTGAAAGCGCTGGTTGTAGAAATTGATCAGCTCGCGCAAATTGGCGGCCGCGCCGTTGTGAAAGTACGGCGCGCGCGCCGCCAGCCCACGCAAGATCGGACCCTTGATGCGATTGAAGTCGGCGCATTTGCCGGTGATGAGCGCACGGCCCGGATCCGTCGTATAAAACGACGCCATCTGGCCGGGATTGAAGGGATTTGGACAGCCGGAGATCACGAACACGGGTAAATCCGGCATGCTCAATTCACTCACCGCACGAGCGACGAGCGGATCGGATTCAAAATTCGCGTTCGCCGTATGTCCGGTGCCGATATCCAATGGCAGCGGCAGCGAATGGTGACCCACATTGGGCGTGTCATGACAGGTTGCGCAAGTCCCGGCAAAAGTAGTGGGCTTGTTCAGCACTACATTGTCGTTCAAGCCGCGCACATTGCTGATCGTCATGGGTGCGCTGTTAAACAGCGCTTCGCCCGCGGCGATCGCGGCACGCGCCTCTTCGCGATCATCGTGGCGGCGACGGCGATTGGACCGGGACTGTTCCCAGGCCGAAAACAGGGTCATCGATGCCGGCGTGAACGCAAGACCACTCGGGTCCGCGCCCAGCGAATCGTTGATGCCCGGGTAGTACAGCTGCCGCGACAGGTCGAGCGGTCCGCCTTTGGCGCCGTCATCGTTCAACATGCCCGCGCCTCTGTCCCACAATTGCCCGGAAAAAATGCCCAGTTCGAAATCCACGATTGAATTGAGCTGCGCGTCAGTCGGCGAGGCAGCCGCTTCGGCGTGATTCAACGTGGCATCCATCGCCTGATGCAACAAATTGCTGCGCAGATTGGCGTCCAGCGTGGCGGCGCTGTTCAACGGCAGGAGTGTCTCGCGACCATCGAACATGATCGCGCTGAGAAACGACAGGTTGGCGGTGGGCAGCGGTCGTCGATAAACCGAGGCCGTGAGCACCTGTGTCTTGGGGTCTACACCTAAGGCGCATCCGTACGGGTCCTGCACGACGGAAATCGAGTACTCGGCATTGACGGGCACCGGTGTCGCGATACGAATCAATCCACTCTTGAGCAACAGGCTGTGTCCGGCGCGATCCGAGCGCGCAACCGTCGCGCAGTTGGCGCCATCCACGCCGGCGAACAGCGGATCCGCACCGCGCGTCTGCTTGAAGAGTCGTTGCGCGTGTTCGGGCGTGAAACTCATCGCCTGCTCCGCGATATGGCAAGTTGCGCAGCTTCGGCCGTTGGCGCCGAGATCGCGGAAAAACTCATTGCGCTTATCGAAGGGTCCGTCCGCCTTGAATGTGCCCATCAGGCCGCTGGCGTTCACTCCAATGACCAGGCGACTGCCCTGACGTTCCGAATCTGCGCCGGTGCCCGCACCGGTACCCGCGTCCGCAACACCACTCCACCCCAATGCGCCGACCATCGCGGCGGCTGTCAATGACCGTGCCAGCAACATCGCGCTACTCCTTTCAGATCGAGCCGTATGCGGCCCTGTACTTAGTAGAATCGAAATTGCGCGGTCAATCGCGACACGCCGGGCAAACTTTTAAAGGCTTGCCGGATGTGAATTCAAACCTCGAACAAACTCGTTGCGGTCAATCGCAGGACCACGACATCGCTCTGATTGGACATATGCCAACTCCAACGCACAACGCCGACCGATCCGGATTTTGATATCCGCGATTCAAGCACCGTCAGAGTGAGTCGCAGCGTATCGCCGGGTCTGACGGGGTGCAGCCACTCGAGGGATTCCAATCCTGGCGACCCAATGGACCCAGAGCCCTCCAGGACGGCCGGCACCACCAATTGCATGGCGATGCTGGCCGTCATCCAGCCACTGGCGATCAGGCCTCCCCACCGACTGGCGGCCGCTCGAACCGGATCGGTGTGAAAATACTGCGGGTCGTAGCGGCGCGCAAACTCGAGAATCTCCTGCTCGGTGATCTCACGCGGGCCCAACTGGATCACAAGGCCTGGAACCAATTGCTCAAATCGCATCGCCTGCTCCTTGGGTGTAACGACTGCAAAGGACCAACATACTCCTGCGACGGTGCATCGCGCGCGCTGGATTGGTGTAGGCCCATCGTCGGCAAAATTGTGCCGCAAGCGACAGACGGAGGCGCGGCCAGATCGGTATCATGCCGCCGATGCGAACTTCACTTTCGGCCCTGCTGGCCACCGACAAGGTCCTTCTCGCCGACGGCGCCACGGGCACCAACTATTTTCTCGCCGGCCTGACCTCCGGAGAACCGCCGGAATTCTGGACGGTGGACCGGCCCGAGGATGTCATGGATCTGCACCGGCGCTTCGTCGAGGCCGGCGCCGACATCATTCTCACCAATACCTTCGGCTGCAATCCGCACCGGCTGAAATTGCACAATGCACAGGATCGAACTTACGAGTTGGCGAAAGATGCGGCCACACTTGCGCGCAAAGTGGCCGACGCCGCTGAACGACCCGTGGTGGTGGCCGGTTCGGTCGGACCGACCGGTGAGTTGTTCGAACCGATGGGCGCGCTCACGCACGCGGACGCAGTCGCCTCCTTTACGCTGGAAATGCGCGGCCTGCGCGATGGCGGCGCGGACGTCGCGTGGATCGAAACCATGTCCTCTATCGAGGAAGTGAATGCCGCCGCCGAGGCGGCAACTACAGTCGGACTGCCTTACGTCGTCACCTGTTCCTTCGACACGGCCGGGCGAACGATGATGGGCCTGCTTCCCGGAGCGCTCGCAGCCGTGTTCGCGGCGCAACCGGTCGCGCCTCTGGCAATCGGCGCAAACTGCGGCGTCGGCGCCTCGGACATTCTGGTCTCGCTGCTGGAGATGCAAGGCTCGCCCATCGCACTGGTGACGAAGGGCAATTGCGGCATTCCGCATTTCGTAGGAACCGAGTGCGTCTATTCAGGAACGCCGGAGCTGATGGGCCGCTATGCGGCGCTCGCCGTGGACGCCGGCGCCCGCATCGTGGGCGGTTGCTGCGGCACCACGCCGATGCACCTGGCTGCGATGCGCCAGGCCATCGATGTCCACGTACGTGGCGAACGGCCGACGTTGGACGCCATCGTTGCGCAAATCGGTCCGCTCACCAATTCGGCGCCGACGGAAATCAAGAGCGCGGAACGCCGTTCCCGCCGCCCCCGCGGTTGAGGCGCTTGGCAGCGCCGCGCACGCGGTTTCTTGATAGACAACCTCTATCGTAATCATAGAATCTATTCATTTCATATATAAGCACGACGTCTGCATACTCCTCGCCTGTTTCCAAACATGCCGACGAGGATTTCAAATGTCTCTGATCAATACCGAAGTAAAGCCATTCAAGGCCACCGCCTATCACCATGGCAAATTCGTCCCCGTCTCCAGCGATGACCTGAAGGGCAAGTGGTCAGTCGTGGTGTTCTACCCCGCCGATTTCACCTTCGTCTGCCCGACGGAACTGGGCGATCTGGCTGACAACTACGCCGAGTTCAAGAAGCTGGGTGTGGAAATCTACGGCGTCTCGACCGATACGCATTTCACGCACAAGGCGTGGCATGACACCTCCGAGACGATCAAAAAGGTCCAATACCCCTTGGTTGCAGATCCCACGCTGGCCATATCCCGCAATTTTGAAGTGCTGATCGAAGAGGAAGGTCTGGCGTATCGCGGCACCTTCGTCATCGATCCGGCCGGCAAGATCAAGATCATCGAAGTGCATGACAACGGCATCGGTCGCGACGCCAAGGAACTGCTGCGCAAGGTTCAGGCAGCGCAGTACGTCGCCTCGCACCCCGGCGAAGTGTGCCCGGCGAAGTGGACGCCAGGCGCGAAGACGCTGGCACCCTCGCTGGACCTCGTCGGAAAGATCTGATCGGACCGCAGCGGATCGCGTTGAAATTGAGTTGAGTTGAAATTGCCGCGCCGGGAATAGTAATTTCCGGCGCGGCCCATCGAACGAGGATGACCCCATGTTGGACGCCAATCTCAAGACACAATTGCAGGGCTATCTGCAGCGATTGACGCACGCGGTTGAGATCATCGCCTCCGTCGATGGCGGCGATTCCTCCCGTGAGATGCTCGAGCTGCTGAACGACGTAGCTTCGACCTCCGACAAACTCAAACTGATCGTGCAGCGGGATGATGCCGAGCGGAAACCTTCCTTTGCATTGCGCGCGCCCGGCGCCGATGCCCGCGTACGGTTCGCCGGGCTTCCCATGGGTCACGAATTCACCTCGTTGATTCTGGCGCTGCTGCAGGTTGGCGGTTACGCGCCCAAGGCCGATGCGGCGTTACTGGATCAAATCCGCGCGCTCGACGGCGAGTGCCTCTTCGAGACCTATATTTCACTGAGCTGCCAGATCTGCCCGGACGTCGTGCAGGCGCTGAATGTGATGGCGGCGCTGAATCCCAAGATGCGCCACACCATGATCGACGGCGCACTGTTTCAAGCCGAGATCGAGCAGCGACAGATCATGGCCGTGCCGACGGTGTTCCTGAACGGACAACCGTTTGGCCAGGGACGGATGGAACTGGCGGAAATCGTCAGCAAACTGGATGCGGGCGCCGCGCAACGCGAATCACTGGCCATGAGCGCCAAGCTGCCCTTCGACATGCTGGTTGTCGGCGGTGGCCCGGCCGGCGCGGCTGCGGCCATCTATGCGGCGCGCAAGGGAATCCGCACCGGCATCGCCGCCGAACGTTTCGGCGGTCAGCTGCTCGACACGATGGGCGTGGAGAATTTCATCACCGTCAAGGAAACTGAAGGCCCGCGCTTGGCGCAGGGTCTGGAGCAACACGTCAGAAGCTATGACGTGGACATCATGAATCTGCAGCGCGCGGAAGCGCTGATCCCGGGCGACCTCATCGAACTGCGTTTCAGCGGCGGCGCCTCGCTGAAGGCAAAATCCGTGGTGATTGCCACCGGCGCGCGCTGGCGCGAAATCAACGTACCCGGCGAGCGTGAGTACCGCAATCGCGGCGTGGCCTACTGCCCGCATTGCGACGGCCCCTTGTTCAAAGGCAAGCGCGTCGCCGTGATCGGCGGCGGCAACTCTGGTGTCGAGGCCGCCATCGATCTGGCCGGCATCGTCGCGCATGTGACGCTGATCGAATATGACGCACAACTTCGCGCCGACGCCGTGCTGGTCCGCAAGTTGAACAGCCTGACCAACGTCAGCATCATCACCAGCGCGCAAACCACCGAGGTCAACGGCGATGGTCAGCGCGTCACCGGATTGCACTATAAGGACCGACAGAGCGGAGAGTCGCGAAACGTAGATCTCGCCGGTGTGTTCGTTCAAATCGGTTTGGTGCCGAACACCGATTGGCTCAAAGGAACCGTCAAGCTATCGGCGCGTGGCGAGATCGAAGTCGACGCGCGTGGCCAGACGTCCGTACCCGGTGTGTTTGCCGCCGGTGACTGCACGGTCGTTCCGTACAAGCAGATCGTCATCGCCGTTGGAGAAGGCGCCAAGGCTTCCTTGAGCGCCTTCGATCATCTGATCCGTTCTCCCCTGTCGGTCGCCGCCTAAAGAGAATGTAGGAAGTTCCGGATGGAGAATCCGTGCAGATCGAGATCCACGTTGCGCGCCCACGCCATGACCTTGAAGCGCTCGCCCATTTCACCGGGCATCAGCAGTTTGCGCGCCTGGCCCGCGAGACGCGCCGACGCAGCGTCCTCGCCACCGCCGAGAAACTGCATCTCCTGCTCGACCCCAACGCCGGCGAGGAACAATGCCTGAGTCGTGAAGCCCACGACATCGAAGCCTGCCGAATCGCCGCTATGAGCCAGTTCGGTAAAATCCACCCACGCCGTGATGTCCTGAAGGCCGGGATTCGCCAGCACGTCTTCAACGGCGCGCTGGCGGAAATGACCGATCAAGGTTCCCTCGTGCCTCTCGGCCAGATAGTAGTGAGCGCGCGGCAGACCATAGTCGAGCCACAACACGACGCCCGCATCGAGCCATTGTGTAACGCTCGCCGTCCAATCGCGCATGCGCAGGCACAGCTCCGAGCAATACCCACCCTGCCAATCCTGGTTCGTCGCCGCAATTTCTCGAACGGCCGATTGCAGTCGCGCCTCCGCCGGCCGTGACTTCCAGATGAACTGCTCACCATCGACGCCAACGCCCCATTCCTCCACCCGGTCCGGCCACCAACTGAAGCGCGCAACCGGCAGCGCATCCAGAACTTCATTTGCGATGATCGCACCGCGAAAGCCACGATCCGGGGGAGCGTCCAGCCAGCGCACGCGCTGATGGAGGTGTGGCAGTTCGAGAGCGATAAGGTGCCGCTGACGCTCGCGCAGGTCCGCGCTGATTTCCAGAATGCAATACTCGTCGGGAAGTGCGCCGAGCGTCTCCATCCGCCGCAGCACGTCGACCGCAAGCCGCCCGGAGCCGGCGCCGATTTCCAAGAGGGAACCGCCGCCCAATGCGCCGAGCACTTGTGCACATTGCCGCGCGACACAGCCACCGAACAACCGCGAGATCTCAGGCGCGGTGGTGAAATCACCGCCGGGACCCAGCTTGCGCGCGCCGGCGCTGTAGTACCCCAGTCCCGGCGCGTACAGCGCAAGATCCATGAACTGCTCGAAGCTCAGCCAGCCGCCGGCAAGCACAATTTGCGCCTCGATATGCAACCGAACACGGCGCGCGTGCTCATTTTGCGCAGGCGTGAGCAATGGTTCACGCGGTGGCGACATTGCGGTATCGTCGTGATTCATGAAAGAAAGCCCTGAAAATTCCGGTCTCGAGGACAAGGTCGTGCTGATCACCGGCGCCGCGCGTCGCGTGGGCGCCGTCGTTGCCGCCGCGTTGCATGCAGCCGGCGCCCGCATCCTGATCCACTATCACCACTCGGCCGATGAGGCACATGCGCTGGCAGCCGGGTTCAACCGCATCCGCGCGCACTCCGCCTGCGTCTATGCCGCCGACCTGCGCGATCACACGCAGGCACCCTCGATCGTCGGTGCAGCGCTGGCCGCATTCTCGCGTCTGGACGTCCTGATTAACAACGCCTCGACATTTTATCCGACGCGTATCGGTGAAATCACGATCGAGGATTGGGACGATCTGCTGGGCAGCAATCTCAAGGCTCCCTTGTTTCTGTCGCAGGCCGCAGCACCGCATCTGCGCGCAACCCACGGCCTGATCATCAACATGGTCGATATTCACGCGGCACGGCCGCTGAAAGCGCATCCGGTGTATTGCGTGGCAAAAGCCGGACTGGCCATGCTGACCCGGTCACTCGCCCGCGAACTCGGTCCGCAAGTGCGCGTCAATGGCATCGCACCGGGTCCGGTGCTGTGGCCGGAAGAATCCATGAACGAGGAATTGAAGCACGAGATCACCGACAAGACCGCCCTGAAGCGACACGGGTCGCCGCAGGATATTGCGCGCACGGCCCTGTTCCTCACCCGCGACGCGCCGTACATCACCGGACAAATCATCGCGGTCGACGGCGGACGCAGCATCTAGGATCGCTCCTTAGACCCTAATCCGCGTCGATGTCGATGCTGGTCATCGCATGCGCATTGCGGTCGAAGTCGCTCCATAATTCGCCGATGGTCCGGTGCACGAGCGGATGCTGGACCGAGGCTGCAATGTCCGCCAGCGGCCCGAGCATATACGGCCGGCGCAATAAATCCGGGCGCGGCAACGTCGCCTCAGGCGTCACGGTCACAAGGTCGCCATAGAGCAGGATATCCAGGTCCATGGAGCGCGGCGCCCATTTCGGGGCATCGCGCGCCCGGCCGCACAGCGCCTCTACCCGCCGCAACTCGTCGACGAGACCCTTCAGGCTTAACGCCGTCTCGAAGCCCACCACGAGATTGATGAAGTCATCGCCCACAAAGCCCACCGCTGCGTTCTGATAAACGCGCGACACACGCAACCCGGGAAACGTGCGCCTCAGCGTCGCAAGGGCGAGGCGGATGTTGCGCCGCGCATCGACATTACTTCCCGCTGCGACGTAGACGCCAGTCATCCGCATCCTTGAGGTCGCGCTCGATGATGATGCCCACGCTGCGCGAACTGCGGATGGCGCCGGGCTTGTTGAGCCCCACCTTGACCCAGGAGACGTGAAATTCTTCGATGACAAGCATGGCGATGTGTTCGGCCAGCGTTTCCACCAGATGAAAACTGGACTGCTCGATGAACTCCAGAATGCGCTTGGCGACCCGCTTGTAATTGAGCGTATCTTCAATCGAATCGCTGAGTGCGGCCTTGCGCACATCGGCATTCATCTCCAGATCGATGAGCACCGTCTGCTTGACCTGGCGCTCCCAGTCGAAAATGCCGATGATCGCCTCGGTCTTCAGTTCCTTCAGAAAAATCTTGTCCATTGCTTAACTGTTCACCCCGTTGCGTTGTGAAGCCAATTCCCAGACCGCGCGCGCCTCGATGCCCAATGAGGCGCTTGCACCGCCCTGCAACCGATAACAACCGGCAATGGCAATCATGGCGCCATTGTCCGTGCAAAACTCCAATCGTGGGAAAAACACCTGCGCGCCCTGCGCAGCCGCCATGCGCGACAACTCTTCACGCAACCGCCGGTTGGCAGCCACGCCACCCGCCACCACCAGCCGGCGGTGACCGGTGGCGCGCAACGCGCGCCGCGACTTTTCCACCAGGGTGTCGACGACGGCTGCCTCGAACCCGCGCGCAATATCGGCCTTGCCTTGTTCGTCCGGTTCGCGCCGGCGCAAGGCTACTAGGGCGGCTGTCTTCAAACCACTAAAACTGAAGTCCAGCCCCGGACGATCCAGCATGGGACGGGGGAACTCGTACACGCCGGCCCGGCCTTTCTCCGCAAGCCGGGACAGCGGTGCGCCGCCGGGGTACGGCAGGCCCAGGAGCTTGGCCGTCTTATCGAAAGCCTCACCGGCGGCATCATCCAGAGACTCGCCCAGAATGTCGTACCGACCAAATGCCGCCACATTGACGAGCTGCGTGTGTCCGCCCGACACCAGCAGCGCCAGAAATGGGAATTCGGGGGCGTCCGGCTCCAGCAACGGCGCCAGCAAATGCCCTTCCAGATGATGGACCGCAACGGCGTCGACCCCCCAGGCGTAGGCAAGGCTGCGCGAAAAACTTGCGCCCACGAGCAGGGCGCCGATCAGGCCGGGGCCGGCGGTGTAGGCTACGCCATCGATCTGATCGGGCCGAGTCTCGGCCTGCTCCAGCGCCTGGCGGACCAGCGGCAGCAGCCGTTTGACGTGATCCCGCGACGCCAACTCGGGCACCACGCCACCAAACGCCTGGTGCAGGCTGACCTGGCTGAAAAGCGCGTGCGCCAGCAGACCTGCCTCGGAGTCAAACACCGCCACGGCCGTCTCGTCACAGGAGGTTTCGATGCCCAGAACGCGCTTTTTGCTCACCTTTGCCTTTTTCGGGTCCGGCATTTAGAATGCGCGGCCCCGTTGCCGCGATAAACGCGGTTGTAATTAACTGTCGAGGTTTGAATGCCCAGCGTTCGTGTTCGCGAGAACGAGTATTTTGACGCCGCTCTGCGTCGGTTTAAACGTGCCTGCGAGAAAGCGGGAATCCTTACCGAACTTCGCCGACGCGAATTCTACGAGAAGCCGACCCAGGAGCGTAAGCGCAAAAAGGCCGCTGCGGTCAAACGGCATCTGAAGCGTCTGTCGCGGGACAACACGCGCGGCACGCCGACCGCGGCTCCTGTTCGCACCTGATCTCAATGTCGCTCAAAGAGCGAATTACCGACGATATGAAAGCGGCGATGCGCTCCGGTGAAAAGGAGCGTCTCGGCGCCATTCGCATGATCACGGCTGCCATCAAGCAACGTGAAGTCGATGAGCGCATCGCGCTCGATGACTCGCAGGTGTTGAGCGTCATCGAAAAGATGATCAAGCAGCGTAAAGAATCCCTGATGCAATTCCAGACGGGCAACCGTCCCGATCTGGCTGACAAGGAAAGCGCGGAAATCACCCTGCTGCAAAGCTACATGCCGGCGCAGCTCAGCGATGCCGACCTCGATCAGATGATCAGTGAGGCCATCAGCAGCACCGGCGCGGCCAGCATCAAGGACATGGGCAAAGTCATGGGCATCATCAAGTCCAAGGCCCAGGGGCGCGCCGACATGGCAGCGGTAGGCGCGAAGATCAAAGCCAAACTCGGCGGCTGATCGCCCGCGGTCCATGGCCGGCCGCATCCCTCAATCATTCATCGATGAGCTGATCGCTCGCGCCGACATCGTCGAAATCATCGGAGCGCGCATCGCGCTGAAGAAGTCCGGGCGCGAGTTCAAGGCCTGTTGCCCTTTCCACAGCGAGAAATCGCCCTCCTTCTGGGTGAGCCCCGACAAGCAGTTTTATCATTGCTTCGGCTGCGGCGCGCACGGCACAGCGGTGGGCTTTTTGATGGAGTATGAAAAGCTCAGCTTCGTCGAGGCG
Source organism: Pseudomonadota bacterium (assembly GCA_031394735.1). GTDB lineage: Bacteria > Pseudomonadota > Gammaproteobacteria > Steroidobacterales > Steroidobacteraceae > TMP-86. Next base: position 4,390 of record JANMXI010000124.1, on the reverse strand, counting down.
GTGGAGGACCTGGCACAGCGCGCGGGACTGGAGCTGCCGCGAGAAGCACGCGATGCGCGCAATTCCGGCGCCAACGACAGCCGCGCCGACCTGCATCAGGTAATGTCCCAGGCTGCGCAATTCTTCGCGCAGAACCTCAGCGACAACGCGCGCGCGCAAGCCTATGTGCACAAACGCGGCATCGAACCCGAGACGGCCAAGAAGTTTGCACTGGGTTATGCCACCGATTCCTGGAATGCCTTGTTGAACCGGTTCGGATCGCAGGAGGCGGACCGGCAGCGGCTGCTGCAGGCGGGACTCATCATCGAGCGCGAGCGGCGCGGCAACGAACGCGAAGGCGGACACTATGACCGGTTTCGCGACCGCCTCATGTTCCCGATCCGCGATTCGCGCGGCCGGGTGATCGCCTTCGGAGGACGCATCCTGGATCAGGGCGAGCCCAAGTATCTGAACTCTCCGGAAACGCCGCTGTTCCACAAAGGCAGTGAGTTGTACGGCCTGTACGAAGCTCGTCAGGCACACGGCGATTTCAAGCGGCTGATGATCGTGGAAGGCTACATGGATGTCGTGCGCCTGCATCAGGCCGGCATCACCTATGCCGTCGCGACGTTGGGAACGGCGACCACCCAGGAACATTTGAACAAGATTTTCCGGCTGAGCAGCGAAGTGGTTTTTTGCTTCGATGGCGATCGCGCCGGCCGGCAGGCCGCCTGGCGAGCGCTGGATAACGCGCTGCCGCTGGCGCGCGACGGTCGCGAATTGCGGTTTCTGTTTTTGCCGGACGGCCAGGACCCCGACAGTCTGGTGGGCGCGGAAGGCATGGAGGCCTTCGAAGCCCGGTTGAGCACGGCCATGCCTCTGTCTGAATACCTGGTACAGCAGCTTCTCGCGCAGACTGATCTTGAACATGCGGACGGCCGCGCCAAACTCGCGGCATTGGCGAAGCCGCTGTTCACGCGAATGCCCGACGGCGTGTTGCGGGAACTGCTGGCCGACCGGCTTGCCGCCGAGATCCGCATGCCGGCCTCCAAGCTGAAGCAATTGCTGCTGGTGGGCGCCAAGCCGGAGGAATCTCCGACGGGGTCGCAACCGATGCGTCGCAGTCCGGAACGCATGAGTGCCGGCCGCCGCAATATGTTAAGTCAGGCCATCAGCCTGGTCCTGCACCATCCGCCGGCGGCGCATGCGGTCGAAGACCCGGACGCGCTGTCGGGACTGGATAAGCCGGGAATTTCGGTATTGCAGACGCTGATTCAGCAGGCGCGGGAGTCGAAGCAGGCCAGCACGGCCACCTTGCTGGAACGCTGGCGGGATGCGCCCGAGTACGAACGGCTCGCCGAATTGGCCGAAGAGGCCGCATTGGTGCCCGACGTCGAGGCTGCCGGGCGGGAGCTACGGATGGCAGTCCAAAAGTTGATCGAAACGTGGGGGCCCGGCCACCGGACCAACGAATTGCTGCGAAAAGCAGAGGAACTGGGGTTGAATTCCGACGAAAAGACCGAATTAAGCCTGCTATTGAAGTCGCGGAATCAGCCCTTGCCGAAATCCTGAGGCGGGCCTAGCCTCACGCCGGTAAATGCTGGCTTGGCACGGTTGCGCAAATGTATACTTGCCGGCTTCGTTTTCCACCTTCGGAACCTTTTGCGAGGCGTCCCCTTTGATCAAAAAAGCGTCAACCACCACCGCGACGCAGATTGCGGACGAGCGTCAATCGCAGCTGAAGTTGCTCATTGCCCGCGGCAAAGAGCAAGGCTATCTCACCTACGTAGAAGTCAACGACCACCTGCCCAGCGAGATCGTCGATCCCGAGCAGATCGAAGACATCGTCAACATGATCAACGACATGGGCATTCCGGTGTACGAAAAGGCACCGGACAGCGAATCCTTGTTGATGACGGAATCCACTGCCGCGCCTGATGAAGAGGCGGTGGAAGAAGCCACTGCCGCACTTGCCAGTCTCGACGCCGAATTCGGCCGCACCACCGACCCCGTGCGCATGTACATGCGCGAAATGGGCACGGTTGAGTTGCTGACCCGTGAAGGCGAAATCCGCATCGCCAAGCGCATCGAAGAAGGCCTGGAAGCGGTCAAGATTTCGCTCGCGAACTATCCAGGCACCTACGATCTGTTGTTGCGCCACTATGAAACCTTCAAGGGTGGGCAGATGCGCCTCGTCGACATCATTGTCGGCTTCATCGATCCGAACGCGCCGGATGAAATCGCGCAACCGCAAAATCCAAAAATGATGGCCATCGAGCGTGAGCTCGCCGCCAACGAGAACGATGACGCCGAGGATGCCGAGGACGAGGAAGAAGCCGTCGACACGGGTCCGGATCCGGAAGAAGCCGCGAAGCGCTTCACCGCGATCGGCAAGCTGCATCATCAGATCCTGGCCGCGCTGGAGAAGCTCGGCACCAAGGACCCAAAGACGATCAAGCTGCGCAAGAAGCTGTGTTCCGAGCTGATGGAACTGAAGCTGTCGCCGAAGATGTTCGATCAGCTGATCGACAACCTTCGCCAGCACGTCGCCGAAGTGCGGCTGCTCGAAAAAGAAATCATGTTCCTGTGCGTGAAGCAGGCCGGCATGCCGCGCAAGGACTTCATCGCCTCATTCCCCAAGAATGAGACCAGCCCGCGTTGGCTGGACAAACACATCAAGGCAAAGAAACGCTATTCCGCCGCGTTGTCCAAGTTCAAGGATGAGATCGAGCGCCGCCAGAAGAAGCTCCGCGACATCGAAACCATCTTTCACATCCTGATCTCCGACATCAAGGACATCAACCGTGAGGTGTCGATCGGCGAGGCCAAGGCACGCCGCGCCAAGAAGGAAATGGTCGAGGCCAACCTGCGCCTGGTCATTTCCATCGCCAAGAAATACACCAACCGCGGATTGCAGTTCCTGGATCTGATTCAGGAAGGCAACATCGGCCTGATGAAAGCCGTGGACAAGTTCGAATACCGCCGCGGCTACAAGTTCTCCACCTATGCGACCTGGTGGATCCGCCAGGCCATCACGCGTTCCATCGCCGACCAGGCCCGCACCATCCGTATTCCGGTGCACATGATCGAGACCATCAACAAGCTGAACCGCATTTCGCGGCAGATGCTGCAGGAGATGGGCCGCGAGCCGACGCCGGAAGAACTGGCGGTGCGCATGGAAATGCCCGAAGACAAGGTGCGAAAAGTGCTCAAGATTGCCAAGGAGCCCATCTCGATGGAGACTCCCATCGGCGATGATGAGGACTCCCATCTGGGCGATTTCATCGAGGACACGACGGTTTCCTCACCCATCGAGTCCGCCACCACCGAAAGCTTGCGCGAAACCACGCATTCGGTTCTGGCGCAGCTCACGCCGCGCGAAGCCAAGGTGCTGCGCATGCGCTTTGGCATCGACATGAATACTGACCACACGCTTGAAGAAGTCGGCAAACAGTTCGATGTCACGCGCGAGCGCATTCGGCAGATCGAAGCTAAAGCATTGCGCAAACTTCGACATCCCTCGCGTAGCGAGCAACTGCGGTCCTTTTTGATGGATGACTGATCTGTGTGGGTGGCCAAACGGGGGGAATAAAATTTTCCTGTGGGCGACCCGGATAGCGATCGTCTCTTAAATTCCGGCCCCGGCACGGCCGCGCCGGGCGCAAAAGCAACGGCACGCTCAGCTAGGCCGCCGTCCCGCCACCAAATTTGTTTCCCCACCTTGGCCACGAACATTCGCAAGAAATCGATCATGCAGCCGAGCAAAGAATAGAACGGCAATCGTAGAACCAAAGAGCGCACAAGCCATGTCGCTCTGCGTGTCCCATTGATCCCCCTGAGTGCCGAGAAACTCATCCGCCCCCTGCCCCATCAGGACGGCTGATTGCCATTCGATGAGTTCGTAGACGGCGCTGACGAACATGGCGACGCAGACACATAGGAATGCCTGCATGCGCCGACCCCTGACCAGATCATTGCGGATGAAGATTTCGCGCGCCGCGAGCGCAGGGACGAAGCCTTGCAGGAAATGGCCGAGCTTGTCGTACGGATTGCGCGCCAGATCGAAGACATGCTGAACCCAGAACCCGGCCGGTACGCGCGCGTAGGTGTAGATGCCGCCGACGATCAGCACCAACGCATGCACGAAAACGAGCGTGTACAGAAAATCCGTCAGGGGGAAGCGCCGGCGGGTGGCCAGAAGTACCGGCAGCACGATCATCACCGGCAAGGTTTCCATCAACCAGGTGAGCCGGTCGAAGGGCGCGATGCCGGAGACCATCAATGCGGCCACCAGCAGCAGCCCGAGAATCTCGGGGTAGCGGCTCATCGCCGTCGCCTTATCCCACGCTGACGTCGGCTTCCAGATGTCGTTCCGCGCTCAGCGAGTTGGCGATCAGGCAGACCTGCTCCG
>JANMXI010000123.1:0-18627 GCA_031394735.1 Pseudomonadota bacterium | reverse complement strand
TTTTTGCGGGGGGGTAAATCCCCCCGCCAACCCCGCGTTTTGTTTGGGGTCCAAAAGGCCCCGCCCCCCCCCTTTTTCTTCCATAACGGCGTGGTTTTGCCCTCGTTGATCCCCGCCCCCAACACGCTGCGGTCAGCCTGCGGGTTCACCGCGGCGATGGCAAAATCACCGTTCTGCATCCGCAACTGATTCACCGGGTCGGTCCACAGCGATGAAGCCAACATCGGCTTGTCCGGGTTGGTCGTCAGCAGATGGGGGTCGGCAGGAGTCGCTGATTGATGCCCGATGTGCCCGAAATACACATCGGGCGCCGGGCACCATGTGTGCGCGTGATTGCCACGGTAGGACATGCGCGCCAACATGTGGCGTACTTCATCCTGGCTTCCGGGGCCAATAATACCGGCAATGGCGCTCATCGCCTTCAGCTTAACGTCAGCTTCCTGACAAATCCATGTCTTTGGCCCGCGAAGGCCGATCGGCGGTCCTTTATCTTTGCTGTTGAGTCATTACAGAAGACTATTGTGTGTCCCACGACTGCGTCGGAACCGTGGCCGGCGCGGGAAGCGATTTCACATAAGAAACAATTGTCCAGATGGCCTCTTGCGTCAGGGCGCCTCCGAACGCGGGCATGCCCTTCGGCCGTCCGTAGTAGATGGAGACGAACACTTCTTCATCGGCACCGCCGTAGCGCCATCGGCCATCGGCCAGACTCGGGCCGACCCATCCGGCGCCCTCGCCACCATGGCAACCATCGCAATTCATGGCAACGAACAACGCGGCGCCGTTCTTGGTCGCGTTCGAATCAGCGCCATACGGATTCTTCAGTTCGTTGGCGGCGGGGGCGAGGCCACCGGCGGTAATGTGCGCTTCGTACGCAATGGCAGGTGGCGACGGCGCGGCGTTGGCGACGCTTGGTGCAGCGCCCTGCGGCGCACAAGCGACGAGCGACGAGCAAGTCACCACCAGCAAGCTGATACACATGAAGTTGGTTTTCATAAGCCAAAGATCCAGACGATTCCGCCCTGGCTGGTGTGCTTGGCGATGTTGCGCAGAAAATCAAGCGGCGGACGAACATCTGCCGGATCGTCCGACTTCGTGTCACCGGACAGAAGCTGCCAATCTCCACCAAACCCGGCATACACGGCGATGTATTGCTTGCCGTCCGGACCTTTGTAACTCATTGGATTACCGATGACGCCGGAACCCACTTTGAATTTGGACAACACTTTGCCGGTGACGGCATCGACGGATTTGAACCAGCCGTCGAGCGTTCCGTAAAAAGCGACGTCGCCGGCTGTCACCAACGTGCCACTCCAACTCGGAAATGGTTCGCGAATCTCCCACACCTTCTTGCCCGCCACCGCATCCCAGGCGACGAACGCGCCGAGGTTTCCGCCAGGACCCGCTGTATACGGCGAACTGGCGCCCATGAAGGGCGTTCCTTTCAATCGGCCGCTTTTCGTGGCCGACCAGTCCATGCAAAAGTTATTCGTCGATGTATAGAACAGTTTTGAATGCGGAGAATATGCCGGCGGAGAGGCCGGACTCACACCGCCTTCCAGACTCGGGCAGATTTCTTTTACGTTGCCTTTCGACGCGCCGGTCTGTTTGCCCGGCTCCAGAACCGGTCGCCCCGTCGCAAGGTCAACCGATTTCGCCCAATTCACCGGCACATAGGCATTGGCACGCAGCAACTTTCCCGTGGCCCGCTCGAACACATACTGAAATCCGTTCTTGTTGAAATGCACCAGCGCCTTCACCGACTTGCCGTCGATGGGAAGGTCCGCGAGCATCATCGTACCCGTGGCGTCGTAATCCCAATTGTCATGCGGCGTAAATTGGTAGGCCCATACGAGCGCCCCGTCGCTTGGATGTCGCGCCAGCACGCTGGCCGCCCACTTGTTGTCTCCGAGTCGTTGCTCGGGATTGTAAGGCGCAGGATTGCCCGTGCCATAAAAGATCAGATCCAATTCCGGGTCGTAGGAAATTGCGCCCCACACGGGCGCTCCACCGGTCTTCCAGGTATCGTTCGCCCAACTCGACATACCCAGATCCGGACCCGTGTCGTACGGCGCTTTGAACACACCGGGTTTCACCAGCATGTCCGTATCCGGGCCGAGGTTGCGTGCAGTCCAGACAATCTTACCGGTGGCGACATCCAAGCCCTTGAGCCACCCATAGATGCCGAACTCACCGCCGGCGGCCCCGACGATGACCCGATTCTTGACGACTATTGGCGCCATGGTGACGGTTTCACCCTCCGTCATGTCGGCGATGGTGGTTTTCCACAACTCGCGCCCGGTTTTGGCGTCGATCGCCACCGTGTGCCCGTCGAGAAGGTTGTAGAACAGCTTGCCGTCAGCGTAAATCGCGCCGCGATTGATGGTATCGCAGCAGGAAATGCCAATCGCATTGGGACTGACATCCGGGCGGTATTTCCAACGCAGTGGATAGCCCTCTTTGGTGAGGTCGAACGCATACAGCACGTTGGGCCACGGCGTCACGACATACATGGTGCCATCCACCACCAGCGGCTGGCCTTCGTGCCCGCCGAGGACGCCCGTCGAAAAAGTCCACACCGGATGCAACCCGTGCGCATTCGCCCGCGTGATCTGCGAAAGCGCGCTGTAACGACTGGACGCATAGTCCTTCGCGGGCATCGACCATTGCCCGTCGTCGGTTCCGGCCCGGAGCCCGGTCGACAAGCTGCAAAGTACTGCGACGGCGAGAACGCGCGCGCGTCTCGATTTAACGGACAGTGGAAAATGCGGGCTTGGCATCGCGGTGGCTCACCGTGCTAAGGACGCCCTGCGGCGGAATCGACCCAAATAGTAGCAGCATACCGCCGCCATCCCAAACAGGTTTGGGTGCGCAACCGGACTCAAGGGGACAGCGCAAGTCAGCGCGTGTCGCGTGCCTGGCGCTACGCGCACGATAAACTGCGACGCGCGTCGTGCGTTTCGAGGTCGTGCGACGAGCCGTTCGCCGGTATGATCGGAACGATGACATTGCTACCGCCGGCTTCAACGACTTTAAACTTCTATGCGCGCGCCGCCCGCCGCGCTTCATCGGCGCTGCCGCTCCTGGCTTTCCTGCTTTGTTCGGCGTGCGCCACTTCAGGCGGCGAATCGGACGAAGCGGACGATCCGACGCTCGTCGCGGAAACCACGGCGACTGTGCAGGACCTCCCCGCGGCAGCGACCGAAGCCGAAGACGAAAGCGAAGTCGAGGTCGAGGTTCCGGCCGCCGTCGCCGAGTCCGAGCACCCTGAGGCGCCACCGACGTCTGACAATCTGCCCGAGGTGGTCGTGAGAGCGCGCGAACGCAACGTCGTCATCCGCGACCTCGTCGCCGAGGGCCAGGCGCAGTTGCGCAACGTGGAACTGCAGTACGTCATCACGGGCAAAGGCCGGCGCGAAGTACTGCGCGGCCGGCCGGTCGCCTTCGCATTGTGGAGCGAGGCGAAGAAGAGCTGGACCATCGCTCTCTTGGAGATCCCCCGTCCGCCATTGAAGTGGAAGCCGGGCCGAGGGCCGCTGCCTTTCGTCGTGCGCACGCCCGGTATTCAAGCGCGGCACGTAAAGGGCACCGGCGCCGAGCGGCTGATGTTCGCGTTCTCGCGCGACGGCGAGGAACTGAAGGTCTACGGCCGCAAGTTCCCGGTTTTCGACAACACCCTCATCAAGAAAAAACGCTGGCGCGAGGTGGCGGCGACGGCACGGCCCATCGTCTACCTGCCTTTTACGCAGGATACCCTTGACCCGCAGTTCGTCACCGGTGGCAGGGATTTCCTGCTCGCCACGGCGCGGCGCGCCATGGACGAGCTGCGCGACGCGAACCTACCAAGCGCAGCCTTTCCGGACGAGTCGCTCGCGGACGTAATCCCCGCCGAGGTGATCACCACTCTCGCCGTCATCGAACAGACCGACGACGAGGACTTCGTCGAGAAAGGCAGGGACGCCTTCGATGAAGTCCTCAGCCAGTACGGCCTGAAGCGCGAGGAGGCCTACCGCTACAGCGTCTCGAGTGCGAAAGCGCTGGGTCCCATGCAGTTCACCAACCGGCGCGGCAACGGCACCTATTCGCTCGTCGTGCGCCGCTGCCGCGGTGCGCAGCTTGAACCGAACTTCGAACGCGGAGCGACCCACCTCCTGAACGCGATGAAGGCGGCCGTCTGCCTGCTAGACCTCGAGTTATCGCAGATGAAAAGTAATATCCGTACCGCCTATCGCGCGAACCCGGAAGTGCTCGGCATCTTTGCGGTCGCCGCCTACAACGGCGGCCCGCGCAACGTCGCAAAGCTTTACCGCGCGCTCGACCGCATGGGCGTCCAGCTCGGCGACCTGCGCCGCGCAGGCGAGCAATCCCCGGGCTCTGCTGTCACCTGCCCCTGTGTCTGGCGCGAGGAGGCCTCCGTGGTGCGAGCGGTCAGCATCCCGCGCTACAACCGCGAAAATAGCGGCTACATCGAAAAGTATCAGAGCATTCTTAGCCTGTTCGAGTAGGCCTGCGAATAGTTGCGCACGGGGCGCGCCTCTTAGTATCGTGACGCACCTTCAAAAGAGCCACCGGGATGACCGACGATTTATCCACGGCGAGCGTCGGCTTTCCGACGCTTCCACCCCGCGCACCGCAGGTGAGAAGCCTGTGGCGTCGCGCATTTGGGATAGTGATGATGTGGGTCACCGGCTGGCGCATCGTCGGCAATGCGCCCGACCTGCCGAAATTCGTATTGATCGTGGCGCCGCACACTTCCAACTGGGATTTTTTCTACGGAGCCTTCGCCTATTTCGCGCTTTGTCTGGACTCGTTGTGGCTGGTCAAGGAATCGGCAATCACGGGGCCCTTGGGAAAGCTTGCCAGGCATTTTGGCGCGGCGCCCATCGATCGCAGCAATGCCGGCAATGTGGTGCAGGCCTATGTGAAAGAATTTTCCTTGCGTGAGCGCATGATGCTGATTATCACTCCGGAAGGCACGCGCAAGAAAGTGGCTGATTGGAAGCGTGGGTTCTATTACATTGCCGTGGGCGCCAATGTCCCCATCGTGCCGGTCGCCTTCGACTTCCGCTCGCGCCGCATCGTGTTCAACCCACCGTTCTTTCCCACCGGCGACATTCAAAGCGATGTGGAGAAGATCAAGGCGCTGTACTGCAAGGAGATGGCGCGGCGGCCGGAGCAGTTCTGACGATCGATGGAGGCCAAGTGAACGAACCGCGATTCTCGCCATTGTCAACGTATCAGGAACTGGCACCGGAGGTCATGCAGCAACGCGTCGATGCATTCGAGCAACTGCTGCAGCGACGACGAACCGTGCGCCAATTCTCCGACCGGCCAGTGCCGAGGTCCATCATCGAAAAATGCCTGCTCGCCGCCGGCACCGCGCCGAGCGGTGCCCACCAGCAACCTTGGCACTTCGTCGCCATCTCGGATCCTGAGACGAAGGCGCAAATCCGGACCGCTGCGGAGGCAGAGGAGCGGGACTTCTATCAGCGCCGCGCGCCGCAGGAATGGCTGCAGGCGCTGCGGCCGCTCGGAACCGACGAGCACAAGCCCTACCTCGAATCCGCTCCTTGGCTGATCGCGGTGTTCTTGCGACGCTTTGCGCGCTTGCCCGACGGCAGCAAGGTCAAGCACTACTACACCGACGAGTCTGTGGGCATCGCGACCGGGTTCTTGATCGCAGCAGTTCACAGCGCCGGACTTGTATCTCTGACGCACACGCCGAGTCCGATGGGCTTTCTGACCAAGATCCTCGGCCGCCCCAAAGATATCGAGCGGCCGTACCTGCTGCTTGTCGTAGGCTACCCCGGTGCGGATGCCGTGGTTCCTGACATCGTTCGCATACCACTCGCGGAGATCGCCACCTTTCTGCCGTCTGGATGATCGACGAAACGCACCGAATAGCGATTCGAAGAAGATGGAGGATTCGACTTGATATTTGCGTGATATCTACGGTCCTATACTGATTAAGACCGCATTCGGTAGCTGAAACATGTCCACACGCAAGGTACTTCTGATTGAAGATGATCGCGATATCGCGAAGTTATTGGCCTTGCACCTCGAAGATCTGCATTGCGAGGTCACCATATGCCTTGAAGGCCGCGACGGTCTGAACGCGGCACTCAGCAACAGTGAATGGAGTTTGATCGTCCTCGACCTGTCGTTGCCACAGGTCGCGATGCGGGAATCGCCATGTATGTGGTGCGGGAGTTGCATTTGATAAACGGCAATGCTGTCAACGCTGCCGCATGGCGTGAATTGGCCAATCGAGCGATGACCGTCAATCCCTCTGCCGAGGTCTATTTGTTGGATCCCGCCGGTACGGTCATCGCCTCCGTGATTCCATCAGACAAGCTACAACGTCATACGGTTGATTTGAATCCGATTTTGCGGTTCCTGCGCTCAGCCGAGGACCGACCGCTTTACGGCAGTGATCCGTCGCGGCAACGCAGCCAGCGCGTATTTTCGGTTGCACCGATTACGGACAGTGGCGTGCTATTCGGCTATTTGTATGTGGTGCTCGGCGGCCAACCGGAGCGTTCGATCGCCGCCACGCTTCGTGGCAGCTATGCACTGCGTGCGGGCGCTACGGCGTTGGGACTCGTTCTGTTGACGACATTGGCTGCCGGTGGCGGGCTCTTTTCGGTGCTGACCTGCCGCCTGCGCGCGCTTCCATGCGATGTCCGGGGCGATTGAACGACAAATCGACGAATTGCAGGCCACCGACGAACTTCGCCGCGAGCTGTGGCCAACGTCTCGCACGATCTGCGCACGCCCCTGGCCTCCCTGCGCGGCTGCTCAATCAGCGCCTGCAGTTGCGAAATCCGCGTGATCGGCTTGTGATAACTCGCCGCTACTGTGCAGATACCCAATCCGGGTATCGACGGAGAAATCAGCATGAAACACTCAATCGGCAGCATGGCCGCACGAGCGGCGTTAGCGATGATCAAAGCAGGCGGTAGGGTTCGCCTTACCGCTGCCGATCGTTTCTGTTTCGCAGATTCCCTTTTCGCATATTGCCGTCAGCGACGCGATTCCGGCGATATACTCGATGGCGTCTGGCACTGCTAATAAAGGTGCTTGGTTGATGCAACGTTGTTCAATCCGTCATTCCGCCAACACACTCGTCAGGGAGCATTTATGATTCGATCGATCGCGATCATGGTGATTGCGCTACTCGGCGCGGATACGATCTGCATGGCAAGCGAGGTTCCCTCGGACGCGTCCAAAATTGTTCCATTACTGGTTGGCTCCGCGATGCCTGCGGTCATCGTGCGAAACGCTGACGGCACGGATCGACATCTGGGCCCAGGGCCACTGGCGCGACCGACCGTTCTGATCTTCTATCGGGGCGGCTGGTGCCCCTATTGCAACCGGCACTTGGGCGAGCTTAAGACGATCGAACCGGACTTGCTCAAGCTCGGCTACGAATTCCTGTTTCTAACTGCCGACAAGCCGGAAATTTTGTACTCGAGCCTCAAGGAACCCGACATTCACTACACGCTGCTGTCGGATGCAAAAATGCAGGCCGCCCGCAAGATCGTGGCAGCCCGGTAACCGGGTGTACATTGACCGGGAATGAATCCGTCGTTGCATGTGTCGGCCGGTGACCAATGAACCGCGTTCATCACCTGACATTCGTAGTACGCGATCTGGAAGCATCCCTGGCCCGTTTTTGCCGCGACTTTGCTGTCGGGGCTGTGCATAAAGAAGAACTATCCGATCGAGGCGTGTTGACGGCCCGGTTCTTGAGTGGAGAGTTGTGGTTCGTATTGGTACAGCCCGTCAGTGACGGCATACCGATGCAACATTTGCGCGAGCACGGCGAAGGCCTGCTGCTTGTATCCTTTCATACGCCTGACTTGGATTTCGCGCTGGCCGATTTCGCTGCCCGCGGCGTAAAGTCTCGGGGCACCCGCCGCACAGGCGTCGGCAACTGGCAAGTGGTTGAACTCGAGTCGGACGCGGTGCCTGGCAGTGTCGCGCAGCTTTGTCTAGACGCAGAGTTGAGCAACGTGCCGGGATAGCCCCGGAGGAATCAAGATTGATCAGTCTGGTCCATCGAAACCCGGAGCGGCGACAATGTATAGAAAGTTTGCAGTATTCGCCTTGATGAGCCAGATGTTGATGGGGTGTTCGACGCCGACCGCCAAGCCAGCCGGCAATGCGCTGCGTATCTCCATGCCTGCGTCCGCCGGTTGGTACGCCGATCAGCGCGTCTTCTACATCACTCCTGACATCTCCGATGCAGGCATGGGTCAAATGACAGGCGCTAACTTCGCACCACGACTACGCGACGCCGTGCCGTCATATCCAAAGGCGCCCGGCACGCTGACCGTATTGGAACGTGTTTATAAATTTCCCGGTGGCGAGCAGGACGCCGTCTTCGCTTCGGCGCCCGCTCCCATCGGCCCACAAAGCCACGACCCAGCGTATAGCCCACTCTGGTTGTTGTTCGCAGTAAAGTGGTCTGCTACCGCAACGACTCGTGTTCTAACCAATGAGGCCGCCATTTTGACGGCAGAGGAAAACGCTGAGTTGTCGATCGAGCGCACCAATATCGTCATCAACTGCCCGATTGTTGCCACTGCCTCGGGTGAGCATTTGCCCGGCGTTGTATTTGTCAAATGAGATGATCGGCGCCGGTTCACACGTATCGTTGCACTCAAGTCCACCCCAACCTCTTAAGGTTACCGCCACCCTGACAGCGCTGGCGATCATCGCCTTCGCCGCCAACTCACTGCTCACCCGCCGCGTCGCGAAGCTGCGGGATCGATGATCGCTCTGGGTGGAATCGTATGCCTGCTCGCGCCGACCGTGACTCTGCCCTCATTGATGGCTGCTCTGCTAATGGCTGCCGCGGGCATCGCGTGGGGGCTCTATACGTCGCTAGGTCGCAGCACCACGGATCCGCTGGCACACACGGCTCGAAATTTTCTTGGCGCCGCTCCGTTCACATTGATCCTGGCGCTTGCGTACTCCGGGTGGCCGGTGACCGTCGTGGGCGCAGTGCTGGCGGTCTTCTCGGGCGCAATCACATCGGCGCTCGGCTACGTGCTGTGGTACGCCGTGTTGCCGCGCCTGTCAGCAAGCGCCGCGGGGGCAGCGCAATTGCTGGTGCCTGCCGTGACGGCACTTGCCGGAATCGTCTGGCTTGGCGAACCACCCTCGATTGGGATGATTGGCAGCAGCGTGTTGATATTGAGTGATGTGTGGTTGGTGATGGGATCTGGGCGCCAATCATAGACAGTTCGCGGCGCTGCAGCCGCAAACCCCGCGTGATGCGCGCGGGGCCGAGCGGCGTCCAAATCGATCGCCCGTTCACACTTTGGGCCCGCCTTTGGCTATCCAGGTTATTTCCAAAGGTCAGCGCCGGAGCTCATTGCGCACGCCGTCGATCGATTAAAAACATTCAGGCAGGTCTGCATCCGCATCACTCTTTTCAATGCTTGCTCAGCGTTAGCAACTACCCAACACCCTCCTTCAAATTACCCTTCAACGTACAGCCGAATTGGTTCAGGTACCATTGCTGAAACGTAACCACTCTTTTTTCGTGATCTGAATACCGTCCAGGGCGATAGTGGCTCGACTTGATGCCGAGCTGGTTGTTTTCCGTGATGATCTTGTCCTGCTTCGTCGTTTCGTCCCATCCCCAGATCATCCGGTCGATGTCGACCTGAGTGGCCTTGCCGTCGACCAACCAATATAGGTCGACATCGGTCATCAGCGTGCTTCGAGGCGAAAATATGAACAGCACCGCGAAATCGTTGGTGGCGACCAGCTGCGTGAACGGACTGAATGACAGGTACATGCGTCCTTGGTCGAAACCTAGGCGCTTGCCCATCAAGGAGGATGCCGGACGGCCATCCTGCGTTTCCGTCTCGTAACCTTCGCGAATCGTCCTCTGCAGCAGTAACCGCAGGTGCGAGGAATCCGGGCCGTCATCGATGCTGCCGATCGGACGACCGAGTTTCGCAGCACGTTCTTCCCAGGCCTTGAGCGCCGGTAGATATTTTTCGACTGCGTCCGCGGGGCCGGAGCTTGGGCCGGCGCCGAAAGCCACCAGCGCCTCAGGCGGATGCATTGAACAGAACTCCGGATGCGAAGGCACGCAGTGGTAGCACTCCACGAAATTCTCCACGACCAGCTTCCAGTTTGCTTCGGTGGGATAGGAGCGCGAGACAGCGATCTTCGCCGAGGCGGTGCCGTGAAAGTCCAGATACGGCGCCAGGTCGCCAAATGCGGCGTCGAAGTCGGGCGGCGTTCCATCCGTCATGTTGATGAAGATGAAGCCGAAAAACACCCGGACGTGGCAGCGATGCAAACCGTTGTCCTTTTTTGAAAAATCCGCGGGCATCAAGCGCGCCGTGAGCAATGCGCCGTCGAGCCCATAGCTCCAGGCATGATAGCCGCAGGTGAGGCGCGCGAGCTTACCGGACGTTTCGGTGCATATCACGGAGCCGCGATGCCGGCAGACGTTGTAAAACGCGTTGATCGTGGATTCATCGCTGCGGACGATGATGATGGATTCATTGCCGACCTTGAACAGGAAGTAGTCACCCTTCGTTCGAACACGATCGACGTGTCCGGCGACGAGCCATTTGCGACTGACGATTTGTTCCATGTCAGCCTGAAAAACGGCCTCGTCACAATAGAAAGCGCGCTCCAGGCTGAATCCGGCTCGGGCATTGTCGGCCAACGAACCGATTACATTCGGGATTGTCATCGCATCATTCCTCATCTGAAGAAATTGGAAAAATCAGCGTTTGATTCTTTCATTCGCCGCGTCGTACATCGGTTTCAAGGACGCAATCGCGGGGTGGCGAACGCCCGCAATCTCAATCTCGTAGTCATTGGGACCGATCGCGCCCACGGTTTCACCTGCAGGTGAGGTCACATAGCCCAGACCGACAGCCGCACCGAGCGTGTGGCCATACATTCCTGATCGTATGAACCCGACAATCGTATCGCCCCTCCATATCGGTTCGTTGTGATACAAGAGCGGATCCGGCGTGTTGAGCTTGAACTGCAGCAAGCGTTTGGTGAGTCCTGATTCCTTTTGCCGTAGAAGCGCTTCGCGGCCGATGAATCCGCCTGGCTTTTCCAGCTTGACTGCGAACCCCAGGCCCGCTTCCCAAGGGGTATCTTCATCGGTGATGTCGTGGCCCCAGTGGCGATAGCCCTTTTCGATGCGCAGTGAATTCAACGCGTGATAGCCAGCGTGTGTGAGGCCGAACGGATCCCCCGCCGCCACCAGTTCGTCGTAGACGCCCTGCATGAACTCGGTCGGGATATACAATTCCCAGCCTAGTTCTCCGACATAGGTGATGCGCGATGCGCGCACGAGCGCCAGGCCCACTTCAATTACCCGGCTGGTCGCAAATGGAAAGGCCGTGTCGGACACATCATCCGGCGTCAGCGATTGCAGGAGTTGCCGCGATCTGGGCCCCATCAGCGATAGCACACCCATCCCGGAAGTCACGTTGGTCAGCACGCAGCGCGCATCCTCGCCCATGTGCCGTGAGAGCCAGTTGAAATCTTTGACCTCCGTTTCGGTGCCGGTGACGATCAGGTACGCGGTCTCGGACAGGCGTGTCACGGTCAAATCCGCTTCGATTCCGCCTCTTTCGTTCAGCCATTGCGTATAGACGATCTTGCCCACCGCGACATCGACATCGTTGGCACCGACCCGATTCAGCACTTTCGCGGCATCGGCACCTTCCAGACGGAATTTTGCGAAGGAGGATTGATCGAACAGTCCAACCGCTTCGCGCACTGCGCGATGTTCATTGGCGCTGTGATCAAACCAATTCTGGCGGCCATAGCTGTATTCGTATTCCGGCTTCACGCCCGCCGGCGCGTACCAGTTGGCACGTTCCCAGCCGAATGCCTCTCCGAAGCAGGCGCCACGCGCCGCCAATCGGTCATGCAGTGAGGATTTGCGGGCGCCGCGTGCCATTTCGTATTGACGGAATGGCCAATGGGTTGCGTACAGAAGGCCCAGGCTTTCGGAAACACGAGCCCGGAGATATTGTCGGTTGATCTGAAACGGCATCGCGCGACGCACGTCGACCTCCCACAAATCCACCGGCGGGTGCCCGTCGCGCATCCATTCGGACACCACTTTGCCGATGCCACCTGCGGACTGCAGTCCGATTGAATTCAATCCGGCGGCGACAAAGCAATTCGACAGCTCTGCCGATTCACCCAGGTGGTAGCGCACGTCGGGCGTGAAACTCTCCGGGCCGCAAAAGAATTTTTGGATGCCGGCCTGCTCCAGCGCAGGCACCCGGCGCATCGCATCGATCAGTACGGGCTCGAAGTGGCTGAAATCGCCGGCAATCTCACCGAACGAAAAATCCTCCGGAATGCCGCCGACGCCCCAGGGACGCGCATGCGGCTCGAATGCACCCACCAGCAGCTTCCCGGCGTCGTACTTGAAGTAACTGCAATGGTCGTAATCACGCAGCACCGGCATATCGGGCGAGAGGCCCGGGACGTCCTTGAACAAAACGTAATAATGCTCGCACGCATGCAACGGCACGGACACACCGATACTGGCCGCGAGGTCCCGTGTCCACATGCCACCGCACAAGACGACGTAGTCGGCGTCAATGCGGCCATTTGCCGTCTGTACACCAGTGACTCTGCGGCCATCGTGATGGATCGCCGTCACTGCCAGGTCCTGAAAAATCCTGGCGCCGCGGTTGCGCGCACCTTTGGCGAGCGCCTGCGTGATGTCAACTGCGTTGCCGTAACCATCGCTTGGAATGTGAATGCCGCCGATCACATCCTCGAGGCTCGCGAGCGGATAAAGTGCGCGAATTTCCTCGCGCGTGACGACGTCGACTCTCAATCCGAACACCTTGGCCATCGAGGCGTTGCGTCGCAGCTCCTCCATACGGCCGGCGGTGGTCGCCAGCGAAATCGAGCCGCATTGACGATAGCCGGTGGCCTGTCCGGTCTCCGCTTCAAGACCGCGATACAGGTCGCCCGTGTAGCGGGCAAGTTGCGTCATGTTGATGGTCTGCCGTAATTGGCCAATCAGTCCGGCGGCATGCCAGGTCGTTCCGCTGGTGAGTTGCTTGCGTTCGAGCAGCGCCACATCGTCCCAGCCCAATTTAGTCAGGTGATAGGCAACCGAGCAGCCGATCACCCCGCCGCCGATGATGACGACCCGGGCGCGCGCCGGAATATCCGCTGTCATCGCTACACCCTCATCCGCAGGTTGTCAGGATCATAGGCAGGTCCTGCGAGCACCACGGCGCGGCGTCGCTCCGCTTGAATAAGTATCTCAAACGCCGTACCGGGCACGGCATACTCCGGCGGCACACAGGCAAACGCGAGGCTCTTTTGCACGCGGTGTCCGTAGGCGCCGGAGGTCACAACGCCAATGCATTGGTCCTTCAGCATGACCGGCTCGCCGCCGCGGGTGTCGGTGTCTCCCGCCGCAACCTCGGCATAGACGATGCGCAGCGGCCGCGGTGCTTGCGCAAGCGTTGCCGTCTTGCCGACGAAATCGGGCTTCTTGAAATTGATGAAGCGCGGCATGTCCGCTTCCAACATGTTGAGTTCATTCGTGAGTTCGGTGGACCAGGCTTTGTAGCCCTTCTCCATGCGCATGCTGTTGACCGCGTACAAACCATAGTTCGCGATCCCAAACTGCCGGCCGCGCTCCCAAAGCGCGTCGTACAACGCGGCCATCGAGGACATCGGAGGATGCAGCTCCCACCCGAGTTCGCCCACATAGCTGACACGAAGCGCGCGCAGCGGATGCCCGGCAACTTCGATTTCCTTACCGCTGAGCCAGCGAAACTTTTCGTTGCCAAGATCCGTTCCGGTCAAGCTGCCCAACAGCTCCCGCGAGCGCGGCCCGCTCAATACGAGCACGCCGCGCTGCTCGGTCACATTGTCAATGCGTACACGCTCCTCTTGGCGAACGCTTTGGATCAGCAAGTCCTGATCGCGCAACTCCGCGGCTGCGGCGGACAGCGCATAGAACCGGTCATCGGCGAGTCGCGTCACCGTCATTTCACCGAGGATTCTTCCACCCACTGACAGCAGGTGCACCAGCGCGATCGCGCCGATCTTAAGCGGCATTTGATTGGCGCAGACGCGGTTGAGGAACGCTTCCGCGTCCGGGCCGCTGATGTCGTACTTCGCGAATCCGGACAGGTCCAGAATGCCGACTCGCTCCTGCACTGCTTTGACTTCGCCACGAATCACGTCGAAAACGTTGTTGCGATTGTAGCGACAGTCTTCCTCGCGGCCATCGAGTGAGAACCACTTCGGACGCTCCCAGCCGAACGTTTCGGTATGAACACAGCCCTGTGCGCGCAGCCTTTCATACAAGGGGCTGGTCTTTTGAGGCCTGCCGTCCATTTCCTCTTCGCCCGGACGACGCGTCGTGAACGTCAGCCGATAATCCAGGAACACTTTGTCATGCACATAGCGCTTGTCGGCAAACGAACCGAAACGCCGCGGGTCGAACTCAGTCATGTTGATTTCCGCATCGCCGTGCATCATCCATTGCGCGAGATACTTCCCGCAGCCGCCTCCCTGCGCAATGCCGAACGATGTGCCGCAACACATCCAGAAATTTCGCAGATTTGCCGCCGGCCCCAGTAACGGAGCGCCATCAGGCGTGTGCGGAATTGCGCCGTTGATGATACGGCGGATCCCGGCATCGGCAAAAATGGGCATGCGCTCGATCGCCCGCTCCAGCCAGGGCGCAATGCGATCCAGATCGTCGGGGAATAGCTCATTGGAGGATTCCCACTCCGGAAATCCCTTTGGTGCCCAGGCCTCGGTCAGGCCGGCGTTTTCGTAGACGCCGATTAACCCGGATTTCTGTTCCTGCCGGAAATATCCAGACGCGTAGGAATCACGCATCACCGGAATTTCCTCAGTCCGTTGCAGAAAAGCAGGAATCGGATTGGTCACAATGTAATGGTGCTGCATGTTGGTAATTGGCGCGTCGGCACCGACCATTGCCGCCACTTCGCGCGCGTAACATCCCGCAGCGTTGACCACCATTTCAGCGATGACGGTGCCCTTCTCGGTGATGACCTCCCATTCGCCGCTGGAGCGGGCACGGATGTCGAGCACTCGATTGTGATGAACCACGCTCGCACCCCGGTCCCGAGCTCCCTTCGCAAGCGCATTGCAAAGCCCGGACGGATCACCGTGACCATCGTCCGTGGTCCATGCGGCGGCGATGACATTGTCCGTGGTCAAAAACGGGTTGAGCTGCTTGATTTTATCCAGGCCGACGATTTCCATTTGGAAGCCGATGCTTTTCGAAAAGCCCAGAATGTGTTTCATCCAGGCCAATTCGTGCTCGTTGGTCGCGAGGCGCAGACCGCCACTGGGATGCCAGCTGACATATTGACCCGTCAACGACTCAAGCCGGGGGTAAAGCTGATTGCTGTAAGCGTGGATTTTCGCGAGGTTATAACTGCCGGTGATGCTGGGACACTGGCCGGCGGCGTGCCACGTTGACCCCGACGTCAGCGCACTTTTTTCGAGCAGAATGGTGTCACTGCAACCCTCAAGGGCGAGGTGGTATAGCAGGCTTGCACCCATCATTCCGCCGCCCACAATGACGACGCGCGCGTGTGTTTTCATTCAAACCCGTTAAACAGCTGGCCGAAGACGATCGTGCTATGGCTACAATAAATTGATCCTTATAAGGCGCGCAACTCAATATTTTGGTACCTTTGGCTACAAATTTCTGATGCATGGAACCCATGAGTAAGTTCAGGCCGGTCGCCGGCCTACCGACGTTGAGCTGGCTGCGGGCCTTCGAAGCAGCCGCACGAACCTCCAGCTTTACCGCTGCAGCGGCCGAATTGAATTTGACGTCCGGGGCCATCAGTTATCAGATTCGGGCTCTCGAGGCGCATCTCGGCTTTGCTTTGTTTGAGCGGTTGCCGCGCGGTGTAAAACTTGCGCCCCTCGGCGTCGCGTATCTGCCGCCGGTGCGAAAAGCATTCGAAGAACTGGCGGATTCGACCATCGGCATTTTTGGCGGGTCGGAGCGCGTGCAAATCTCGGTGCATGCGCCGGTGTCGCTGACGGCCCTGTGGCTGGCGCCCAAACTCCCGGCGTTCAGCGCAGCGAACCCCATGATCGATGTCCGCTTGTCGTCCGTGATTTGGGACAACGCGGCGCCCGACGAGGCCACGGATTTCGAGATCCGATATGGCACGGGTCATTGGCATGGATATCGATCCGAACGGATTCTTAACCAAAACTTACTGGCGATCTGCAGCCCACGTTTGGTGGGAAAAGGGGAGCAAAAGCCTGATCAGCAGATTCACATCATGGGGCATGAGAATCACTGGCTAAAAGTCAGGCAAGTTCTCAATCTTGGACCAGGTTCGGTCGGCCCCGGACCCACGGTTGACACGACTATCGCGGCGCTGGAGCTCGCCGCCGCGGGGGCCGGCGTGGCAATCGCTCACCGCCTGTTTCTCGAGCCGTACTTCTCCACGGGGCGACTGGTCAAGGCGGTGCCGCAGGAATTTCCAGACGACAATTGCTACTTCGTCATAACACCTGAACGTCCGCAGCGAATTAGCCGGGACGTACAGCGGTTTCGAGACTGGTTGATCGCCATCGCCGCAAAAGAATCTGATTAGGACATCCGTTTATCGACGGTCAATCATTGCAAACCGTTATCCTGCCA
The DNA here is from genome assembly GCA_031394735.1 of Pseudomonadota bacterium. Taxonomy (GTDB): domain Bacteria; phylum Pseudomonadota; class Gammaproteobacteria; order Steroidobacterales; family Steroidobacteraceae; genus TMP-86. The sequence goes on along the minus strand of JANMXI010000123.1, from coordinate 1,937 downwards.
GGCTGCGCAGCATTGTCGGCACTTGCGGGGCCCGCAGCGGTGGTGGCGCTAAATGCAATCGTCGCCGCAAACCCGGCAATTACCGCGCAAAACCACTTCATCATGAAATTCCCCTATAAACCGTAGCAGACCTTAGTGACTATCCCTTGACCAGCCGTCCATTCACCCAGACCTTCTTGATGTTCCGCTGGTTTGTGTTCCAGATGATCTTCTGCAGTATGTCCACGGAGTTGTCATAGTCGTACAGGCGGAGGTCCGTATCAGGAACCGCCGTGTCGATGAGTAGCGCGTCGAATCGATAGCCGGGTTTCAGCAGTCCAATGGGTAGATCGAGCGCGATGCCACCGGCCGTGGTTGCCAGATAAAACGCGGTAACGCATGAGACCCCCGATCCTGCCCTATTCTTTCCCAAGTGAGAAGACGGGGGACAACGACGGATGGGCCGCTGAGGCCCGAGCAGATTGCAAAGGCAAAACTTCAGATAACAGCGACGATCCTGTAGCCGCGCTGAGAGCGAGAAAAGCACGTCTCGAGACGCGAGCTTTATCCCTCATGTTTCGGCTGCGCGCACACCGACGCAGGACGGCGGTGTCAGCCGCGGATCACCGCGAGCAAAACCAATTTTTTTATCAATGATCAGCATGACTTTCTTACTGATTGAACCCTGCAGTGGATAAGGTCGTCAAGCCGGTTAAGCAACACCGTTGACAGGACATCGCCTCTCTTGATCGGCTCTCAACCCTTCAGGATCGACGCGGACAGCTTGGCGCATTGAGCCGCCATGCTGCGCCAATCACTCCACGGCGCCGCTCGGCGATCAAGTGCTGGTCCGCAGCATCGGCTATGGGCGAGCTTCGTACTTCACGCGTGAGATTGTTCGCGGCGCTACGGCCGCGAACCCCGCGCGGAGCGCGGGGCCGACCTGCGATACACGGTCGTCATCTCACCCTCTGCGCCGGTTCATAACCTACTTCAACTCTTCCATCGTTTTCGCTGGCTCCTGCCTGCAGTCGAGCGCCCGAAACACGATGCACGTCTCACCGACGACCTTGTAATACACCGCATATGGAAAGCGTTTGGCGAGCAGCCGATGGAATTCGAACACCATCATGTGAATGCCGGCGTACAGTTCCAGCGAGTCGATATCGGAAAAGAGCGAGTCAAGAAAATAATCGCCCACGCTCCTACTTTGCCGGGCATAGAATCGCCGCCCGCGGTCAAGATCCTCGAGCGCCGTCGGCAGGACCTTAACCTTCACTCAGCGCGCTTGCGCAGTTCGCGTTTTGCGGCATCCCAGTCGATCGACCGCTCCTCGCCCGCATCGTAGCGGGCGACTGTCTCGCGAAGCGCGTCCTTGTGCCAAGTTGGAGATTCGAGCCGGGCTTCTGTACGGCTTAGCGATTCCCACAGTTCTTCCATGGCCCGAAGCTTTTCATCCCAGGACATCTTCTCGATTGCCAATGCGCTCATAGTTATAGGATACCGCTCCACGTCCCAACCATCAAAGCGAACTGGTCTGCATTTGAAATGCCGACGCCAAATAGCACCTATCCTCTTAAAATCCGATACTTACAGACCTCCTGCGGCAACACAATCTGCCATATCTGATCCACCAGGTAAGGCGCCGTGAGTGCGTTCGATATGCTCACCATACCTGCTGATGCAGTTCACTTGACGGGAGCTTATGAGTTTGTAATCCGGAGACACTGCTCGAGCGCGTGTAGAAACCCATCTATTGACCCGATTCGAATTTCAATCGGCCCCGTGAAGTGCGCACTACTCGCGTAGGGAAGGTCTTCGAGCCCCTTTTTCCGCCGGACACTTATGATGGTATTTCCGTATCAATTCGCCAGCTACCCCAGGGCTTACCCCCGCCTTCGAAGCTAGGGCCTGTTAACACTAACGCAGACCTTCGATGACAAGAGCGAAGCACAGAA
>JANMXI010000122.1:0-5256 GCA_031394735.1 Pseudomonadota bacterium | reverse complement strand
GCCCGTTGGATAGCGATGGCGATGGCGTCGTGGACGCGCAGGATCGCTGCCCGAACACGCCGAAGGGCGACAGGGTGGATGTGCATGGCTGCACGCTCACCGGTGAAATCAAGCTGCTTGGTGTGACTTTCAACACCGACTCCGCAGTGCTTATGCCTGAGTCCACTTCGGTGCTGGATGACGCCGTGGCAACGCTGAAGAAGTATCCGGAGCTGGTGGTCGAGGTCGACGGTCACACCGACAATCGAGGCACCGCCAAGCACAATCTCGTGCTGTCGCAGAAGCGCGCGGAGAGCGTCGAGTCCTATTTGAAGGACCACGGCGTGACCAACAAGCTCAGCGCCAAGGGCTTCGGCAAGACTGCGCCGATCGCCGACAACAAGACCGAGGCGGGCCGTGCGGAAAACCGCCGCGTCAGCTTGAAACTTGCCGGAGGCTGATCCCGAAGCAAAAACGATCCAATGCGGTAGTTGAAATTTCTACCACATTCTTCAAAAACCCGATCCCCTTGGATCGGGTTTCTTTTGAGCTTTCGTTGCGCCATAGCAACAGAAAAATCGCGCAAAACCCTCGTATTTTTCCGTCCGAGTCGTTACTCTGAACACATCTGTCCGGGCTTGTGGCAATAGCACAACGTTCGGGTACCAGTGTTTAACGGTATGGGGTGGTCTGACCGGGCACGCCGGAACGATCAACAACAACGGCCAAGTTAAATCCGGGCCGAAAATGAATCTGAAAGGAGTAAGACTCAATGTCCAGTAATTCCACTATCAGGCAAGCCGTCGGCTTGGCGCTTGGCACTGCCACAGCTGCCAGCGCCGCTTCGTTTGCTTTCGTGCCGGCAGCGATGGCTGCGGACGAAAAAGCCGCTGACAATTCGGCTTTGGAAGAAGTTATTGTCACCGGTTCGCGCATTCGACGCATCGACGTCGAAACTGCGAGCCCGGTGTTCGTGATTGACCAAGCCGCGATACAGCAGTCGGGCATTACCACGGTCGGCGATCTCGTACAGCGTATTCCGAGCGTGTCCGGAGCAGCGACCAACCCGAACGTCAACAACGGCGGCGGCTTCGGCGAATCAACAGTCGAATTGCGCGGTTTGGATTCGAAGCGGACCCTCATTTTGCTCGACGGACGCCGCCTCGGGACCGTCGGCAACTCGGATTCGACCGACGTCAACCAGATTCCCATCAACCTCATCGAACGAGTTGAAGTTCTGAAGCAAGGCGCGGGCGCCGTTTACGGTTCAGACGCAATAGCGGGCGTGGTCAACTTCATCTCCCGCAAGAACACGGACGGCCTGGAAGTTCACGGCGACTACGGCCGCACCAGCCGCAACGACGGACCGCATCATTCCGTTGATGCGATTTTTGGCACCTCGACCGACAAGTTCAATTTCCAGGTCGGCGGTTCCTACATGAAACAGGACGCCGTGTACGCAGGCGCTCGCGACTTCTCGAGGTTCGCTCTGTACTTGTACGGCGGCAGCTATGGATCTTACGCATCCGGTTCGAGCCGCACTCCCAACGGACGCATTTCGCTGCCGGCCGGCAGCGCGTTGCGGGCGCAATTTGGATGCGGCAGCATCACTCGTGTCGGAACCCCGGGAAGCTCCGCACCCACGGGCGGTTCGCTATCCGACTACCGCTGCTTCAACGCCTCGTTTGAGCCGGGGGCGACGGATCGTTTTAACTATCAGCCGTTCAACTTGCTGACTACCAACGTCGAGCGCGCTAACGCGTTCAGTAGTGCGAAGTACGACATCAACGATTCCGTGTCCGCGTACGCGAGCATCATTTACAACCGCACGCATTCAAACGCTGAATTGGCACCGCTGCCCTTCGACTCGCCGGTCGATGACATCGTCATTTCGGCGAACAACATTTACAACCCCTTCGGGATTGACTTCGGCGGCTTGACCACCGGCAATCCGGCGGCCTTGTGGCGTTTGTCCGGCCTGGGGGATCGCGTGTTCGTCGCCAACTCGGACAGCACCATTTTGAATGGCGGCCTGAAAGGCAAGTTGTTCACCACCGGTTGGAACTGGGATTTGAACGTCAGTTACAGCCGCCTGGATGCACTCCAGAGACAAGGCGGTTACTACCAAAAGAGCAAATTTGCGAATGCCGTGGGCCCGTCCTTTATCGACCCAACTACCGGTACACCGACTTGCGGAACTCTGGCAGCGCCGATCACCGACTGCACACCGCTGAACATTTTCAACATCTTCGCGCCGGGCGTAGGCGATGTGCTCAATGGCTTGGCGGCCAGTGTGACCAACGTGCAGACGTCGCGTTACAAGAACGTGTCGTTGAACGTGGACGGAACGATCGTGGATCTGCCAGCCGGCGCATTGCAGGCCAGCGTTGGCGCCACTTACAGCGGACTGGAAGGCAAATTCGAAGCAGACAGCTCCGCAGTCGCATCCCCACCGCTTTACCTGACGTGCGGCGTATCCAACGAGGCCTGCACGGGCAACACCCAGGGCAAGTACAACTCGCGAGAAATCTACCTTGAGCTGTTCGTTCCCATCCTGAAGGACCTTCCGGGTGTGAAGTCGCTCAACATCGACGCCGGCGTCCGCCACTCGGCCTATTCCATCGACTCCCTCGGATCTGCGACCAAGGCGCAATTCAAGTTGGAGTACAAACCGATCGGCGACTTGTTGTTCCGCGGTACCTTCTCGCAGGTGTTCCGCGTGCCGACGATCAATGATCTGTTTTCCTCGCCGGTAAACACGTCGGTCACCTTCAATGATCCGTGCGTGGGATTGACCCCTGGGGATCTGACGCAAAATCCGAACTTGGCGCTTGCCTGCCAGTTCGTGGTTCCGGATGGCACTTTCAGCCAGCCGAACGGGCAGATCACGGGCTTGAACAAGAGCAATCTCAACCTCAAGCCCGAGACCGGCAACGTGAAGACCATCGGTTTGGTTTACGACCCGAGCTTTGCGCCCAATCTGTCTATCGATATCGATTACTGGAAATACGAGATCAAGAACCTGATCACGCTGCTCGACTCGAACTACTCCATCAAGCAGTGCGTAGCCACCGGCAGTCCGACGTTCTGTAGCCTGATTACGCGCATCGCATCGGGTGCCCAGCAGGGTCAGATCCTGGTATTCGAGAACCCGACCTTCAACTTGGGAACGCTCAAGACGGACGGTTTGGACTTTGGCGTGCACTACGCGCTGAAGAACACGCGCATCGGCTCATTCCAGTTTGGCGTCGATGTCACGAAGATCAACAGCTACCTGAACACGCCGTCACCCGATGCGGCACCTCAGGAAGTTGTCGGCACCTACGACCGGCAGTTCGGCAATTACGCCCGCTACCGCGCGTTGGGTTCCGTGGGTTGGGCCTGGCAGGGATTCGATGGGTTGCTGACAGCCCGTTACATTCACAAGCTGGTGCTCAAGAACCCGGCAGCCTCGGGTGTGGATGCGAACGGCAATCCGTATCCGGATCTGCCCATTCCGTCCTTCACCTACCTGGATCTGACGCTGGGTTACTCGTTCGCAACCAAGACCAAGGTCCAGGCCGGCGTACGCAACCTGACGGACAAGCAGGCGCCGATTCTGTACCAGAACAACGTCACCAACGCGAATACCGACGTGAATACCTATGACACGCTCGGACGCCAGTGGTGGGTGGGGTTCAGTCAGAAGCTGTAAGTAAAGAGTCTTTGTTTGATTCGGCCGCGCGTTCGCCAAGGACGCGCGGCCTTTTTGTTTCTCGTATGCTTCGCCGATGACTGCACCGACCACCTTGATCGCGGACTCGCTGCGTGCGGCCTGGGCCGCCATCGAACAAAGCAATCTCGCCGCTGCTGAAGCCGCCTGCAATCAAGCGCTTGCCCTGGACGCGGTCAATATCGACGCGCTGTCGACGCTCGGCCTCGTTCTGCACTCGGCGCAGAAATTTGACGCCGCCGACGCGGTGTTCGGCACGCTGACGCGACTGGAACCGGATCAAGCAGCGCATTGGATGAATCTGGCGACGGCCCGACGCTGCGCGGGCAATCCTGATGCGGCACTGACGGCCTATGCTCGTGCGGCAGCACTGGGAGAGGCGTCCGCCAATTTTTACTTCAATTTGGGCCTTACTCATATTGATCGCAAGGACTACGAATCAGGTCGCGCGGTCCTCGCCAAGGCTGCGGAACTCGAATCAGACGATGCGGAAATCCACTACTACTATGCGCTGTGTTGTTACGAGCGGGTGCGTACCGAGGAGGCCCTCGCCGCGCTGCTCAACTGGGAGCGGTTCTCCGGATTGACGCAGGAAATTGTGGCTGATCTGGGCTTGCTGCTCTTGAAACTAGGCGAGTCCGAACGCGCCGAGCCTGCGATACGGCAGGCAGTGTCGGCCGATCCTGCCAACGTTCGCACCCAGATGACGCTGATTCAATTGCTGGAGAGGACCAATCGTATCGTCGAGGCGACACGCGCAATGCAATTGCTGGAGTCGAATCCTCGAGCGCGGTCTCTGGGCGCGGAGCTCGTCAATGTTCAGGCCCAACTGGCACAACGCAATGGCCGGCACGAGCAGGCAATCCAATTGTTCGAAACACTGCTCGCGCAAAACAAGGAGCCGCAGCTGGCGCATTTGCTGCAATTCCCGCTGGCTAAATCTCAGGATACGCTGGGCCGATATTCACAGGCTTTCGACATCCTGAACGCAGCGCACGAGTCGCAGGCACTGCTGTTGCGCATGACCGCACCCCTGGCCTCCGCCCGGGGCGCGCCGGCCATGACCATCACCCGCTTCGGCGTCGACCCCGCGGACGTTGCGTCCTGGGACGAATCCGGCGCACCGGGCATTGAAGATAGCCCGGTGTTCATCGTTGCGTTTCCACGATCCGGCACCACCTTGCTGGAACTGACGCTGGATGCCCATCCGGCGCTCAAGTCGATGGACGAGCAACCTTTCGTGCAGAACGCGCTCGACGAAATCATTGCGTTAGGGGTTGGTTACCCGGAAAAGCTCGCCGCCCTGACGCCCGCTCAATTGCGGGACATCCGATCGCGATATTGGGAACGTGCGAATCGGAAAGCGGCATTGCAGCCGCAGCAGCGGCTAGTGGAAAAGAACCCGCTCAATATCCTGCGCCTGCCGGTCATTCGCCGATTGTTCCCCCGCTCTCCGGTCATTCTCGCCGTACGCCATCCCTGCGACGTTATTTTGAGCTGCTACATGCAGCACTTCAGAACTCCGGACTTCGCCTTGCTGTGCCGGGACCTGGCGACATTGGCGA
>JANMXI010000121.1:0-2157 GCA_031394735.1 Pseudomonadota bacterium | reverse complement strand
CAGCATGTCGAATTCGGTCAGAACCGATTGAAAATTGTCATCGTTGAACACCGAATCGGGCAGGCGATACAGGTCATTGAGCGGACCCATCGCTTGGGCGGTTTCCTCGTGCAGGCAGTCGCGCACCTCTTGCGGGCTGGTGTCGGAGGGGATGAAGATCGCGGCGCGGTCACGGCGGGTCATAAGTTGCCAGTCGAGTGCCGCCGAGCCACGGCGGCTGCGGTATTCGGCCAGTGACGACACATTGGGCACGACGAAACAGGCGGCGGTCGGCTCCATCCGGCGCAGGGTTTCCTTGGGCAGGAATTCGATGGTGATGGTGGCAGGGCTGCCGGGGGCGGCAAGGCTGACGTCGATCGCCGCCTCGCCGCGCAGGCGGGCGACCAGTTTGGCCAGATCGTCACGGGCCGAGGGTGGCACGCGGCCGGTCATCGTCACGCTGACCGGGCCTTCAAAGCGGGTCAAAACTGGCAGGGCGAGGCCGCTTTCCATATGGAATTCAAGGTCGATGAAGTCCTGCGCGATCTGTTGGTTGGGCCGCAGCACCGGAATACCGGGTTTTGCCGGAAACGTCAGCGTCGGGCCTGCGATGGTTGAGAGGCCATCAAGGCTGGCGCTGCCTTTGGTCACGCTGAACGGGGCTGTGGCCGTGCAGGCGGTAAAGAGCAGGAGACAGAGGAGAGGGGCGAGGCGCATCACGCGTGCAGCTTTCTTCGGTCTGGCCACCGGACGTTTTTCCAGCGGAATTTCGCTGCGTCGAACACTGATCCGCTTTGCCTGCCGGACCCTGCTTGCAGCCAAAGGGCAACCCACCGCCAATCTGCGACATCACCCCTGCGAGCAGTCAGGGGCCGACGTCAGCCGTGTGCCGCAAAACGGCGGCGGGTCACTGTCTTTAGCAAACAGGTTCCGAGTGTCCCAATCTGGGCGGTTGTGTGTCAATGATTTGGATTCTGCGATTCCGGCAACAATCTACCCGTGGCGGGGTGCAGCCGATCGTACGCCAGATTTGCCGTGCGGCAATCACGGCGAGTTGCGATTTGTTGCAGTTGTGGCGGTTCGCGTGATTGCGGCGTGAGGAGTTTCCGCCAAGTCTCTGCAATTCCTGCCGATTCGTGAAAGTGCGGAACCGGGATTTGCGCCCCGTTGGCGATTGGCTAGCGCTGGCCGCGCGACAGGAAGGCGAGGCGTTCAAACAGCTGCACATCCTGTTCGTTTTTCAACAGCGCACCGTGCAGTTTCGGCAGGTTGGTTTTGGCATCACGCCGCAGGTCTTCGGGCGTCAGATCCTAGGCAAGCAGGAGTTTTAGCCAATCCAGCACTTCCGAGGTGGAGGGTTTTTTTCTTCAGCCCCGGCGTGTCGCGCAATTCGAAGAACTGGGTCAGCGCCGTAGCCAGCAGGGCGGGTTTGATGGCGGGGAAGTGGACGCGGACGATTGCGGCGAGGGTTTCGGCGTCGGGGAATCGGATGAAATGGAAAAAGCAGCGGCGCAGGAAGGCGTCGGGCAGTTCCTTTTCGTTGTTCGAGGTGATGATGACGACCGGGCGGTGGCGGGCGCGGACCGTCTCGCCGGTCTCGTAGACGTGGAATTCCATGCGGTCGAGTTCTTGCAACAGGTCATTCGGAAACTCGATATCCGCCTTGTCGACCTCGTCAATCAGCAGGACAACCTTGGATTCGGCTGTGAAAGCCTGCCACAGTTTGCTGCGGCGGATGTAGTTGGCGACGTCATGGACGCGGGCGTCGCCCAACTGGCTGTCGCGCAGGCGGCCGACGGCGTCGTAGTCGTAAAGCCCCTGTTACGCCTTGGTTGTGGACTTTACGTGCCATTCTATCAATGGCAGGTTGAGTGCGCTTGCCACCTGTCGCGCAAGTTCGGTTTTGCCGGTGCCGGGTTCGCCCTTGACCAGCAAGGGACGCTCCAGCGTGACGGCAGCAGCAACTGCCACCCGCAGGTCTTCCGGGACGACATAGGTGGCGGTCGTGGTAAATTGCATTGGAAACTCAAAGGGCTGGGTTGGGTGGCTGGCGAACCTTAGACTTCGCGCGAATTTGTCGCAACCGCTAGTGACAATGCTTTGGCTTTCGGCTAATGCACCGCCCATCAGGAGTGCTTTCGACAGATGCCCACCTGTCGGCGTCCCCGGAATTTGGAG
>JANMXI010000120.1:0-11887 GCA_031394735.1 Pseudomonadota bacterium | reverse complement strand
GCGAACATCGCGTTACTGTTCACGAACGACAGCGAAGGTGCAGTGTCCAGGATGATGATATCGTAGTCGGCACGCAGCGGCGCCAGGCCGTCGGCCAGCGGTCGGTGAAAGGCGAAGCCTTCTTCGTCACGCAGACGCGCGGCGATGGCGAATTCGGAGCCGTACACGCCCAGGTTGGAGGGAATCAGATCCAGGTTGTGCCAATGCGTCTGCTGCACGACACCGCGCAGATCGCCGGTCCACGCCGGATTGGGGCGGCCACCGAAGTGCGGTCCTTCGAGAAAAGTGCGCACGGTTTCGTCATCGCCCACTTCGGTGTGCGGCAGGATGCCGAAGAGTTGCGTAAGACTGGCCTGCGCATCCAGGTCTACCAGCAAGACGCGATAGCCATGCATCACCAGGAATTGAGCCAGATGCGCCGCGGTGGTTGTCTTGGCAACGCCGCCTTTGAAATTACAGATCGAGACCACTAGCCCCGGTTGATGAGGAGCACGCTTGGGCGGCAGCTTGAAAGCCGCACGCAGCGCGAACACTTCTTGCAAGGAAAACTCGCGCCGACGTGGATTCGCCGTCATGCCCTGCGGCAGTTCGGGGTTTCGGTCCAGACGTCGATAGAGGGTTTCGACTTTCAGGTCGAGGAGGGCGGCGACCTCCGGCCCTACGAACTTGCGCAGGGTTTTGCGATGATTCGGGTGGGTTGCCAGATCGCGGATGGTCTTGTTGAGATCCGCAGCCCGTCGGGCGAGATCACTGATGCCGGCCGACCCGACCGGGATTCGTTCCTCGGCCAGGGTGATGGCATTCAAGACGGTTTCCGGGTTGGCAGCCATGTCGATTTAGCATTAGCCTGCAAGCAAATGAGTTCGTGGATCGTACTGCGGTCGTTATGTTATAGCAAGCCTGATTACTATAAAAGCCAACAGTGGATGTTTGATCCGAGATGAGGGTGGGCCTGCTCGCAATGCGATCAGGATACACGAGTCCTTGACAGACTGGCGCCGAAGCGCGCCAAATTGGCATATGGACACTGCAGGCACGGTAGTCGATTTGATCGGGGGTTCGCGCGCTTGGGCCGGCGGCCCGCGCGAATTGCACAAACGTGGATTACGCGTGTTGAAGTACTCCGCGGTCGAAGCGCTGGGTCGTGTGCTGGAGGAATCTCCCGACCAACTGCTCGAGGTGATCTATGTCACCGGCCGCACCGCGCAACGTCGTGTGCAAACCCAGGAGTTGAGTGCAGAGGAGAGCGACCGGCTGTTGCGAGTTGCCACGCTCACCCGGCGCGCCATCGACGTGTTTGGCGGCGAGGCCAAGGCGCGAACCTGGCTCAAGCGTGCCAATCGTTCCCTCGACGGGCGGCGGCCTTTGGATCTGCTGGGCTCGGAGTTGGAATCCCTCGAGGTTGAGGCTGCGTTGACGCGCATCGAATTTGGCGATTTCGCGTAAGCGTTGGCGGCGATGATTCTGTGGCGGCTGACGCGGCGCCTCCATCTGGACGTCGCACTGCGCGGCGTGGGTGCGGCGCGATTTGGCGGGCGCTGGAATTCCCCCGGCACTGCGATTGGCTACACCGCCACCAGCCTTCAACTCGCGGTGCTGGAGTTGCTGGTGAACACCGACCTGGATGTCATTCCCAATGACTATGTCTGCGTCGAGCATCGCGTCGACGATCAGCACATCGCCTCGATTGACCCGACGCAACTTGCGCCGGACTGAAACACCGGGCCGCCGTATCCTCGCAGCTCGCAACGTCTCGGAGACGCTTGGATTGCAGGATTTAGCTCACTCGGATTACGGGTGCCGGCGGCGGTGCTTCCAGTGCGCGACAACCTGCTGATCAATCCGCGACACCCGCGATTTGAAGACATCGAGCGCATTGATGTGCAAGACTTCCAATGGCCTGCACGGTGGCAGTTAAGGCAGTAGAGCGAATGACACTGCACAATTATCTTCTGTTTTTGAGCGCCTCACTGGTGCTGGTACTCATACCCGGTCCCGACATGATCTACATGTTGAGCCGTTGCATCGCGCAGGGCCGCAAGGCCGGCGTGATGGCGGCGATCGGCTTCAATCTCGGCGGTTACGTGCATCTGACGGCCGCCGTGCTGGGTCTGTCCGCCATATTGGCCGCATCACCGATGGCCTTCAGCGCCGTGCGCTGGATCGGCGCCGCTTATCTTGTGTATCTGGGTATTCGAACATTGCTCAGCAAGAGCGGACCTCTGACGTTGGATACGAACACGGCGTACATGCGTACGTCGCGAACCATCCTTTGGCAGGCGTTTCTGAGCGATGTTTTGAATCCCAAGGTCGCCATGTTTTTCCTGGCACTGCTGCCGCAGTTCGTCGATCCGCACAGCGCGCATCCGTCCCTGCAGATCATCCTGCTGGGAGTGACCTCCTGCGCAGTCGCGCTGCCGATCAATATCGCTATCGTGATGGCGGCATCACGTGTGACCCAGTCGCTGCGACAAAGCCCGCGCCGCGCGCAATGGTTGCAAAAATTCATGGGGATGATTTTCGTGGCGCTGGGACTGCGCCTGGCGGCAATACCGCAGATCTGAGTAGTGATGCTTAAACGTCAATGTCCACCCGTCACGATGAAATTGGTGACGGCAAAGCCCCTCATTCCCTTCGGAACATTCGATCACGGTGGCGAGCCTGTAATCGTCACTCACCGAATAGTAAGAGAAGGTGGGTTGACCATTTTTTCGTACCTGACCTGACCCGACGTACCAACGGGCGCGCTTCTGAAGCCCGTACTCGATCGACTTGTCTTCGACGATGTAACCTGAACTGCTACTGCTGAGCAAATACTCTGGCAAGGCGTTTTTGCCGCCATTGATCTCAATGCCGAAGTGAATATCGTCGTCGAGGTTGGACGCAGGGACGGTCGCAAACGTCGGCGCCACAACATAAAACTCCAAATTCGGGTTGCCGCGGCGTACTTTCGCGCGATATTGAGCAGGAATGGAAAATGACTGGCCGAATAACCGCAATTGGATGGCGCCCTGATCATTTGATGAAACTGCTTTTGCCGATGCGGAATCCAGGGTTACCGCAAAGTGCGGCCTCGACCGGCATAGAACCGGCGCGCTGTTGTATCTTTCTTTGATAAAAGACTTTCCCCAGTACGACCAGTGATACTGATCAGGCGCCGCGCCCGAACCGACCGCCAAGATTGCGCCGACGCTTTGGTCTGTGCCGCTGACATACACGGTGCATGCCGTCCATGCGAACGGCATCATGAGAAGCAATCCGAAGGCAATCGCTACCGGAGGTCGCTTTGCCGCAAAGAAAGCGCCGACGATCAACGCCAGTAGGATGAGCAGTGGAATTGAAAGTAGCATCGGTCTTCAATCTGCCCACGTTTTGCACGACCGGCGAAGCGCGAAAGCCGAGAAGGGATTCATCATTCCGCTGCCAGCGCGCCCGCGTTGCGCAGCCAGCGACGCACGCGCTTCTTGCCGACAACATTCACCGCCAAGGACAGGGCAAGCAATTGGAGATCCAACGCCATGCTCTGCTTCTCAAGATAGAGCTTGTCGAATCTCTCACTCTCCCGAGCGCCGTGACCTGCGGAGAGCTGCGCTATTCCGGTGATCCCGGGTTTGGCGGCAAATCGCCAATCGTGGTCCGGGCCGCTCCATCCGAGACGCTCGACGTCGTGTTCCGTCAGCGGTCTCGGACCCACCATGCTCATATCGCCGCGCAAGACATTGATGAACTGTGGGAATTCGTCGATCCCTGTCTGGCGCAGCCAGCGACCCACCGCGGTCACGCGTTCGCCGCGCATGCTGCGCAATTTCAGGATCGTGAAGGGGAGACGTCGCTGTCCCAGGCGCGGCTGGGAGAACAGTGGCCGACCGCCGTCCTCCAGGCATGTCGCGAGTGCGACACCGGCAATCAGCGGGGCAAACGCTATGCATGCGGTGCCGCTGACCAGCAAATCCAGTCCACGTTTTCCAGGGTAAGGTTTCATCGGGGGTTTCTCCATGAGTAGTCAATCAGACGCCGGGACTGACACAGTGGCTGGCTCGGGGATCGCGAGCCCTGTCGTCGGTCAATGGTTGAGATTCCAGGCGCGGACGAAGCTTCAAATGACGACGGCGCGAATGCTCGATCAAGGGTCGCCACACCGCCGCGGTGAGCTGGTGTTTGATCAATAGGTGCCAGAACCGATTCGAGCGCTTATAGAGGTAGCTCATCGCCATATACGCCAGCACCGCGTTCGGATCGGTCGGACGCCGTTTCCAGATCGAGCGGTGGCTGAACAAGGTGTCGTAGCACCAGGCGTAGCCGGCATCGAGCTGCTCGCAGCTCATGTGTTTGGGTTGAAACACGACGTGCGCGGTGTCGTAGTGGTCCCAGTTGCGATGCAGGATCCGTGATTCGGATTCCAATTGCCGAAACAGGGGCGTACCCGGGTAGGGCGTGAGGAGATGGAAGGTTGCGCATTCCAGCCGGTTCTGCTCGATCCAATCAACGGTGCGCTGAAAGACGTCAGGGCCATCGTGATCGAATCCAAACACGAAGCTGCCATTGACTTGAATGCCGAACCGATGCAGCACAGCGACGCGGCGCGCGTAGTCCTGCGGGGCCGGCGAGCGCTTGCGCGAATCCGTAAGGTTGTCCGCATTCAAGGACTCGAAGCCGACGAACACGCCGGTGCATCCGGCAAGAGCCATGTCTTTGACGAGGGAGGGATCATCCGTGACATCGATGGTCACCGCGGCACTCCAGATGATGTTGAGCGGCCGCAGGGCTTTGCACAGACGTCGCAGGTAGTCCGGTCGTGAGCCGAGGTTGTTATCGATGAACACCGTGTAGGGCTGCGCGTCCGCAACAATTTCGGCGATGACCTGCTCCACCGCACGCATGCGATAGGGCATGTGCAGGCCTTCGGTCGACAGATAGCAAAAGCCGCAGCGGTTATGGCAGCCGCGGGTCGCGATCACGCTGGTGGTGGTCAGAAAGTGGGCGCGCGGCAAGATGGCGCGACGTGCCGGAGGGTCCAGCGAATAGGGTCGCGAGTAATCAGCCTCGTAGCGGGCCTTCAGGCAGTCTGCGTCGATATCATTGAGAATTTGTGGCCATAACTGCACGCCGTCCCCGATGGCGATTGCGTCGGCGTGAGCGGCAGCCTCGTCCGGGCAGGACAGCACGTGCAGTCCGCCCAGGATAACCAGTGATCCTTGGGCCCGGTACCACGCAGCCAACTCAAAAGCGCGCCGCGCGAAGGTGAGATGAACGGTGATGCCGACAACGTGGGGTGGCGGATCGCAGGGCGGCGGTCCCTGCAGCAGATTCTCGTCCCAGTACTCCACCTCCCAATGCGCCGGCGTGGCGCCTGCAATGCTCGTCATTGCCAACGTTGGCGTGAGCACGTGTTTGCCGAAACTGGCGCGGGGATCCTTCGGATAGAACGGATTCACCAGCAAGGCGTGGCGAGTCCGTGGAGGATGGCCGATTCGCGGTGGCCCCAAGGGGGGAGCGATCGCCATGTCGCGAGGGACCGCGGGGCTCTTTCGAGTGCGTAAAGGGCAGCTATCCACGGCACGCCACTCCGGTCTGTTCTACGGTCACTTGCCCAAAGCGACGATCGCGAGCCGCGTATTCGGCAAGCGACTGTGCAAAGGCCGGCGCATCAAAGTCCGGCCACAGGCAATCCAAGAAATGGAATTCTGCATAGGCGCACTCCCACAACAGAAAATCACTCAGTCGCTTCTCACCACCGGTGCGGATCAGCAGGTCGACCGTAGACGCCGGACGCGCTGAATGATCGACGGCGGCGAGTTGAGTCGCGAAGCTCCCCGAGTCGATGGCCTCTTGCGAGCGCAACCGGCGAGCGGTTTCCACCAGACTGAATTGCGCCGAGTAATCCACCGCGATACGCAAATGCATGCCGTTGCATTGAGCGGTCGCTTGCTCGCTGTGCCGGATCACCTGCAGCAGCGCCAGGTCCAATCGATCGCGGCGGCCGATGATGCTGAGCCGAATGGATTGCTCCAGACATCGTCGCGTCTGGCGGATCAGGTGATGTCGCAGCAGCGCGAACAAGGCGTTGACCTCGTTGGCGGGCCGCTGCCAATTGGCCGATGAGAATGCATACAGGCTCAGCGTGTCGATGGCGTGTCTTGCCGCGGTCTCGACGACGACGTCGACTGCCTTGGCACCGGCCCGGTGTCCAGCCGTGCGGGGAAGTCCGCGTCGTGTTGCCCAGCGTCCATTGCCGTCCATGATGATTGCGATGTGCATAACGGAGTACTCTCTAATACAAAGTGAAATGGCAAAAAAATCAAGCGCGCCGCGTGGCCTTGATCACCGCTTCGACATGGTCGAGATAGCGATTCAATGCCGTCCTGCCGAGGGCCGTGAGGCGATACGTCGTTTTCGGTCTGCGTTGTTCGAACGACTTGGTGCAGGTTAGATATTTGGCTTCCTCGAGTTTGCGGGCATGCGCACTCAGGTTCCCGTCGCTGACGTCGAACAAGCCTTTGAGTTCGGTAAAGGTGAGTTCCTCGCGCACGGCCAGGGCGCTCATTATTCCCAGACGAACACGCTCGTAGACCAGCCGGTCGAAGTGCACATCGTCCGGTTGTCCTGCAGTGGATGCTACCGCCGCAAGCTTGGGGCGCTTGCGCAACGTCGCGGATTGAATCGGGCCAAGATTAGCTTTCGCTGCCATGGCTCCCCCATGCGATCCAACACCCAAATCCGATATGAAGTCCGCCGAAGCCGATGCCGAGTGTCAGCATCTGCAATTCGTCGGGGATTACCAAGGCGATCAGCCCCAACCCAGCAAACGATGCGCCCATGACACCGATGGTACGAGTCGTCGGAACGCTGGCGGAAATGAGTGCGCAGCCGTACAGCAGCAGCCAGACTGCGGGAATGACCTGGATACTGTCGTGAGTGCAAAGCACGGCTGTCAGCACGGCGCCGGCAAATAGCGAAGGCACCAGACACAGCGCAAATTTGCGGATGGGCGTGCCGCTGAGCGCCAGCGAACGCATCGATGCCGGTCGCAGCACCAGCAATCCGCCGAGGCCGGAGGCGAGCACTGCCGCGATCAGCCAGATGCTCAACCAATGATCGCGCAATGCCGGGGTTAGTGACAGCGCGGCTGCTGTGCACCCGACCAATCCCATGGCAATCCCGGCGGAGCCGGGAATCGCGAAGGAGGTTGCGGCTTGCATCGAGCGACGGATATAACGCAGCGTCGCGTCGGCGTGCGAATCCAAAGGAATTGTATTGGCGGGATGCATGGCTCGCTTCTCGGGCTTGATCACGGCGCCAACATACCGATATCTCACGTAGATCGTCAAGTACTTTGCGACACAAAGTGACAATCGCTTGTAATCAACAACTTATGGTTGGCGCGCCGGTCGCCGAATTTGACCTATCGCAAGGAGGGGGGCGTTGCGGCAATCTCTCAATCAAAATCGGTAGGCAACTGCGGCTGACGCGCGTGCTCGAACATGCGTTGAATCTGCGCGGCAGTGATCCGGCCGCCGGAGAGTTCTGGTAACGCGTCCAACGCAAAGAAGTCGATAGCGGTGGTTTCGTTGCTGGGGCGTGCCGCGCCGCCGGTCAACTCACAAAGGAAAAATAGTTTGTAGATCGACGTTGGGTGGCGCGGTGAATGCGGGTGCCTGCCGTAGTCGAACACGGCCGCGAGTTTCAAAACGCTTGCTTCAAATCCCGACTCTTCGAAGATCTCACGCGCCACACATTCGGCGGCGGACTGATTCACGTCCGCCCATCCGCCCGGCAGCGTCCATCGTCCGTCGCTCGCTTCCCGAACCATGAGGACCTTGCCATCGACGAAGGCGGCGCCGCGTACGTCGACTTTGGGTGTGGGATAGCCGAACTCCTGGTTGAACAGGTCCAGGATTCTGGCGCTGTCGATGCCCGATCCGTCGGCCATGAGCATCGCCGCGATTTCACGCACGCGCTGGAAGCGCAACAGATCGAACGAATCCTTGCTGAAGGTCAGGCCCGCTTGGGCGATGGCCTGCAATTCTCGGGCGATGAGGAGCCACTGGGGATCTTGTGCCGGCGGAATGGAATTCATAGGACCCATTGTGCGGATGAATATTGAAACGAGCGAACGGCCGTCTGTGTGGTGGACGAGTATCGTGAATCACGCACCGGCGTTCAATCCAACATCTCGAACGAGTATAGTCGCGCAGGCCGGCCATTGACGGCTGTCGATCATACTCACGGCGGGAGTAGCAGCGTGACCCAACACAATCTGTCGATCTCAAGTCTCCTCGGAGCCGGCTTTGCCGCTCTCCTGCTGTCGCAGGCGGCACAGGGCGATCCCGTCAAGACGCTGGTGGATCGACTCGACCTTCAACGGTACAAGGCCACGATCAAGGGCCTGACTCAATTCGGTGATCGACGGCAGGGAACGGATCGCAACCGCGCGGCGGTGGATTGGATCGAGGCGCAATTGCGCAACTATGGGTGTTCGAATACGGCACGCATCCGTTACGACTACTTTCCGCCGGCGTCACAAAAACGCAATGGCGCATCATCTGCAACAGCGAACGACGCAGTAGGCGGTGGGCGCTATCGCGGCACGGTTGCCCCCACCGGCGTCAATACCGATCCCCTGCTGCAACCGGACGGGAAACTTCGCGCGCTCAATGCTCAACCCAGCACAGGCGGTCCGCGTGAAGAAGTGTATTGCACCAAGGTGGGCACATCGCATCCGCAGGAGATGTACATCATCGGCGCGCACATGGATGGGCACGGCTGGGGTGAGGCAGCCAATGACGATGGCTCGGGCAGTGCGTTGGTGATGGAACTGGCGCGCGTATTCTCCGCGCCGGATGTCAAAACCGATCGCTCGATCCGGTTCATACTCTGGAACAATGAAGAGACGGGACTGAATGGCGCGCAAGGCTATGTGGCGCAGCGCGCCGCATTGCAGGGCAAGGAAGACCCTCCCGCGTCCGGCCGCTATCCGGAACCGCGCTGGCTGGGCATGATCCAGCACGACATGATGCTGTTCGACCATGGCATGCCGCGCGCCGATGGCAGCGTCGCGAAGTCGCAGCGACCTGAGGCCGATGTGAACATCGAATTCCAGTCGGCCGCGAAAGCCGCTGCCAGCTCGCAGGCATTGGCGTGGGCATTCCACGCGGCCAACGAGGCTTACGCCACCGATTACCCTGCCACCGTCGGGCCGCACATGACGCACACGGACAGCGAGCCGTTCATGGACCTCATTCCTGCAATCAGTCTGCGCGAGAACGAGCGCGGCCGTGAGATCGGCGCAGGCTGGGACCCGAATTGGCACCAACCCACCGACGTGTATGCCACCTTCAGTGATGCGGACTTCCGGTTGGGCCTGAATGCCGCGCAAACCACCCTCGGCGCCATTGGCCGCTTGAGTGGCGCAACCGTCGTGACACCATGAGTCATATGGTGAGTTGTCGCTGCGGCGCGCTGAAGGGGGTGCTCAGCCAACCCGATGCGGTGAATCGTTGCGTGTGCTATTGCAAAGACTGTCAGGCGTTCGCGCATTTTTTGGAACAGGCGGACAGCGTGCTGGATTCCGCCGGTGGCACCGAGGTCATTCAAACCACCCCGGCCAATGTCACCATCACCCAAGGACAGTCGAAGCTTGCATGCGTACGGCTGCGCAACAAGGGATTGCTGCGCTGGTATACGAGCTGCTGCAAGACGCCAATCGGCAATACGCTTCCCAATTTCCAATTCGCCTTTGTCGGATTGGTGCATTCCTGCCTCGACGGCGGCGGCGAGTCACTCGACAGTTCCTTCGGCCCGATCCGGATGTGGGTCAACACGCAAAGCGCAAAAACCCCGATTGAATCCAAGCCTCTGGCGACCTTCACCAGTATTCTGCGCGTCATGGCCATGTTGATTCGCGATCGCCTCAACGGTCGCTATCAAAGCACGCCGTTCTTTTCACCCGTCACCGGCGTGCCGGTGGTCAAGCCGGTGGTGCTGAGCGAGAGTGAGCGACAGCGGGTATACGCGGCAGTGGATGGCGGTACGACGCTCAGTCATTAGCGCTGACGAACCGCTCGCGCGACAATAGCCTTTACCCGACTCATCGGAAATTCTGCGAGCTGCAATTCTGATCAATTGTGGCGCACCGATGGCGAATGGTGATTTTTCGATGTAGATCGGAAAATCAGGCCATTACGCTGGAGACGCTGTTCGCGTTCCTGCATCATCAATCCCAAGTCAATTTCCATTCGAGGCATCTACATGGACGGCAGGTCATCTTTTCGCGAAGGTTTGCGCTCTGTCATCGGTGACGTCACATGGCAGGCGCCCGCGTGGTTCGTACCGGTGCAGGGACGCGCCCAACGCGCATGGACTTGGACGAAAGAGAATCCGCAGCAGGTGAGCATCGTTGCGAGCGTCGCGTTCATCCTGCTCGTTGCCGGCCTGGGTGTCTGGCGTTGGTATGAATCGCAACCCAAGCCGGTGACGGTCGATGTGGACCTGTCTGCGCCGGGGCGCACCTGCTATGAGTGCGAACCGCCGCGGCTACCGGAGCCCATCACGATCAGGTTTCAAGCCTCCGCCGCGCCGCTGTCGGCCATCGGCAAGCCATTGGATGCGGCCGCAGCCGGTCTGCAGCTCTCACCCGCCGCCGAAGGCAATTGGACCTGGCTCGACGAGCGCACTCTGCAGTTTCAGCCGAAAGTCGATTGGCCGATTGCGCAAGCGTACGCGATACAGTTGCCGCGTCGGGGTCTGGTGGCGCCGCAGATCCTGCTGTCGCGCTATAAGCTCGAATTCGCATCGGCTGCGTTTGTCGCGAAGATCGACTCCAACGAGTTTTATCAGGACCCGGTACAGGCCAACGACAAGAAGATCGTCACCACGTTAAGTTTCTCGCATCCGGTGGACCCGGTGAGACTGGAAGAGCGAATCTCGCTTACCGTTTACGATCAGCTCACCAAGGAAATGGAGCGCAAGGTCGAGCCGGGCCCCTCCTTCAGCGTCACCTACGACAAGCTCAAACTGCACGCCTACGTGCATTCGGGTCAGCTTCCCGTGCCGCAGAGAGGCGGACGCGCGTCGCTGACCATCGCCGCCGGATTGCAGGCGCTCCGCGGCGGCAATCGCACGACGGAAAAGCTGTCGGCCGATGCTGCCATTCCGGGTCTCAACAGTCTTAGCGTGAACCCGCCCGAGCTGCAGATCGTTCGGGACGAGCGCAATGAACCGAGTCAGGCGCTGATGCTGGAAACCAATCACAGCGTCACCGAATCGGAAATGACGAAGCGAGTACTGGCGTGGGTGCTGCCGGAGCGCAATCCGGATCCGAAGTTGCAGACCGAGTGGGAGCGCAGCAATCCGCATCAACCGTATGCCTGGTGGGGTACCACACAGGTCACGGCGCGCGTGCTGGCGCTCGCGCGCCGTCTGGATCTGAGCTATGTGCCGAACGAGCGCGATCATGTCGAAATGCACAGCTTTCGACTCAAAGCCGACCCGGGGGAGCGGGTCTACGTGCGGGTCGACAAGGGACTGCAATCATTCGGCGGCTATCGCATGCCGGAGCCGGTCGACACCGTGCTGACAGTGCCCGCCTATCCGCAGGAACTACAGATCGCGCAGGAGGGTTCGCTGCTGGCCCTGTCCGGCAAACGCAAGCTCACCGTCTTTTCACGTGACGTGCCGGCTTTTCAGGTGCAGGTCGCGCGGTTGCTGCCCAACCAATTGCAGCACCTCGTATCACAGACCAGTGGGTCGTTGAGTAATCCGGATTGGCGCAGCTACTCGTTGGGCGCCAGCAATCTCACCGAAATGCTGACCAGCACGCTGATCCTTCCCAAGCTCGAACCGGGCACCCCGCATTACGAGGGCATCGATCTGGGCGAATTCTTGAATC
>JANMXI010000119.1:0-3243 GCA_031394735.1 Pseudomonadota bacterium | reverse complement strand
AACCTCCCGACCCACGGGTAATCGGGGGTCTGCCGGACAACCGTTTGGCCCCGGCTGCCTGGTACAAATCGCTGCCGTAAAACTGGGGCTCCCACAAACGCCGGGTAGAACAATCGAAAATATCAACGCCGGCGTCCGTCATTGCTTCGAGAATCTGTGCCAACTCGCCTGGAGAAGCGGCAATTTTTGCCCCATAGTCCTGGCCTTTCCATTGGGAAATACGCATCGCGATCGGAAACTGCGGCGAGGTTCGTCGCCGACACTCCCGGACGATATCGCAGGCGAACCGTGCGCGCCATGAATCTCAATGCCGTCGAATCCCAATCGATACGCGGACGCGGCCGCTTCCCCGAAAGCCACAACGACCGCCTCAATATCAGTGGTAGACATCGGCTCACTCACTTTGATCATCGGGTGCCCCATCCCGCCCGCGATGCCGGAAGGGCCCACCTGGCGACTTTCGAAGATGCCGGCCTTGTCGTACAAATTTTCAAGCTCGGGCTTGAGCATGAGACCGACATGCCATAGCTGCGGAATGATTTTCCCTCCCGCTTCATGAAAGGATTCGAGTACTGCTTTCCAGCCGCTAAGCGCATCTTCGCCATGAAATCTCGGGCAGTTCGGGTCGTTCGAGGCGCCAATATGCGGAACATATGTGCCTTCGGTGATGATCAAGCTGACGCCTGCGGCGGCTCGTCGTCGATAGTAAGCGGCGACGTCTATTCCCGGCACACCGCCAGTCGAAAAGCAGCGTGTCATAGGCGCCATGACAATTCGGTTCTTTAACGTCATGGAACGAATCCCCAAGGGGCGGAAAATCCCCTCTAGGCGTTCGTCGGGCACCGCGGCACCTTGTGAAGTTGATGTTTGCGGTTGCACCGGAATTCACTGGCCCTGTGAGTACTCGATGTTCAGATGCGCGAGTCGCCGCAACATCAGGCTGGGCGCCAGCTTGAAGCTGTTGCCGGGCGCAAGTCGTAAGTCGCTCAGCCGTTCGATGGTGGCTCGCAGTCCCCAGTACAGCTCACGTCGCGCAAGCGTCGCCCCGACACACGCGTGGATTCCGGAGCCGAATGCCAAGTGGGAGCCGGCATTGCGCCGTTCGAGGTTCGGGCAATCAGGCCGATCGAAGTGTTCTGCATCGCGATTCGCCGCGGCGTAACGAATGTTCACCACTGCCCGCGCAGGGATTGTGACGCCCTGGATCTCGACAGCCTCGGTGGTCGTACGAAAGAGTCCCTGGACAGGGCTTTCCAGGCGCAGCACTTCCTCGATGAATGTACGCAGTGTGCCGTCTGGGTTGACGCGTACGGCCGCGTAAAGCGCGGGATTCTCGCACAGCATTAAGACCCCCGAGGCGAGCGCGCTCGTAGTGGTCTCGCTGCCGCCGACAAATGTGTCCGCCATCAGGTGCGCGAACAGCGCGGCATCGCTCAAAGTGCGGCCATCGCTCATCGGAGTGTTGACAATGTCGGAGAGCAAAGAGTCGTCGGGATTTGCTCGCAGGCGATCCATGAGCTTTTTCAAATAGTGCTGACCCTCGATCTCCAGCAGCACGCAGTCTCGCTCCTCTTCTTCCGACAGCATGAGCCCAAAGCGGCGTATAAAGGCCACGGTCCAGCTGCGGATTTTCGGCAAATCCTCGTCAGGCACGCGCGTAATAAACCCAGTTACTTTGAGCGGCAACGGCACCGCAATTGCGTCGATGTAATCGCAGGCACCGCGATCTGCGACGGCATCGACAAGATCGTATGCGGCCTGTCTTATCTGCGGGTCGAGTTCGCGGATGCGGCTGCCGCGGAACGCTCGCTCGAAAATTGTGCGAACTTCGGCGTGCCGAGGATCGTCCATGAAGCCGAGCGCAGGGTCGGGCAGCCATCCCTGGGTACGGTAAAGATCCCGCAGTCTTTCCGCGCGTTCGGCGAGAATCTTATCGGTGACCTGGTTGAGGTTGCCTTCGCTGCTAAAACGCACCGGGTCGAGCAGGATGCGGCGCACGTCCTCGTAACGGGTAATAACCCAGGTGCCCGTGCCAGGATCGAGGTACACCGGACTGTCCTGTTGCAGTTGCTGGTAGGCTTGATACGGGCACGCGATCACGTCGGGATCAGTGAAACTGGGCTTGGCCTTCGATTTCATGCCTGACAGTATAGCTGTGCGGAGCCGAAGAGCAGACTGGTCAAACTGAGAGGTAGAGCATGAGCGGCGGTACTTTGCAAGAAATGTCGGCCAGGATCGAGATCGTTGAACGCATCCACGACTACTGCCGTGGTGTGGATCGTGGCGATGCCGCGCTGATGCATTCCGTGTTCTGGCCCGGTGCCACCATTGTGCACCCGCCGTTCGAGGGTGGCGCCGAGGAGTTTTGCAACGCCGCCCTTGAGTTCATCAAGCTGGTCGAGGTGTCATGGCACGTGGTCAACAACGTGTCGGTGAAGTTCGAGGGCGACATGGCGTACACGGAAGCCTATTTCACCGGTTATCACCGCTTCGCCAACGTGCCGAAGACCGCAGGTCTAATTGCCGACGTATTGCTACCTCACCGCAAAGAAGGCGCCTCAGAGGATCATTTCGTCGGCGGACGGTTCATCAACTGGTTTGAGCGACGCGGTGACATCTGGCGCGTGGTACACCATATCGGCTTCCGCGAATGGGAGCGTTGGGACGCTGCGGCGGACCGTTACCCCATTCCTGGCATGGGCCGGCGCGATCACTCCGATCCTGTTTACCTGCGCCGTAACAGCTAGCGTCGCCGCGCGGGTTTCAAGGCCCCGCTGGATTCGTGTTGCTGTGACCGACATAGCGATCGAGTGTCGCATGCAGATGGCGGATACGTGATTCCAAGTAGGCGGATGGTCGGATGAATGGAGCGCCGCCGGATTTGAGGCCTCTTTGGATCAAACCGAAGTTTTGCTCGTCTTGATCGAATATGGCGCCGAGGCCGCCAAGTTCGGGCGCGCTAGTCCAACTCTCGCCAGGTTTTAGGTAACGCGTCGCGACTGGCTCACCAGGCGCCACCTCACTAGGAGCAACATACAATAGATAGACATCCAAGATCGCCTTGTCGGGATCGTTCCCGAACGGTCGCAACCGATACACGATTGGACTACCGTAGCCGGCCCAAGGCATCAAATTCGGAAATACAAAGTAATTGACGGCATCGACTATCTCACTGACGCTGAATGCCGAATGATCGACGCCGGTCCCACCTGTGAGCATGGTCCGCAACGCAAACGCAGCGAC
>JANMXI010000118.1:0-10420 GCA_031394735.1 Pseudomonadota bacterium | reverse complement strand
ATCGCCATCCCGCGCATCCGCGATTTTCGCGGCATCAGCGGGCGCTCCTTCGATGGCCGTGGCAACTACAGCCTGGGCGTCAAAGAGCAGATCATTTTTCCCGAGATTCAATACGATCAAATCGATCAAATCCGTGGCATGGATATCACCATTTCCACGACCGCAGCGGACGACAAACATGGTCGCGCGCTGTTGGAAGCTTTCAACTTTCCGTTCCGAAAGTAGGATAGAAGCGAATGGCAAAGACCAACATGATCATGCGTGAGAAAAAGCGCGTGAAGATTGCGAAGAAGTACGCGGCGATTCGCGCGGAGCTGAAAGAAGCTATCCGCGATCCGAAGACCAATCCGGACGTGCGTGCGCACTCGCAGAGCAAGCTGCAGCAGCTGCCGCGCGATGCTAGCCCGACCCGTCAGCGCCGTCGCTGCGCGATCACGGGCCGGCCGCGTGGCGTCTACCGCAAGTTCGGTTTGGCGCGCACCAAGTTGCGCGAGGCCGCCCATCGCGGCGAGATTCCCGGTTTGACGAAGGCCAGCTGGTGAGGCGCACACAATGAGCATGACCGATCCAATCGCCGATCTTCTCACCCGCATTCGCAATGCGCAGTCCGCCGGCAAGCCGACCGTGGGCATGGGCGCTTCGAAATTGAAGCTCGCCATCCTCAGCGTATTGAAGGACGAGGGTTACATCGCCGGCTTCGCGACCACCAGCGAAGGTGGCAAGGCCACCGTGTCGGTCGATCTAAAATATCACGACGGCCGCCCCGTCATCGACCGCATCGAGCGCGTCAGCCGTCCGGGCCTGCGCATCTATCGCGGCAAGGATGAACTGCCCAAGGTTCTGGGTGGGCTGGGTGTCGCCATCGTTTCCACGCCGCACGGCGTCATGACGGACAAGCAAGCGCGCGCAGCCGGCACCGGCGGCGAAGTGCTCTTCGTAGTTCAGTAAGGGTTAAGTCCATGTCTCGAGTAGCAAAGAAACCGGTCGATCTGCCGCAAGGCGTGAGCGCCACGATTGCCGCCGATGTGGTGACCGTCAAGGGCGCCAAGGGCTCCCTGACGTTGGCGCTCAAGCACGGCATCAAGGTGGTCCAGAAGGACAAACACCTGGAAGTCGAGCCCGGCACGACGGAAGGCGCACAGGCCCTGGCAGGCTCGGCGCGCGCGCATCTGGCCAACATGGTCACGGGCGTCAGCAAGGGCTACGAAAAGAAGCTCGAGCTGGTGGGCGTCGGCTATCGCGCCGCGGTGCAGGCGAAGAACCTGAACCTGACGCTGGGCTTCTCGCACGCCATCGTCTACCCAATCCCCGAAGGCATCACCATCGAGACGCCCACGCAGACGGAAATTCTGGTCAAGGGCACGGATCGGCAGCGCGTCGGGCAGACGGCCTCCGAGATCAGAGGGTTTAGGCCTCCCGAACCCTACAAGGGCAAGGGCGTGAAGTATTCGGATGAGAAGATTTCGCTGAAAGAAGCGAAGAAGAAGTAGGCACATGAAACTGCACAAGAAGGACATCCGCCAGCGCCGAGCACGACGCGCTCGCGTCAAAATCAAAGAGTTGGCCGCGGTACGCCTGTCGGTACATCGCACGCCGCAGCACATCTATGCACAGATCTTTGCCGCCGAAGGCGACAAGGTGCTGGTGGCTGCTTCCACAGTTCAGAAAGATGTTCGCGGTGACCTCAAGTCCACCGGCAACATCGAAGCGGCCAAAGCAGTCGGGCGTGTCATCGCCGAACGCGCCAAGGCCAAGGGCATTACCAAGGTTGCTTTCGACCGTTCCGGCTTCATGTATCACGGCCGTGTCAAAGCACTGGCCGAAGCCGCACGCGAAGCGGGCTTAGAGTTTTAACAGGAGCATTCAGGCGCTATGGCAAGAGTTGAAAAACCGGTGTCCGGCGACGACCTGCTCGAAAAGCTCGTCGCGGTCAATCGTGTTGCTAAGGTGGTCAAGGGCGGCAAGCAGTTCGGCTTTACGGCACTCACAGTGGTGGGTGACGGCGCCGGGCGCGTCGGTTTCGGTTATGGCAAGGCGCGTGAAGTGCCGGTGGCCATTTCCAAGGCCATGCAGCAGGCCCGCAAGAGTCTGGTCAATGTGTCCTTGAAGAACGATACGTTGTTCTATGCGGTCAAAGGCAAGCACGGCACCACGCGGGTGTACATGCAGCCGGCAGCCGATGGTACGGGTGTCATCGCCGGCGGTGGCATGCGCGCGGTGTTCGAGTGCGCCGGCGTGCGCAACGTGCTCGCCAAGAGCTACGGCTCGCGCAATCCCATCAACGTCGTGCGCGCCACCATGGATGCGCTCGCCAAGCTGCGCTCGCCCGATGAATTTGCCGCCAAACGCGGCAAGAGCGTCGAAGAGATCACGGGTTAAAGAATCATGGCTCACCCTAAAATCCGCCTGACGCTCACGAAGAGCCTGGCTCATCAACTGAGTGACATTGCGAATTCCGCGCGCGGACTCGGTCTGAAGCGCATCCGGCAAACGGTCGTGGTCGAGGACACGCCGTCGAACCGAGGCATGGTCAATCGGGCCAGCCATTTGTTGAAGGTGGAAAACGTATGATGCGATTGAACCTCATCAAGCCGGCTGCCGGTTCCAAGCGCGAACACCTGCGCGTGGGTCGCGGCGCGTCGGCCGGCCAGGGCAAAACCTGCGGCCGTGGCGTCAAGGGCCAGCGTGCACGCAAGGGTGGCTATCACAAGGTCGGCTTCGAAGGCGGCCAGATGCCGTTGCAGCGTCGGTTGCCGAAGATCGGCTTCCGTTCCGCCATCAAGCGCACCCGTGCCGAACTCACGCTCAGCGATTTGATGCGCGTGAAGGGCGACGACGTGACGCTGAAAGGCCTGATCGATGCCAACCTCGTTCCCGCCGCCACGATGCGCGTGAAGATCATTCTGTCGGGCAAGGTGTCCAAGGCCTATACGGTCAAGGACAAAGTCATCACGGCAACCAAAGGCGCGAAGAGCGCCATCGAAGCGGCCGGCGGCCGTCTCGACGCGTAATCGACTTTTAAAGACTTAAAACAGTGGCAACCACGACTCCCAGCGCAACGGCAGCTTTAGGCGACATGACTCGCTTCGCAGAGATGCGCAAGCGGCTGTGGTTTTTGCTGGGCGCTCTGGTCGTTTACCGCATCGGCACCTTTATTCCGGTGCCGGGCATCGATGCGGCCAAGTTCGCCGCGTTCTTCTCGACGCAGCAGGGCACGCTGCTCGGTATCTTCAACATGTTCTCCGGTGGTGCGCTGCAGCGTTTCAGCATCCTCGCGCTGAACGTCATGCCCTACATCACCGCGTCCATCATCATCCAGATGATGTCGATGGTGGTGCCGTCCTGGGCGCAGATCCGCAAAGAGGGCGAGTCTGGCCGGCGCAAGCTCATGCAGTACACGCGTTACGGCACCGTAGCGCTGGCGGCCTTCCAGGGTTTTGGGGCCGCGTTGGCCATCCAACACTCCGGCGGCAACCTGGTTCCGAACCCGGGTCCGCAGTTTTTGATCGTCGCCACTTTGTCCATCACCACCGGCACGCTGTTCCTGATGTGGCTGGGTGAGCAGATCACGGAGCGTGGCATCGGCAACGGCATCACCATGATCATCGTGGCCGGTATTGTGGCCGGTTTGCCGCGTGCCATTGGCAACACCCTGGAAATGGTTCGCTCCGGCGAGATGAACCCGCTGGTGGTGTTGCTCATCGTGGTGGTCGTGGTGCTGGTGACCCTGTTCTGCGTGTTCGTGGAGCGAGCGCAGCGCAAGATCCAGGTGAATTACGCCAAGCGCCAGGTGGGCCGGCGCATGATGCAGGGCCAGAGCACGCATCTGCCCTTCAAGCTGAACATGGCCGGCGTCATCCCGCCGATTTTCGCCTCCAGCTTGCTGGTGTTCCCGGCGACCATCGCGCAGTTCTTCGGCAACAGCCCCAATCCGAATATCTGGCAGCGAGGCTTGCAAAGGGTCGCGGCCGCCCTTAATTACGGGCAACCGCTGCATGTCATCCTGTTCGCCTTTTTGATCATCGGCTTTGCGTTCTTCTATGTAGCGCTGGTTTATGACGCCCGCGATACGGCCGAAAACTTGAAAAAGGCCGGCGCGTTCATTCCCGGCATTCGACCTGGTCAACAGACCGGCGAATACCTGGACAAGGTGCTGTCGAGACTGACGTTGTGGGGCGGCCTGTACATCATGGCCGTGTGTTTGCTGCCGGAGATCATCCGTATGGTCAATCCGAGCATACCGTTTCAGTTTGGCGGCACTTCGTTGCTGATCATCGTGGTCGGCGTCATGGATTTCGTGGCGCAAACCCAATCGCATCTCATGTCGCATCAATACGAAGGCTTGATGAAAAAGGCGAGCCTGCGGGGAATCGGGAGTAAGAAATGAAGGTACGGCCCTCGGTCAAGAAGATTTGTAAGAACTGCAAGGTCGTGCGGCGTCGCGGCGTCGTCTACATCATCTGCGCAGATCCCCGCCATAAACAGCGGCAAGGCTGACGCGTGACTGATTTGATCGAGCAGGCGTTTTTGTGTAAACTGGCGCGCTTTTTTCGCGCTTAAGATTGCGGAGAATTTAATGGCGCGTATAGCCGGCATCAACATCCCGATGAACAAGCATGTCGTCATCGGTCTGACCCACATCTTCGGCATCGGCAACACTCGCGCGGCGAGCATCTGCGATGCAGCGGGCGTGAAATACAGCGTCAAGGTCAAGGACCTGACGGATGCCGAGGTCGCATCGCTGCGCTCTCAGGTCGCGAAATTCGCGGTCGAAGGCGACCTGCGACGCGAAGTGTCGATGAACATCAAGCGCCTGATGGATCTGGGCTGTTACCGGGGCATCCGGCACCGCAAGGGTCTGCCGATGCGCGGTCAGCGTACGCGTACGAATGCACGCACCCGAAAAGGTCCGCGCAAGCAGGCCGTGAAGATGAACGCTCCTCCCGGAAAAGTGTAAAGGTAAACGAGACAATCAATGGCTGATAACAAGCAAGATTCCGCGCAGGGCAAAGACAAGGCCGGCAAGCCTATTCGCAAGAAGGTTCGCAAGAACATTCTGGATGCGATCGCCCATGTGCACGCCTCGTTCAACAATACGATCATCACCATCACCGATCGTCAGGGCAACACGCTGTCCTGGGCGACCTCGGGCGGCTGCGGTTTCCGCGGCTCGCGCAAGTCCACGCCGTTCGCCGCGCAGGTCGCTGCTGAGCGCGCGGGCAATGCGGCGCAGGAACACGGCGTGAAAAACGTCGAAGTTCGCGTCATGGGCCCCGGCCCGGGCCGCGAATCCGCGGTACGCGCTTTGAACGGCTGCGGACTGAAGATCACCAACATCGAAGACGTCACGCCGATTCCCCATAACGGCTGCCGTCCGCCCAAAAAGCGCCGCGTCTAAATCGCAAGGTCTATCATCAGATGGCAAAATACACAGGTCCGAAGTGCAAGTTGTCCCGCCGTGAAGGAACCGATCTGTTCCTGAAGAGCGGTGTGAAGCCCTTGGAATCCAAGTGCAAGCTCGAAGTCCCGCCCGGCGGCGTCAAGAGCGAGCGCAAGCAGCGTTTGTCCGAATACGGTCTGCAGCTGCGCGAGAAGCAGAAGCTGCGCCGCATGTACGGCGTGCTCGAACGTCAATTCCGCAATTACTACCAGAAGGCTGCAAGTCGCCCCGGCGCCACCGGCGAGTCGTTGTTGCAGATGCTCGAGTGCCGGCTGGACAACGTGGTCTACCGCATGGGCTTTGCCTCCACGCGCGCCGAAGCGCGTCAGCTGGTCAGCCACAAGGCCGTTGCCGTGAACGAGCAGCTGGTCAACATCGCTTCCTATCAGTGCAAGGCCGGCGATGTCGTCGCGCTGCGCGAGAAGGCCAAGAAACAGACGCGCGTGCAGGCGGCGTTGGCCATCGCCACGCAGGCCGGTCTGCCCGATTGGGTCGAGGTCGACGACAAGAAGATGTCGGGCATTTTGAAGTCGGTACCGGATCGTCAGGAGATCCTGCCCGACATCAATGAAAGCCTCGTCGTCGAGTTGTATTCGAAGTAAACAATTTTATGGTGCACCGGTTGGCGGTGCACTAAGGTTTTAGCTTAAGCAGGTGATATCCATGCAGGGTTCGATCAACGAATTTTTGAAGCCCCGTGTCGTCAAGGTGCAGCCGCTGTCTCCGCGTCATGCTCGCATCGTGATCGAACCGTTCGAGCGCGGCTTTGGGCACACGCTGGGCAATGCCCTGCGGCGCGTTCTGTTGTCCTCGCTGCCCGGCGCGGCGATCACAGAAGTGGAGATCGACGGCGTGCTGCACGAGTACACGGCCATCGAAGGCGTGCAGGAAGATGTCGTCGACATCCTGCTGAACCTCAAGGCAGTGGCCATCCGCATGCATTCGCGCGATGTCGCCGAAGTCCGCCTGCACAAGAAGGGCCCGGGCCCCGTGACCGCGGGCGACATCGCCGGCGACCACGACCTGGAGATCCTCAACCCGGATCTGGTCATCGCCAATCTGACCAAGGCCGGCGAGCTGAGCATGTCGCTCAAAGTCGAGCGCGGCCGTGGCTATCGTCCCGCCGTGCAACGTGCGGCGTTCGAAGAGCAGTCGCGTCCCATCGGCCGCCTGCAACTCGATGCCTCGTTCAGCCCGGTGCGCAAGGTCACGTACAACGTGGAAAGCGCCCGCGTCGAACAGCGCACCGACCTCGACAAGTTGATTCTCGACATCGAAACCAACGGCACCATTGACCCTGAAGAGGCAATTCGTCGGGCCGGCGGCATCCTGAAGGATCAGCTGTCAGTGTTCGTGGACCTGCAAGGTCAGGATGAGTCGGTCTCCAAGTCGACCGAAACCCAGTTCGACCCGATTCTGCTGCGTCCGGTGGACGAGCTCGAACTCACGGTTCGCAGCGCCAACTGCCTGAAGGCGGAGAACATCCACTACATCGGCGACCTGGTGCAGCGTACCGAAGTCGAGCTGCTGCGCACGCCGAACCTTGGCAAGAAGTCGCTGACTGAAATCAAAGAAGTGCTGGAAAGCCACGGCTTGACGCTCGGCATGCGGGTGGACAATTGGCCGCCGCCCGGCTTGAAGCGCGACGACGAGCGCGACGGCGTCTGAAGGTCCCAATAACATGCGTCATAGAAATACCGGGCGGCAGCTCTCTCGCAGCACCTCCCATCGCCACGCGATGTTGCGCAACATGGCAACCTCGATTCTGCGTCACGAAACGATCCGCACCACGGTCCCCAAAGCCAAGGAACTGCGCAAGGTCGTGGAGCCGCTGATCACGCTCGCCAAAGCCGATACGCTGGCGAATCGCCGCCTGGCCTATTCGCGACTCCGCGACGTCGGAATCGTGGACAAGCTGTTCGATGACATCGGACCTCGATTCAAGGCGCGCGCCGGCGGCTACACTCGCATCCTGAAAATGGAAATGCGCCCCGGCGACACCGCTGGCATGGCGTTGGTGCAGCTGGTTGACGGACCCGTCAAGGTCGAAGCCCCCGCCGAAGAGGGCAAGGCGAAACCGAAGGCCAAGAAGAAAGCGGCTCCCAAAGCAGATGCTCCCGAAGCTGAAGCCGCTGCCAAGCCGAAGCGAAAGAAGGCCGCTGCCTGATCCGGCTGCCGTCCCACTCGTCGGTCAAGCAATTAAAAGGGGCGCGACTCACATCGCGCCCCTTTTTTCGTTTCCGCGGCTTCAATTCGAGCCGTCTACAAATCAAATGCCTCTTGAGTCGAATCACTGCAGTAAGGTAGCTTTCAGATACCTGAAGCGCTTCGATACTTCGTCAAGGAGGGATGCCATGAACAAACGGATTGCCGATGCGTGCGGTCGACGGTGGGGTATTGCGTTGCTGGTGCAAACCGTCGCTCTGGTGGCCGCAGCCTCGGCCCAGGAGGCCCCGGCCGCGAATGACACGTCGGCGTCGATCGGTGAGATCGTGGTCACCGGCACTCGAATCAGGCGCTCAGCGGAAGACTTTGCCAATCCGGTGGTCGCGATCTCGGCCGATATCATCCAGCGCTCCGGGCGGACGAATCTCGCCGACCTGCTGTTGAAGAGCCCGGCGTTAGTGGGTTCCCAAGTGGGTGCGCTGACGGGCGGCTCGAACTCCAATTACGGCGAGGCCGGCGTCAACCTGCTCAACCTGCGCAACCTGGGCGTCAATCGCACCCTGGTGCTCGTGGACGGACGTCGCCATGTCTCCGGTATCGAGGGTTCCGCGGCGGTGGACATAGACTCGATCCCCACCGATCTGGTCGAATCCATCGATGTGCTCACCGGCGGCGCGTCGGCCATCTATGGCGCGGACGGCGTCTCCGGGGTGGTGAATTTCCGCCTGAAGAGAGATTTCGAGGGGCTGACGCTGCGCGGCCAAGCCGGCACGTCCGGCTATAACGACGGCACCAACCGCTTCGCCGCCTTGACCTATGGCCACAACTTCGCCGACTCGCGCGCGAACGTCGCGCTCGCCTTCGAGATGAATGCCGATGACCGCGTGAATGATCAGCGCCGCGGCTTTCTGCGCGCTGCGCGGGCGGGGAGTTTGTATCGCAACCAAGCCGATATTCCCGATGATCCGCGCATACCGGACAATGTCCCGTACTACGACGTGCGCTATGCCGACAGCGCCACCGCCGGCGCCGTGGATGTCGACTTCGACAATATTCCTGATTATCTGGGCAGCGGCCAGGTCTATGACCGCGGCCAGTTGCTGCAAGGATCCGGTGGCTATACCGTCGGCGGGTCGAGCACGCCGGTGGATGGCTACCAGGGCGACCTGTTTCCGTCACTCAAGCGCTACATCCTGAACGGCCTGGGTCATTTTGATGTGAATGACCATCTCACCGTGTTCGCCGAAGGCAAGTTCGCCGAAGTGCGCGCGCACACGCAAGCGCAGCCCACCTTCGATGTCTATCAATACATCAGCGCCGACAACCCGTACCTGCCGCAGTCGATCCGCGACTCCATCGTGCCCGGCGCTGCGGCCGGTTATTTCGGTGATGGTTCTGCGGATGGTGTGCTGGTCACGCGCGACGACTATGACCTGGGCATCAATTTCGAAGACACCCGGCGGCGCACGCTGCGTGGCGTCATCGGTGCCATGGGAAGTATTTCCGAGCATGCGCGCTATGAAGTGTCCTATGTGTATGGGCAGACGAAGGTGCGCGTGAACTCGCGCAATAACCGCGTCGAATCGCGCTGGCAGGCGGCCATCGACGCGGTCACCGATTCTGCCACCGGCCAGACGGTGTGCCACTCCAGCCTCGCCACGGATCCGGATCCGTTCCTGGCCGGCTGCGTGCCCTATAATATTTTCGGATTTGGCGTGCGCAACCCGGCCGCGTTGGCGTTCATCAATACCGACAGCGAGAGCCGCTCGACCATCACGCAGCAGGTGTTGTCCGGTTCCGTGTCGGGAGACTTCGGTGACTTCCTGCGGTTGCCGGGAGGACCGATCGGCTATGCGATCGGCGCGGAATACCGGCGCGAACGCAGCGAATTTACGCCCGACGCGTTGCTCGCCTCCGGAGACACCTGGGTGGGGCTGTTGTCGCCATCCACCGGCGGGTTCAACGTGAAGGAAATATTCGCCGAAACCAATCTTCCGATTCTGGAAAAGGTTCCGTTTGCGCATCTGTTGTCCGTCGGCGGTGCGGTTCGCTTGTCCGACTACAGCACCATCGGCAAGACCACGACCTGGAAGCTCGATGGCATTTATGCTCCCGTGGCAAGCGTCTCGTTCCGCGGAACGTATTCACAGGCCGTGCGCGCTCCCAATATCGCCGAGTTGTTCGGCGCACGCAGCGTCACCTTCAACTTTGTCGATGATCCGTGTGACATCAACGAATTGAACAACGGCAGCTCGACGCGCGCCGCTAATTGCGCCGCCCTGTTGCAAGGACTGGGAATCAACCCTGCGACCTATGAGCCGTCGACGTCGACCGAGGCGTCGATTTCCAAGGAGGGGATCACCGGAGGCAATCCGAACTTAAGCGAGGAGACCGCCAAGACATGGACCGCGGGCGTGGTGTGGAAGCCTGCGTTCTTGCAGGGCTTTTCTGCGACGGCCGACTGGTACAACATTCGCATCAAAAAGGCCATCAACACCGCAACGGCCGAAGAACTGGCGCAGTTGTGCGTCGATCAGCCCACGCTCAACAATCCATTTTGTCCGAATGTCACCCGCAGTCCGACGACGGGCTTCATCACTGCATTCACCGTGGAGCCACAAAACGTCGCCAACTTCACCGCGGCCGGATTGGATGCAACCATGCATTACCGCTTCGAGACGCACACACACGGTTCGATCGAAGCGCAACTGACCGGCGGTTACGTTGACAAAATCGAGTTCGTGTCCTCACCCGGAGCCGAGCCGCGCTCCGATCTAGCGCAGGAGTATTTCCCGCGCTATTCCGCCGTGCTGG
>JANMXI010000117.1:0-3868 GCA_031394735.1 Pseudomonadota bacterium | reverse complement strand
GGTCGTAAGTTCAAATCTTGCCCGCGCAACCAACATCCAAGCCGTTTAGGCTGGTAGCAAACGCCCACTTCATGTGGGCGTTTTGCTTTCTGGCCCAAATGTGGCCCCTCTTTGACCCACGAAATCTAACAATCGGCCATGTGACCATTGGTCTTGGTCCGGACTGAAAATGTTGATCCCGCAGTGAAGTGTTTGTCGATGGACGCCCTCGATCCCCAGCAGTCGTTCGGGGCATCATGCGTCCGTAATTTACGGACCTGCCGGCATCTCCCAACAGGTATGTTTGAATGCCTTTTCGATGGGTTGGCCTGCAATCTTGTCACATTCATTCGGCATGCTGGGGTCGTTGTGACCGCATCCAAGCCCTGTCGTATCAGCCTCGAAGCCTTCGGTCTCAATGCGCTCCAAGCCGTGTTGACGTCGACCAGGAATTCGGTTCTCAAAACGGGTTTTGCCAGGTCCAGTTAATGCTCAATTCTTTCTTGCGCGACACCGTCGACATTCCTCCGTTTTCGCTTTGGTCCAAGACGTACGCCGATGCGCATCCAGACATCCTGCTGGGGCCGGTACAGCCTGAATTGATTCGCGCTGAAGTGTTGGCAGATCAGCTGGAAGCGACGGCAGCGCGCGTGCCGCAGAAGACGGCGCTGATCTTCGGTGAACGGCATTTGACTTATCGCGAGCTGAACGCGCACGCCGACCGTGTTGCATCGCATCTGATCGAGGCGGGTGTGAAGCCGGGACAGATTGTCGGATTGTGGCTGCCGCGCGGCATCGACCTGCTGGTCATGCAGGCCGGGATTGCAAAGACCGGCGCCGCCTGGCTCCCGTTCGATGCGGACACGCCGGTCGAACGCATTGCCGTGTGCCTGGAAGACGCGAATGCGCCCGGCATCCTCAGCTGCGCGGAATTTGCGCCGCGCCTGGCGGGCTGCGCTCGCCCGGTGTGGACGGCCGAAGCGCTGGCCGCGCCGGCAAAGACACCACTGCGCCGGCGCGAGGGCGCATTGCCGTCCGATCCCGCCTATGTCATTTATACCTCCGGCTCGACCGGCAAGCCCAAGGGCATAGCGATCAACCAAGGGAGCATTTGCCACTTCCTGCGCAGTGAAAACGTGCTGCTCGGCATACGAGATACCGACCGCGTCTATCATGGATTTTCGGTCGCCTTTGACATGTCGTTCGAAGAGATATGGATCAGTTATCTGGCCGGTGCAACGCTGTGGATCGCGACCAGGGAATTGGCATCCGACCCGGAAGCGCTGCCGCGCGCTCTGGTGGAAAACGGCATCACCGTGCTGCACGCGGTGCCGACGCTGCTGGCGCTGTTTAGCCAGGATGTGCCCGGTCTGCGGCTGATCAACCTTGGCGGCGAGATGTGTCCACAGGCGCTGGTGGCCCGTTGGGCACGCCCGGGGCGCCAGGTGTTCAACACCTACGGTCCGACCGAAACGACGGTGTCGGCCAGCCTGGCTGAGTTGCATGCCAACGAGCCGGTGACCATTGGCCGGCCGCTGCCCAATTACGGTTTGCTGGTCATCGCTACGGAGGTGGAAGGCGGCTTGAGACTGCTGCCGCGCGGTGAAGTGGGCGAGCTGTGCATCACCGGCCCAGGTGTTTCGGCCGGTTATCTCGGACGTCCCGACCTGAGTCTTGAGAAATTCCTCGCCAATCCATGGGCGAGCAGTGCCGAGCAGAGCCGGCTGTACCGCACCGGCGACCTGGCGCTCATCGATCCGGACGGCCATGTGCAATGCTTGGGCCGTACCGACGACCAGGTCAAGATTCGTGGCTTCCGGGTTGAACTCGGCGAGATCGAGGCTGTGCTGGTAAAGCAGCCCGGCGTGGGCACGGTCGCCGTGGTGCTGCGCCAGGAGGACGGCATCGATCAACTGATCGCCTTCATCGTCGCGGAAAACGGCAAAGTGCTCTCAACCGCCGTGCTGCGCGGCGCACTCGCAACCGTACTGCCACCGTACATGGTGCCCGGTTACTTTGAAATGCTGCCGGAAATGCCGCGCCTGACCTCGGGCAAGATCGATCGCAAGGATTTGAAAGCGCGCCCGCTGGCGCTGGTGCCGCGCGATGCTGCCGGGTCCGACATACCTCAGACAGCGGCCGAAGAAGTGTTGTTCGCGGCCTTGTCCACGCTGTTTCCCGGCCAGACTATCCGCCGCAGCGCCGACTTCTTTTCGGATCTCGGCGGCCATTCGCTGTTCGCGGCCCGGCTGGCGTCCGCGCTGCGTGCCGATGCGCGCTTCGCGCATGTGACGGTGCGCGACATTTACCAGAACCGCACGATCGGGCGCATTGCCGACGAGCTGGCGCAAGCGCATGAAGCCGCGC
The DNA here is from genome assembly GCA_031394735.1 of Pseudomonadota bacterium. Classification (GTDB taxonomy): domain Bacteria; phylum Pseudomonadota; class Gammaproteobacteria; order Steroidobacterales; family Steroidobacteraceae; genus TMP-86. The sequence continues at coordinate 1,522 of JANMXI010000117.1, read as the reverse complement.
CGCCGGTCGATACCCGCTGGACGCCGCCCTCTGCGCTGAAGCGCTGGCTGTGCGGCGCTGCCCAGGCGGCAGCCATACCGCCGCTTGTGACGCTGCGCATGAGTCAATGGCTGGCGCCATTTTTCACCTATCACTACTTCACCGGCGACCCGGGCGATTCGGTCGCGCTGGCGATTGCCGCCTCGACGGGTGCGTTCCTGATCGCGACGCTGCTTGAATTTGTGCTGGCGATAGGCGGCAAGTGGCTGATCGCGGGCCGTCTCAAGCCGGGCCGCTATCCGCTGTGGGGCCTCATCTATTACCGCTGGTGGCTGGCCGACCGGATGGTCGAATCGGCGCCAATCTATCTGCTCAGCGGGTCGTCGCTGTATGCCTGGTGGCTGCGCGCATTGGGAGCGCGGATCGGGCGCGATGTGATGATCGGTTCGATCACCTTGCGCGCGCCCGACCTGCTGGTGATCGGCGATGGTGCCAGCATCGGCAATGCGGTCAATTTCGAGAATGCGCGCGTTGAACACGGTATGTTGCATTTGGGTGCGATCGCCATTGGCAGCGATGCCGGGGTGGGTTCCTATGCGATCCTCGAAGGCAATACGGCGATCGGCGCGTTCGGCCACCTGGAGGGCCAGACGGCGCTGAGCGATGGCATGACAGTGCCGGCCGGACGTACCTGGAGTGGTTCACCGGCGCGCGACGTCGGCGCTTTCGATCCCGCTTCCAACCCGGCACGGCCGCCGCTGTCGCGGACCCGGCACGCGACCGAGGCGCTGTATTTCCTGTGCGGCGCGCTGCTCATCACCACCTTGTTTTTCTTGCCGGTTTTCCCGAGTTTTGTGCTGATCGACTGGATCGACAATGCCGAGCGTTTCCCGTGGCTGCAGAGCAGCGACATCCCTTTTCAGCTCGTCAAGTATTTTGTACTGGCCTTCCCCGCCACGGCGGTGCTGATTGTCTGCACCGCACTGCTGTCAGCTGCCATCCGCTGGGGCGTGCTGCCGCGCATGAAACCGGGAAGCTGGCCGGTGCACAGCAATCTTTACTGCGCCAAATGGCTGGTCAACCAGATCCAGGAGTCCAGCCTGAACGTACTGCATGGCGTGTATGCAACGGTGTATGCGCCGTTCTGGTACCGCCTGCTGGGCGCCAGGGTCGGCCGTGGCGCGGAAATCTCGACTGCGCTGGGCCTGGTGCCTGACATGCTGACGCTGGGCGAGGACACCTTCATCGCCGATGCGGTGATGCTGGGCGATGAAAAAATCGATGGCGGCTGGATGACCATGAAGCCGACGGTGATTTCACGCCGAAGTTTTGTCGGCAACGGCGCGTATATTCCCGACGGCACGACGCTGCCGGAAAATGTGCTGATCGGCGTACATTCGACCGTTCCGGGCAATGACGCCATGCAGAGCGGCGATACCTGGCTCGGTTCGCCGCCTATCAATCTGCCGGCGCGTGAAGAGGTGCGCGGCTTTGCCGAACACCTGACCTTCCGTCCGTCGCCGCTGCGCAGGCTGGGGCGCGG
>JANMXI010000116.1:0-2367 GCA_031394735.1 Pseudomonadota bacterium | reverse complement strand
GTTCCGTTCGGGAGATCCGTCGGACTGGCGACTGCGGACTGGCCTCGGTCTCGCTCTTGGGCTCGAACGGGGCTGGGAACGCCATCATTGGGAAGATGAGGTCGAATTCACCCTGACGCCGCTCGACTGGCTCCGCAATGGCGCTGCCGGGCTGTGCATAGTCGATTTGGACGCGCCCGACATTTCGATGCTGGCCAGCTTGCCACGCATCGCATGCCCAACGCGGGAGTCGGCAGCGCAGCTTCGCCAGGCCCTGACCCGCCCGCAACCACTTCCTCCGATCACCGTGAAGGAGACGCGTCTTGCCGCGTAACTACTCCGCACTTGCCGACGATCCCGTTGGTAGCGTCTTTGAGATAGTCCCACCGTTCACGGCTATCCCGCTCGACGAATTCCTTCAAATGGAATTCCCGCCGCGGGAGATGCTGCTGGGACCATGGCTGCCTCAACAGGGTCTCGCCATGGTGTTCGCACCACGCGGGATCGGGAAGACTCACTTCTCGCTGGGTGTGGCCTATGCCGTGGCGGCCGGCGCCGGCTTCCTGAAATGGGTGGCGAGTGCGCCGCAGAAGGTACTTGTCATTGACGGTGAGATGCCCGCTGCCGCCCTCCAGGAGCGCTGGCGGGACATTGTCCGCAACAATCCAACCGAGCCGCCAAGCCCCGATTATGTTCGCATCCTGGCGGCCGACACATTCGAATTCGGCCTGCCCGACCTGTCCACCATTGAGGGACAAAAGAAGCTCGAATCCGCGCTCGGTGATGCCAAGCTGATCGTCGTCGATAACCTCTCAACCTTAGCCCGATCAGGTAAGGAAAACGAATCTGAGAGCTGGGGCCTGATGCAGGAATGGGCGCTGAAACAGCGGCGCGCTGGCCGGTCCGTCCTCTTCATCCACCATGCCGGCAAGGGCGGCGAGCAACGGGGCACGTCGCGTCGCGAAGACGTGATGGACAGTGTGATCAAACTCTCGCTCCCTGCCGACTATTCACCAACAGACGGCGCCCGCTTCGTTGTTCAGTTTACGAAGTCACGAGGCTTTTCGGGCGATGAAGCTGCGCCGTTCGAAGCTCGGATGGATAATGGCCTGTGGTCAACCCGGCCGTTGGAGGATGTCCGCACGGCTCAGATCCTGCAACTTCACAGCGAGGGCCTGAACCAGCGTGACATCGCCACGGAAGTCGCCTGCGGGGTCGCAACCGTCAACCGCACGATCAAGAAGTTCAAGGATGGAGGTAGCGATGCCGTCACTTCGTGAGATCGCCATGCGCACTAGCCCTGGCCAACGCGCGCTTGGAACAGAGGGTGGAACAAGCTTGGAACAAGTGGAACAGGCTCGCTCCTTGTTCCATCTCGTTCGTGAACACGATAGCGGCTTGGAACAGGGCTTTTCCCAGAAAAGCGCCAATGATTGGCCTTGTTCCAGCGTTCCATTCCCTAGGGCGCGGAACAATGGAACAAGCCTGCCGGACGACCTCGTGGCTGGCGTTGCCCGATTGAAAAAGATGCGCACCCCTCGACTCCGGACGCCAGATGCGTGGCCGATCGCTGTCAACGACGCATCGTACTTGGCCGAAAGCGGATGGGCCGCGAAGGCACTGGCTATGACACCCACGTGGTCAGTCATCGATTTGTTCGGAGCAACGGGAGACCCTGAAGGCGATCCGTACGAAATTGGCCTCGCTGTCTGGCTCAATGGTCGCAGGCTTCTTGCAATGGACGAGAAATGTGCGGTCGTACCGGATGCGGGCGGCTGGTCGTATTATCATCGACGAGAACTTCGCGGCGCCGTGCCTCTGTGGGATCTCGGTCGATGACCTCAGCACCGTTAAATAACGGCCGAAAAACGAGCGGACGGTTCGCGAAGGGCAACTCGCTCGGCGGCAAGACGCCGGGTGCACGTCACAGGGTCACTCGCGCGATCGAGGAGCTACTCGAAGGCGAGCACGAAGCACTGACCCGGACCGCAATCGACAAGGCGCTGACCGGCGACGTGGTCGCGCTTCGACTATGTCTCGACAGGTTGGCGCCCCCAAGAAAGGATTCGCCAATTTCGATCGAGCTGCCTGCCGTGACGACACCGGCTGAGACAGTCGCGGCGTCGGCGTTGGTACTCGCCGCCACCGCAAGCGGCTCAATCACCCCTGACGAAGCAGGCCGGATCATGGTGCTTCTGACGGCACATCGAACTTTATTAGAAACCGCAGACTTGGCCGCGCGGGTGGCCGCATTGGAGGAAAGAAAATGACTATGCTCAACCGCGTATAGCAGCTGGAGATGTCCCGCCGCAAAATAGGTCGCACGCACTGAATCTTGGGAATCGAACTAGGTCGTGAACCCATAAACGGGATTCCCCCGGGCGTCGT
>JANMXI010000115.1:0-2314 GCA_031394735.1 Pseudomonadota bacterium | reverse complement strand
GGCATGAAGTACGCGCGTATGCCATTGGTCATCGGTTCGATCCAGAACGGATTTTGCGTCATCGGCAAACCCGACGTCGGCGACCACAACTCGACCGGGCCTTGCCATGTTGCCTGATTGGTTTTAAGGTCAACAATTTCGATGCCACCGAGACGAAACACAGCCGCATCGGGCGACGCGCGATAGTTGTTCAGCCCGCCACAGAGCATCTTCGAACCACCGATGTAGTGGCAGTCCTGATAGTCGATGTAGAGTGCGCGATTCATCACGCGCAATTGCTCTGGCGTTTTACTCAAGTTGGTCGGTTTGCCGTTGCCGTTAATCGGCCACGCGTACAAGCGCCGCGAGCCCCAGCTCACGCCGTGCAGCGATTTGTCATCAGTGTTGTGCACGATCCCGCCGATGTGATCCTTGAAGCGAAACATCTCTTCCGCTTTCATCGTTTGCGGATCAACGCGATAGATGATGGACGCGCTGTTCGGGCGATACTCAGCGGTGGGCACCCAGATGTAGCGACCATCAAAGTCGATGCCACCCGGGTGGTAAATGCTGCCTTCGCCGAGCTGCACTTTGGCGATCATATTGCCCGTCTTGTCCATCTTGAAGAGGTAGCCGACGCCAGCGCCCGCGTCGCGGTCATAGCCGTCCTGCAGTTGCGGATAGCGCTTGGTTGGCGTGCGAATGTCGACGGATGAGAAGAAAAAATCGTCGCCGATTTTGACCATACCCTGCGGATGAAACGTCTGGAACTGAACCGGGATCGCGGCGGTTTGCTTCCACGTGGTTCCGCGCGTGAGCGTCGGGATGATTTCGGCGAGCGCCGGGTCGGCGGCCATGATGGGCGTGACGGTCGAGCAGAGCAGCGCGGCCACTAGCAGTGAACTCATATTCATAATATGTCCTCCTTGTCAATGAATCGCGATTGTGCGCTTGAAAGAAGAGAACACGGCGACAAAGTAATGCCCAAGACCCGTGCCATATTCGGACTGATTTGGACTTATGCAAATGAATTTCCTGTCCGTCCAGGCAAATTGCTTCATAGCCGCAACGAATCGCTTGGGCTTCCTGTGTCACAAGCGTAGTCGTCGACTTACGCGCAGGCAATGTAAACAGTGCCCGACGAGGCGAACGAACGTGCCAAAGAAAGTGACTGCCCCGCGGCATGAGCGGCGGGTGGCAGACGAGCCACATCATTCGGCGAGCCCCCTCACCCTAACCCTCTCCCGCGAGGGGAGAGGGGACTGATTTGCGCTTCGCGGGGTTTACGGACTGGATTCCCGGCTGTCGCCGAGGATGACGACAGTAAGCCGAGGCGCAATGACAGAATTCGGTGCGGGTGTTACGGGTACAAACCCCTGAGTTCCCGCGCTGCGAGCACCCTTGTACATGCAATGATGAACGCCGCGGTCCGCAGGGACACTTTGTTCTTCTCGGCCGTGTGCACGACTGCTTTCAACGCCTCGACCATGATCCGTTCGAGCCGGTCGTTGATCTCGGACTCGGTCCAGAAGAAGCTTGAGAAATCCTGCACCCATTCGAAGTAGCTGACGGTGACGCCGCCTGCGTTGGCGATGACGTCGGGAACCACCTTGATGCCGCGATCATGCAGGATGTCGTCGGCTGCGGGTGTCGTGGGGCCGTTCGCGCCTTCGACGACGAGCTTCGTTGCGATGGATCGTGCGCGCGTTTCGGTGGGCTGATTTTCCAGCGCGGCTGGTACGAAGATGTCGCTCTTGAGCGCCCAGAATTCGCCTTCGCTGATTTTTGTGACGCCCTTGAAATCGACCAGCGCGCCCCCGCCGGCAATGAAGTCAAGCGCAGCATCGACATCAATGCCAGCTTCGTTGGCGACCGAGCCGCTGGCGTCCTGCAAACCGACTACCGACGCACCCGCTGCCTTGAACAAACGTGCGGCAATACCGCCGACGTTGCCAAAGCCTTGCACCACGATGCGCGAGCCCGCAATGTCAAATCCCATCGCGCGCGCGGTTTCGCGCGCAGCGATGTAGACGCCGCGACCGGTCGCTTCTTTGCGCCCCAACGATCCGCCGAGCGCAATCGGTTTGCCGGTGACGACTCCCGTGGCCGTCGCGCCCGTGTTCATGGAGTAGGTGTCCATCATCCACGCCATGATCTGGTCGTTGGTGTTGACATCCGGTGCCGGAATGTCTTTGTCGGGGCCGATGATGAGGCCAATTTCGCTGGTGTAGCGGCGCGTCAAGCGCTCCAGTTCAGGGCGGGTGAGCGATTTCGGGTCAACGCGAATACCGCCTTTGGCACCACCGTAGGGCAGATTGAGCGCCGCATTTTTCAC
>JANMXI010000114.1:0-18554 GCA_031394735.1 Pseudomonadota bacterium | reverse complement strand
GTCTTTTTTGGACGCAGTCCCGCGCTGACCTATGAACATCAGTGGTTTTGGTCTGGGGTTGAGGCCCGAGCACTACGAGGAAATCTTGAGTGGCCCGGTTGCCGTGGATTGGTTCGAGGCCATCACCGAGAACTATCTGGTGCCCGGCGGCAAGCCCCTGCATTTCCTCGAGCGAATCCGCGAACGTTTCGATCTGGTTCTGCATGGCGTGTCACTGTCCATCGGCAGTGTGGACGCGCCCGATCCGCGCTACCTGGCCGACGTCAGGCATCTCGCCGACCGCTTCGAGCCAGCATGGATATCCGATCATCTGTGCTGGACCGGCGTCGGCGGTTTGAACACACACGACCTGCTGCCCTTGCCGTACACCGAAGAAGCACTCGCGATGGTGGTGAATCATGTCGGCCAAGTGCAGGAGGCGTTGGGGCGGCAGATTCTGCTCGAAAACGTCTCCAGCTATCTGAGCTTCGACAGCTCGCAGATGAAGGAGTGGGAATTCCTATCCGAGGTTGCGCAGCGTGCCGATTGCGCCATTCTGTTGGACGTCAACAATGTGTACGTCAGCAGCGTCAATCACGGGTTCGACCCGCTGCAGTATCTGCGTGCTCTACCGCGCGCGCGCATTCGCCAGATCCATCTGGCCGGACATAGCAACAACGGCAATCACCTGATCGACACCCACGACCAACCCATCGCAGCGGAGGTCTGGGATTTGTATGCTGCGTCGGTGACGCTGCTTGGGTTAGTGCCGGCGATGATCGAGCGCGACGATCATATTCCGCCGCTTCCTGAACTCATCACGGAACTGGACATCGCACGCCGCATCAGCCGCACGGCTCTGGCGCAGGTGGCGTGATGCAGCTGCGCGCGCTGCAAACAGCGCTGCAGGCGCAGGTCATGGGCAGCGACGATGCCACACCGGTGTATGTCACCAACGCACCACCGCTGTCGCCGACAGCAAGAGTGGCCATCTATCGCCATGCCTATGTCAGCCGCCTGACCGCCGCGCTGCGTTCAACCTTCGTCAAACTGCATCAGGTGTTGGGCGATGAGGTGTTCGACGCCGCTGCGGCCGCCTTCATTGCCGAGCACCCTTCCACGACGCGTTCGATCCGCTGGTTCGGAGGCCAATTGGCGGCATTTTTGCAGCGACGCGCGCCCTTCGACGCACAACCGATATTGGCCGAGTTGGCCCGTTTCGAATGGGCGCTGACAGAAGTGTTCGACGCTCGCGACAGCCTCGCGCGGGGACGGGATATTTTTCAGCACACGCCACCGGAACGTTGGGGAGAACTGCGTTTCGCATTTCATCCCGCCGTGCGCACCTTAATTCTGCGCTGGAACACCGTAGCGGTCTGGCAGGCATTGGACAAGCGCGCCGCTGCACCGGCACCGCAAGCATCGCCCGATGGCGTTCATTGGCTGCTATGGCGGCACGAATGGCAGAATTTTTTCCGCTCGATGGACGGCGCCGAAAGCATGGCGCTGACCGGCGCCTTGGACGGCCTGTCGTTTGCGCAAATCTGCGAACGGCTTCGGGACGTGGTCGAAGAGGATCAGATCCCGCTGCGGGCCGCAGCACTGCTCGCCGCGTGGGCCGACAGCGGGATCCTCGTTTAGCTCAATTCAAAGTACGTCGCCGACCTCGCCGAGCATTTCCCTGCGCACCAGCGGCACAGGCGGACCGCCGTAGGACAGGAACTGATCATGGAAGGCGTGCCACTGCGTCTTGTCATCCGTTCCGGCCGGCAGATTCTTTTTGGCGATCCAGTCGCTGCGCAGCTTGCGGATCATCAGCTTGCCCAGCGTGTAGTTCAGATAACCCGGATCGTACGTGCCGCGCGTCGACTGTTGCCGTGCGTTGCCGGCATCCTGGAAGGCCTTTTCCTTGAACATCGCTTCGGATTCCGCCACGCTCATGCCATGCGTGTGCAGTCCGATCGCGGACAACAGGCGCACGTCACGCAACAATGCGTCGCGCAGCTGCGCGATATGCAACTCCGGATCGCCCGCGCCCAGGCCTTCGTCCCACATCATCTCCTCGCAGTAATGCGCCCACCCTTCGGCAAAGGCGTAGCCCACCCACAGACCCTGCGCTTTGGACGGATTGGCATTGGAATGCAGGAATTGCAGGAAATGACCCGGCCACACCTCGTGCACCGACGTGTTCAGCAAGGTGGCCTTGCCTGGTATGTAAGCGGCCTGCTCGGCCCGGCTCCACTTCGGATCGGGCGGCGCAATGTTGTAGGTGGAGGCGACGTTGTGATCGTACGGACCCGGAACGTTGATGAACGCAAAGTTCGCCGCATTGTAAGGCGGCGCCGTGGCCACCAAGGCTTCCTCGTTGCTGGGGATGGTTACGATGTCGTGCTTCTGGATGAAACTCTTCAGGTCGACCAATTGCGCCCGCGCCGCGTCGATGACGCTGCCCTTGGGCTTGTTCGCGGCCATCTTGGCCACACACGCGGCCAGCGTCCCGTTGGGAAGATATGCCGCGCATGCGGCCGTCAACGCCTCCGTGTTGCGCGCAAGATCCGCCTTGCCGGCGGCCTCGATCATCGCCACCGGCACGTCCACCCTCTCCATCTCCTTGACCATTTGCGCAAATAAATCTGCGCCGATGGCGAAGTTGTCATTGGCATCCTTGCGCTGCGCGACGAACCAGGACTGCAGTTGACTCATCGCCGTCGCGGCGGCCGCATTGGCTTCGCGCAGCTGTTTCTGCAGTTCCGCATCCTGCACGCCGGCGAATGCCTTGACGACGTCCTTGCGATAAAAATCCGCAAATCCGCCGAACGCCTTCACGCCATATTCGACGTACGGTTTAGGCAGCGGGGTTTGCAGATTCGCTTGAATCGCCGCAGCGATGCCCGGCACGGCGCGCGCATAGCCAATGTAGGCCTTCATTCGCTCGGCAAGCGGCGCATAGTTGCGGCTCAAGTACACATCCGGATCAAGGCGGCCCAGATACCACGATGGATTCCTGGTCGGCCACCGGGCTTTCTCGAGTTCAAACAGATCACGGTCCACAACGTTCAGCAACACGTCACGCTCGAGCTGCTGGCTGGGCTTGAGACCGGCGGGATCGACCGCATCGATCACGGCGCGCGCGGCATGCAGGCGCGCGATTTCCTTCTGGATGCCGGCGGCGCTCAGGTCGGGCATCTGCCCGTCGAATTCATGGCGACCGGATTGCGCCGCGAAAAACGGCTGCGCTTTGAAGTAGTCCTCGATGAATCGATCCGGAATCGCCGCCCAGGCGGTGCTCGTATCGGCGGTCGCTGCGGGTGCGACTTGCGGCGTCGGGGATTGCTTCGCGCAGCCGGCGAACATTCCCAGACAGATGCACAACGGCAGTGAAATGAACTTCGTGATGGATGACATGGGTGCCCTTAGAAAAAAATCAGATGCGCAAATGATACGACAAAACCTGCGTGCCGATGCTAATTGAGGGTCGTCGTGGGATGATGTCCGGATGACCTCCGCATCCGACCGGCCCCGCGCCAAATCCTTGAGTCCACTACGCGCTCTGGCGCCATTCCTGCGTCCCTATCGCGGCACCTTGATTGCGGCGCTCGCCGCGCTGCTGGTGGCCGCCGCCGCCATGCTGGCGCTGCCGGTGGCGCTGCGCCAGCTGATCGACCACGGACTCACCGCCAATGATGCGTCGACCATCAACCGCTATTTCGTCGGCTTCTTGACCGCTGCTGTGATTTTTGGAATTTTTGCAGCGCTGCGCTTCTACCTCGTGACGTGGTTGGGAGAGCGCGTGGTGGCCGACCTGCGGAGCGCCGTCTACCGGCGTGTGGTGCGCATGGATCCCAGCTTCTACGAAGTCACCCGCACCGGTGAGATCCTGTCGCGACTCACCACGGACACTACGCTGGTGCAGGCGATCTCCGGCGTCAATCTGTCCATCACCTTGCGCTCAAGCCTGAATCTGCTCGGCGGATTGATCATGCTGGGACTCACCAGCGCCAAGCTCATGGGCATGATCCTGGTCATGATTCCGCTCATCGTGCTGCCGCTGGTGCTGGTCGCGCGACGCGTCCGCAAGTTGTCGCGCGAATCGCAGGACAAGATCGCCGACACCAGCTCTCTGGCGGACGAGACGCTCAATGCCATTCAGACGGTGCAGGCATTCACGCTGGAGGAACTGCAGAGCAAGCGCTACGCCCAAGCCGTGGAGAACAGTTTCGATGTGGCCATCAAGCGCACACGCGTGCGCGCGTGGCTGACTGCCGCGGGCACCGCGTTGGTGTTCGGCGGCATCACCTTCGTGCTGTGGATGGGTGCGCATGCCGTGCTTGCCAAGGAAATGACCAGCGGACAGCTCGGTCAATTCCTGCTGTACGCCGGGATCGTCGGCATCGCGGCGGCCAGTTTGACGGAAATGTGGGGCGAGGTGCAGCGAGCAGCCGGCGCCATGGAGCGTCTGGCGGAATTGCTGGCGGCGCAGCCGGCCTTGTCCGCGCCGGCGCGCCCCGCCACGCTGCCGGCGCGAGTCGGCGGCGCCATCGCCTTCAACGATGTGACCTTCCGCTATCCGTCGCGGCCGGAAACCGCGGCGCTGCATGACTTCACCCTGCAGGTGACTCCGGGTGAAACCATCGCCTTTGTCGGTCCGTCCGGCGCGGGCAAAAGCACGACCTTTGCACTACTGCTGCGATTCTACGATCCGCAAAGCGGCAACGTGGCCATCGACGGCATTCCGCTCAACCAGCTTGACCCGCAGTCGATCCGCCGCCAGATCGGGCTGGTGCCGCAGGAGACGGTGCTGTTCGGCGCCACCGCGCGCGAGAACATCCGCTACGGCCGACCCGAGGCAACCGATGCGCAAATCGAGGCCGCAGCCAAAGCTGCGGCCGCCGACGAATTCTTGCGCAAGTTACCGGAAGGCTACGACACCTTCCTCGGTGAGCGCGGCACGCGATTGTCGGGTGGACAGCGGCAGCGCATCGCGCTGGCGCGCGCAATTTTGAAAGACCCGCCGATTCTGCTGCTCGACGAGGCCACCAGCTCACTGGATGCGGAGTCCGAGGCTCTGGTCCAGGAGGCGCTGGAAAAGCTGATGCGCGGACGCACCACCATCATCATCGCGCATCGGCTGGCCACCGTGCTGAAGGCCGACCGCATCGTCGTGTTGGATCACGGCCACAAGATCGCCGTCGGCACGCACGAACAATTGCTGCAGCAGAATCCGCTGTATGCGCGTCTCGCCGCGCTGCAGTTCGGCGACTTAAACTTAAGCGCCTTGTCATAATAAAGCATGAGTCTTTCTGACACCGAACTGACCCGCTACAACCGCCACATCCTGCTGCCGGAAATCGGCGCTGACGGGCAGGCGAAGCTCAAGGCCGCGAGGGTCCTGGTGGTCGGCGCCGGCGGCCTAGGGTGCCCTGCGGCGCTGTATCTGGCGGCTGCCGGCGTCGGTACCCTGTGCATCGCAGACGGTGATCGCGTGGAGCTGTCCAACCTGCACCGCCAGATCTTGTTTCAGACCGCCGACATCGGCGCACTCAAGGCCGAGGCGGCAGCGCTACGCTTGCGCGCATTAAATCCCGATATCCACATCGAAGCGTTTGCGCAGCGGCTCGATGCGTCGAATATCCTCGAGGTCGTGCGTCGTTTCGATATCGTGGTCGATGGCAGCGACCGGCTCGCCACCCGCTACTTGACCAATGATGCCTGCGTCATCCTGCGCAAAGCCTGGGTGTCGGCCGCGATCCATCGCTTCGACGGGCAGGCGATGGTCTATGTGCCCGATGCCGGCCCCTGCTATCGCTGCTTGTTCCCGGCTGCTTCCGATGACCTCGTGCCCAATTGCGCCGAAGCCGGCGTACTCGGTGTCCTGCCTGCGCTGCTCGGCAGCATTCAGGCCACCGAGACCATCAAGTTGATTTTAAATCTCGGCACAACGCTCGTGGGGCGCTTCCTGACCTACGATGCACTGGCCATGCAGTTCCGCGAGTACGCCTTCAAGCGCCGCATCGATTGCGCGGTGTGCGGCGATCACCCGACTCTGCTGGCGCCGACGGAACCTGCGCCACCTGCAACTCAATGGCCGGGCCTGCGTCGCTTCACGGCCCACGAATTGGCGCAGGCGCTGCAAACCAGCGAGCGGGACCTGGCACCCTGGTTGCTAGTGGATGTGCGCGAACCGCGTGAATTTGCCGCCGGCCACCTCCCCGGCGCCATCGCCATGCCGCTGGGACGGCTGGAAGCTGAGATTGCGCACTTGCCGCAGACCGCGCGCCCCGTCTTTGTCTGCCGCAGCGGCGCTCGCAGCCTGCGCGCCTGCGCCATCGCCGCGCGCCACGGCAGCGCCGCCTTCGGTCATCTGCAAGGCGGGTTGCTCGCGTGGGCTGCCGATATCGATTCTTCACTACAGGTAATTGCATGAGCACCTCGAACACGCCGGCCATCATGACGTTGCAGTCGCACATTCTGGAGCAGCAGTCGCAGTACCCTGAAAGTTCCGGAACGTTGTCCTGGGTGCTGTCGGCCCTGTCGATCTCCGCCAAGATCATCGCCGACAAGGTGCGCCGCGCGCGGCTGGAAAACGTGCTCGGCAGCGTCGGCGTCGAGAATGTGCAAGGCGAGGTGCAGCAGAAACTGGACATCATCGCCAACGACGTGCTGCTGCGCACCTTGGGGGGACGTGAAGGCGTGGCCATCGTCGCCTCGGAGGAAAACGAAGAGCCCGTGATCCTGCGCGACAACAAGGACGGTGACCGGCGCTACTGCGTGCTGTTCGATCCGCTCGACGGGTCGTCGAATCTCGACATCTGCGGCGGCGTGGGCACCATCTTCAGCATCCTCGCGCACGATCGTCGCGCTGACAATGCGCAAGTGTCACTGCTGCAGCCTGGCTCGCGGCAGATCGCCGCAGGCTATGTGCTGTATGGCTCCTCCACGGTGTTCGTGCTGACCTTCGGCAACGGCGTGGACATGTTCGTGCTCGACCCCGGGATAGGCGCCTTCATGCGCGTCGAACAGGGATTGAAAGTGCCCGCGCAATCAAAGTCGTATTCAGTCAACGAAGGCAACCGGCGCAGCTTTCCGCCAGGCTATCAGCGCTATCTGGACTGGGCTCAATCCAACGATTACTCGAGCCGTTACGCCGGCGCGATGGTGGCGGACGTTCACCGCATTCTGCTCAAAGGCGGCGTCTTCATGTACCCGCCGACCAAGAAGGCGCCGCAGGGCAAACTGCGCCTGATGTACGAAGCGAACCCGATGGCCATGATCATCGAACAGGCCGGCGGCAAGGCGATGACCGAACCCAATCAACGCGTGCTCGACGTGGAGCCGCGCGACATTCATCAGCGAACGCCGGTGATCCTGGGCAGCGCCGCTGAGGTGGACCACGTCATCGCGCACCTCGGCAACGACTGACCCGCCGCGCAACTCACGAGCAGGTCCTTGCCGACCGACCAGTTGCGATGCGCAAAGTCGATCTGCAGCAGCCGCATGCTCACCGCGACACGGCGCACGAACGGCGAATCGAACATGCCGATCAGGGTCGGCGACGTATCAGTGTGTTTCAATGTCCCCCCTTCACGAACAGTCCCGCGTCGCGCAATGCCTCGCCCAACGCGACTTCCACGTCTGCGGCCTGGGCACGCGTCAACCCTTGCAGGTGCTGCGAGGGTCCGGTCAACACCTCCAGTCCCCGCTTCAGCACGACGCCCGCGCTTCGAATGCCGGCCTTGTGCTGATCGAATCGCTGCGCCGGTGGGTACCGGCTCATTCCCACGTAGATACCGAAGCCGGACCCATACGCGCTGCCGCACTGGTCGCCACGTGCCTCGGGCGGGCTGTCGCGATAGTCGAGCAGTACGAGGTAGAGATTGGAGCGCCCGCGCCGTTCGCGTTCAAAGCGCGCCGCGACCTCGTACGCCAGCGGCAGCCATTCCACATACTGCATGGGCAACCAGTCGGGAATCGACTCCGCGGCGACCGACCACACAGTCTCCATCGCTGATTCGACATTGAGTGAAAAGTCACCGCGCATCCACAGCTCATGGATGCAATGCGCGGCGCGCAATCCGTCGCGCTGTTGCAGCGCCTGTGCCAGCCGCTCACGAATTTGCGCAAGCGGCATCAGCCTCACGGGCCGTTGCGCCGGTGTCGCGCTCCAATCCACTGCGGCCGGGTTGGCGGTGGGCATAGCTTTTCAGTCGGACGCACGGTCCAGGTCGAACGCAGCGGCCAGCAATTCGTAGGAACGCAACCGCGCCGCCGGATCGAAGGTGATGGTGACGATGTGCATCTCGTCCAGCTGCAATGCCGACTGCATCTGCAGCAAGGCATCGCGCACTTCCCGCGCAGTGCCGACGAACAGCGACGGCCATTCGTTGGCCGCTGCAGAATCAGCCGCGCCCCCCAGTTCAACCGTCGCTTGGTCGGGCGGCGCCAAGGGTGTGAGGCCCGCGCCGGACTGCAGACGACGCCGCAGCAAGCGGGCACTGCTGGCGAGGAATTCGGCCTCCTGCCGATCCGGCGCGCAGATCACCGACACGGCAACGCTCGAATACGCGCGCGCATGATGCTTCGAGGCCTGGAAGCGCGAACGGTAATGCGTCATCGCCGTACGCGTCTGTTCGCCGCTGAAGAAATGCGCAAACGCATACGGCAATCCCCATTGCGCCGCCGCGACCGCGCTCCACATGCTCGAACCCAGCAACCAGACGATGGAGGCATCGGGTCCGTCGGTGGCCATCCTGATGCGCCGGAACGGATGATCGGCCCGAAAATCCTGATCGAAATAGGAGTTGAGTTCGGCAAGCTGATCGGGGAAGTCGTCAGGCAACGCGCCGTCGCGACGCTCACGACGCAGCGCAAAGGCTTCCAGCGGTCCGCCGCCGGGTGCCCTTCCGACGCCTAAGTCGATGCGTCCACCGGACATTGCGTGCAACATGGTGAAAGTTTCCGCCACTTTGAGCGCGCTGTAGTGCGGCAGCATGATGCCGCCACTGCCTAAACGGATGCGGCGGGTCTCACCCACAAGCCGGGCCAGCAGGATTTCCGGAGCGGGACTGGCGAGGGAGTTCAGCGCGTGATGTTCGGCCGCCCAGTAACGCGTATATCCCAAACGGTCCGCAAGTTTAGCGAGCTCAATACTGGACGCGAGCGCCTCGGCCACACCGGAGCCCGCGGACAGCGGCGATTGATCCAACACTGACAGTTTCAAGCAGGCCCCCGTCCGCGATCCCACGGACGGTAACAGTACCTCATCGCGTCCCAGGTAACGCGCGCAACGCTACTGAGCAGTGATCTGAGCGGCCGGTGCAGGGTACTTGGCGAATATCAGGTTGACCGCTTGATCGATGGCCTTTTGCGGCTGGTCCAGCACTTTGGAATCCAGCGTCCGCACGGCAGAGCCGGTCCAAACGAGTTCGTTCTTGGCGCGGTCGACCAGATCGAGCGTCAGTGTGCCTTCCGTCACGGTCTCGATATCAGAGTGATTCGAATACCCGATGCCATATCCGTAGTTCGATCGCCACCCTCCAAAGCCGAAGCCATAGCCGGGCCCAGGCCTGCTGGTAACCTTGTCGCGCTTGGCAATGTTGAAATTGATTTTCAGATCCGGATTCGGGCCGCGCACGAAGCCACGGGCGCGCATCTCGCGGTCGATGGCGTTCTCGACGGAACGCGTCGTGATGGTGGTGTATCCGCGCCGATCCGTGCTGAGCTTGTCGAAGTAGTCGTAGGTACGGTATTGGGAAAGATTGGCTCCGGGCGCCATCTCGGTGCGGATGACAGGCACCGTTTCGCAGGCCGCCAACCCCAGCGCGAGCGCCGTTGTAACCACCGCCGTCCTCATCCACTGCTGCCGACTATCCATTTGACTCTCCCACGTGCCAGATACCATTTCGACCCAACGGTTGCCACGGAGGTTCCGTCAAGAACGGTCAAGAACCCTAACGGGCCGCTGAAATTGCCATTTTCAATGCCCGATCAGGTCAGCGGCTTATCTTTTGTCTCGGGCAAGAACAGCGCTCCGATCACAACGGTCACCGAGGCGACAATAATCGGGTACCAGAGCCCATCGTAGATATCGCCGGTCATCGCCACGGCAGCGAACGCCACGGTGGGTAGAAAACCGCCGAACCAACCGTTGCCCAAATGATACGGCAACGACATGGAGGAGTAGCGGATGCGCGCCGGGAACAATTCCACCAGCCAGGCTGCGATGGGTCCATAGACGATGGTCACGTAGAACACGAGGATGAACAGCAGCAGCAGAACCATAGGGTAGTTGATCGCCGCCGTATCGGCCGCCGCCGGATAGCCGGCCTTTTTCAACGCAGCGTTGAGCGTCACGGAGAACGCTTCCGACCCTTTCTTGAAGCCGGCGGCGTCGACACCGGTGCCGTCAAATACAGGAATGTCGCCAGCGCCGATGCGCACCGACGCGGCACTGCTCGGCGGCGCGTCGTGCGCATGATACGGCACCCCCGCCTTGGCCAATGCACTCTTGGCGATATCGCAGGGGTTGGTGAATTTCTTCTTGCCGACGGGATCGAACTGAAAACTGCAGCTTGCCGGATCCGCGACCACGCTTACCGGGTTGGCAGCAGCAGCCGCCTCGATGGCGGGGTTCGCAAAATGGGTGATGCCCTTGAACAACGGCATGTAGGTCAGCGCCGCCAGCAGGCAGCCCGCCAGCACGATTTTCTTGCGGCCGATCTTGTCGGACAACCAACCGAAAAATACGAAGAACGGTGCTGCCAGCAGCAGTGCCGCCGCAATCAGCAAGTTCGCCGGTTGTGCGGGCACTTTGAGGACCTGCGTCAAAAAGAACAGCGCGTAGAATTGCCCGCCGTACCAAACCACCGCCTGGCCGGCGGTGGCGCCGAACAGGCAGAACAACACGCGCTTGAGGTTCTCTTTGTCGGCGAACGCCTCTGTGAGCGGCGCCTTGGATTGCGTGCCCTGCTCTTTCATTTCAAGGAAGACAGGCGATTCGGACAGTTGCAGGCGAATATAGACCGACACACCCAGCAAGACGATGGACACCAGGAAGGGAATGCGCCATCCCCACACCTCGAAATCGGCGCCGGTCAGCGTGCGACAAATCAGGATCACCACCAGACTCAGGAACAGCCCCAGGGTTGCCGTGGTTTGAATCCAGCTCGTATACAGCCCGCGCTTGCCGTCCGGCGCATGTTCCGCCACATAGGTCGCCGCCCCGCCATATTCTCCGCCCAGCGCCAACCCCTGCAGCAGACGCAGCAACACCAGAATGGCCGGCGCCATCACACCGATCTGCGCATAGTTGGGGAGCAGGCCCACCAACGCCGTCGACAGACCCATGATCACGATGGTGATCAGAAAAGTATGCTTGCGCCCCGCCATGTCACCCAGCCGGCCGAACACCAGTGCGCCGAACGGGCGCACGGCAAACCCGGCCGCAAAGGCCAGCAGCGCAAACACGAAGCCCGTGGTTTCATTTACCCCCGCGAAAAATTGTTTGGAGATGATGGCGGCGAGCGACCCGTACAGATAAAAGTCGTACCATTCGAAAATGGTGCCGAGACTGGAGGCGAAGATCACACGCCGATGGGCGGGGTCGATTCCGGACATGGGTTACTCCTGTTCAGACCACCAAGGTAGTGGCCATGCGCACTTGATTGCGTCCTGCGCGTTTGGCGACATACACCGCCTCGTCAGCGCGAGCGATCAGCGTTTCGCCCCAGGTGCCCTCGGCGTCGCTGGCCGCGACGCCGATGCTGCAGGTCACCCGGATTGCCGCACCGAATCCATCCACGATCACTTCTTCGACTCTGCCGCGGATGCGCTCGGCGATCGGACGGGCCGCGGCGGCATCGGCGCTGCTTAAGATGACGACGAATTCCTCACCGCCATAGCGACCGATGACATCGGATTGGCGCAGTTCCGCTTGGATCGGTTCGATGACGGCACGCAAGCAGGCGTCGCCGGCCTGATGACCGTACGAATCGTTGATCAATTTGAAATGATCCAGATCAATGAACAGGATCGAGATCGGAAGGCCGCGCGCCCGGGCGCGCACGCCGGACGCTTCCAGCCGTTCGATGAGAGAGCGGCGGTTGAGCACGCCGGTGAGCGGGTCCGTCTGCGCACGGCGCTCGGCCTCGGACAGCGCCAGACGTTGCTCGCGCAGTCTATCGGCGACACCGAGTGCGATAAACACGGCGCCGGCCACCATCGACAAAGGCAGCGCGAAGTAATACAGCAGCCGTCCGGATTCTTCGGATCGGTTCAACAGCAATTGCACCACGGTCGCGATGGTGCAGGCCTCGAGCAGTCCCCACGCAATCAGAAACCAGCCGGCGGCCCGGCTGCCGCGGCGCCAGGCGAGAAACGCGACGATCAAGGTGAACACCGCGGTGGCCAAAAAAATCAGGTTGCCGATCGCATTCACCAGCGCTCCGAGGCCGATGAACTTGGCGAGGTTTGCAACCGTCAAAGCCACGAAGATGCCCGCGATCCACCCGAACGCGACGTACACGCGCGGCGAGAAATGCCGCAGATCGGCGATTTCACGCACGAACAAACAGGAGATTGCACCGCTCAAACCGGCAGGCACGTTCCAGGCATGCGATCCCAACGGCAATGCCATCGACAACACCGGCCAGCTGAAACCCTGGCCCGACAAATACGCGAGATACAGGGCCTGCAAGAAGAACAGACTTGAATACAGAACGAACAACCGGTCCGACAGCACCAGCCAGATCAAAATCGCGGCCAGCGCCATCGAGGCGAGGGCGCCAAAGGACAGCGCGATCATGCGCGCATGTTCGACGCCCAGTGCGAGAGCCAGTTCCAGCGTGGAGGCCGACAATCGCACCTCGGACAATCCGCGCCCCATCGATTGCAATTCCAGATACAGGGATTGTCCGGACGCAAGTCCGTCCGGCAGCGCATAGACGATGTCATGCGTGCCGCGAAACGCCGGCATTTCCGTGGCCGGCGCGAGACGCAAGATCCTGCCGTTGCGCGCGGTGAACACCGCAAGCGTGGTGGCCCGCGCCTTATGCACCACGAGCACGGGCATTCCTGCCGGCGAAAAGGCGTCTATCGCGGCAAACCGTAACCAGTGGCGCCCCGGTTGAGCAGGCGGCGTCTGGGCATCGAAGGGCGCAAATTTTGCATCCGCCTCGCCGCGGACGATGGCTTCCGCCGGAGGCACAACGGCCGAAGGGTCAAACGCCGACAGTTCAAAACCATGCGTCCCGGTCGCCGTGGCCGGCGAACACCCCAACACAGCCAGACCGACGAGCCACGCAGCCCAATACCCACGCACGTCCATCCTCCACCTTTCACAAGCTTGTTATTCGTTTTGAGCATCATACAGCGACCGGTCCCGCCGGATAGAATGCAGCAAATTCCAGGAGCAAGAATGCATCTACCATCCCCCTATGCCTTGTTCATCGGCGATGCCGACCCCCTGACCGCCAAGACCGCCGCCGGCATCGCCTATTGGCGGCGCGAGCGCTGTGTCGCACAGATTTCGCTGCCCGGCTGCAGCGCCGATTTGAAACTGCCGACCCTGTCACCCGCGTCCGCCGCGGCGGCCGGTGCACGGTTGCTCATCGTGGGTCTGGCTGACTTCGGCGGCGCCATCGCGCCGCGCTGGGTGCCGACGCTATTGGAGGCGTTGGAGGCGGGTATGGACCTGGCGGCCGGGCTGCATCACCGTCTCGCCGACGTGCCGGAGCTGGCGGCGGCCGCCCGGCGCCTGGGCCGCACCTTGTTCGATGTACGACAACCGCGACCGGAACAGACTCCCTTTGCAACCGGTGAGAAGCGCACCGGCAAGCGTTGCCTGAGCGTGGGCACCGATTGCGCCGTGGGCAAAATGTTTGCCAGCCTGGCGCTGGAGCGTGAATTGCGCAGTCGCGGCGCCGCGGCCGATTTTCGCGCCACCGGTCAGACCGGCATCTTCATCGCCGGCAGCGGGGTGAGCGTCGATGCGGTCATCTCCGATTTCGTTGCCGGCGCGGCCGAAGCGCTGTCTCCTGCCAACGCACCCGACCATTGGGATCTGATCGAGGGTCAGGGGTCGTTGCACCATCCCGCCTACGCGGGCGTGACGCTGGGTCTGATCCACGGATCTCAGCCCGATGCCTTGATCCTGTGCCATGCGATGGGACGCGATCACATTGACGGTTATCCGTCCTACCCGACGCCCACCTTGGAGCGCGCCATCGCCGACAACGAACGGGCTGCACAGCTCACCAATCATCAGGCGCGAGTGGTCGGCGTCAGCGTCAATACCTCCCGGGCGGGCGAACAGGAAGCACGGGATTACCTCGCCCGCGTGCAGGACCGCCTGGGCCTGCCGTGCTGCGACCCGGTGCGCACCGGCGTCGCCCCCATCGTGGACCAGCTCTTGCGCGCAGCCAAATGATGGATATGCGCATTGAACGCGAGCGCTGGCGATTGCGGGAGCCGTTTCACATCACCGGCACGACCATGGAAGAACTCGACGTGGTCGTGGTGGAGTTGCGCGCCGAGGGTCATTGCGGTCGCGGCGAGGCAGCCGGCGTCGACTACCGGGTCGACGATGGCATCGAGCACATGCTCGTGCAATTGCACGCGATCCGCGGCCAGGTCGAATCAGGCATCGATCGCATAAGCCTCCAATCGTTGTTGCCGGCGGGCGGCACACGCAATGCGCTGGATTGCGCGCTCTGGGATCTTGAGGCACGGCGCGCCGGCCGAGCGGTGTGGCAATTGGCAGGGCTGAACCGGCCTCGGCTGCTGTTGACCACCTACACCATCGGGGCCAACGACCCATCGGCGATGGCCACAACCGCGCAGCGTTTCGCGCACGCGCGGGCCATCAAGTTGAAGCTCACCGGCGAACCTTGCGATGCCGAACGCGTCCGCATCGTGCGCGCCGTTCGTCCGGACGTCTGGTTGGGGGTGGATGCGAACCAGGGTTTCACCCGCGCACACTTCGACGAGTTGCTACCGGTGTTGATCGAGGCGCGCATCTGCCTCATCGAGCAACCCTTTCGCGTCGGATGCGAACCCTTCTTGCGCGAACTGGGCAGCCCGATCCCCATCGCCGCTGATGAGAGCATTCAAGGACTGGCGGACCTGCACGGCGCCGTCGGCCGCTTCAATGTGATCAACATCAAACTCGACAAGTGCGGTGGCCTCACCGAAGGGTTGGCGATGGCGACGCTGGCGCGACAGCTGCAGCTTGGGATCATGGTGGGCAATATGGTGGGTACGTCGCTGGCCATGGCGCCTGCCTTCGTGCTGGGTCAATCATGTGACGTGGTGGATCTGGACGGACCGATACTGCTGGCGAAGGACCGAGCTCAAACCGTTGCCTATATGAACGGCGAAATCTGGTGCGCGGACGCCGTGTGGGGCGGCGCGGGCGCAACGCCGGCGTCATAAAAAACCCGGCTTTGCAGCCGGGCTTTCCTTCAAACATCAATTGTCGAGCGTGAAGACGAGGATCAATCGCCGACCGCGTCCAAGGCGGCGACCGCATCGACGAAGCCGAAGCCGGAATCAAAGTCGAACCCGCGGCCACCAAACGGAAACGGGAACGGCTCCAACACGCGCCCCGCGGCCAAGCGCATGTCGAGCGCTGTTTTTTCCAAAGTCCGATAGATCCGATCGGGCGAGAGCGGCTGCCCATGCGCACGTTTCTGCTTGTCGATCATCAACGCAGCTACCGCCGCCACATGAGGCGCGGAGGCCGACGTGCCGAAGAAGTTAGGAAAGGCATCCGGTTCGGTCGAGCCCGGCACATAGTACGGAAAGACTGAGAAGAAGAAGGTCGAGTTGCCGCCGTCCGGTCCAACCACCTCCGGCTTCAAGCGCATCTCGGGGCGCGCCAGTCGATTGCCACGTTGGTCGAAAAAGATGGGTACGCCGCCGGCCGAGGAAAAGTATTCCAGGCAGGCCGGGTAACATTGCCCCAGATGCAATGCCGACTTCCACGCTGCCGTGTTATACCAAGCCGCGGCGCCCACTGACTCCGCTCCGGCGGCGATCGGATGGCCGTAAGACGCACCTGATTGAGTGTCGTATTCGTCCGGAAAGATGGTGCCGCCACCAAAATCATACCAGACATACTTTAGATAGCCGGGCGTGGGACCCTCGAACAATTCGATGCTGAGCTGCACCTGCACGTCGGCATCACTGGTATTGACAATGTCGCCCTCTTCGAAGGCGTCCCCGCCGGTGTTGCTGGTCACTCCGGGAAACTGGCACACCGCCGGCTGCAGATTGTCGTCGCAGATGGGAATCGGTTGGCCGTCCATATCATAGTAAATTAGGTCCACATCCGAGCGCGAGCCCTTGCCACCAGCGGACTTGAACGGCTCATCCCAGTTGAGGAACACCGCTTCGAGTGCACCCGTCGTCACCGTGATGGTCTGCAGTCCGTCCGGTTTGCTGCGGGTTCCGAAATTGTGGCGCGGGCCGTCTGCCCCGATATCCTTGGACTTGCGGAAGGCTGACTCGTAGGAAGCGCGCGCGCTGTTGCCGGAGGAGGAAAAATACGCGACGCCGCGCTTTTTAACGGTGTTCACGGCCTGCGCCACGATACCGTCCTGGAACATCGGCTCGTCGAAGTAGCCGACATCATCCACGATGACATTGGCGCCCGCGTCGGCCAAATCGATGATTCCCTGAGCAAAGTCGGCTTCGCCGTTGAACGCCGTGTGGTACAGAATCGATGCGCCCGGTGCGACATCGTGGATGATCTGAGCGATGGCACGCCCTTCATCGTTTGAACCGTCGCAAGGTTCCGCTTCGCTGAGAACCTTCACCTTTTTGGGAAGATCGCCGTTCGCAATATCCTGTTCCGTGGTGGTGAACATCTGTCCGTCGATGAGGGGACCGGTCAGGCACGCGAAACTGTCCGACAGGATTCCCACCGTCACACCGCGGCCGTCGACATTGAACGCGCGACGCGCGCGATCTGACCTTAAGGAACGATCACCCTGCGACACCACCAGCCCCGAGGCATTGGTGTGCGCCAATGCCGGCCGCACCGAATGCACGCCGGGGATTGCCGCGAGTGCCTTCAGGCCGCTGATTGCCATCCGGCCTGACACCATCGAACCAAACACCTTTGGATGGGTCATGCCCAGCGACTGCAGCTGGCTCGCCAGCGCGGCGGCGTCGCCCGTGGCAACGACGTTGATGGTGGCTTCGCCGCGCGCAAACTGCGGAAAGCGACGCATCAGGTTCTCGCGCGTCTTGGCTGTACGCTGGCCGCTGCCCGCAAGTACCCGCAGCATCGGGTGCAATTTACTCTCGCCGCTGGCGCGGATGCGCTGCATTTCTGCGCCGAATGCCTGCCGCTTGTCGGCCTGCGCGACCGAGCACAGCAACACCGCTGCGCTCAGACAAGAAACAATGGATCTGATTCCCATCTAAAGTCTCCCCATTTTTTATTGGATGCGCTGCACGCACCTCGCGCGCGTAGCGAAAAAAGAACCGCGAAAATCTGACCATACTCTTTGAAATGTTACAGCGCCAGTTTCCCATTGCTCGCGCACAGAATCGGCCAACTGGTGGTGATGACGCATTATGTTATGTTCAAATGGAAACGAGGATTGAGCGCATCGGGCCAATGGCGTCTGCACAGTTTGATCATGGAGCGCTGCCGGGAGTCCGACATCGCGGAATGGGAAAGCCTCTGGATGAGCCTGACCTTCGAAATCCGCAAACGCTGATACGATTTTAAAACAAACAAAAAACCCCCGAACAGTTTTCGCTGTCGGGGGTTATCGATCATGGCACATCAAATTTAAGAGCCTGGCAGTGACCTACTTTCACATTGACAAAGCCAACACTAGCATCGGCGCAGAGCGTTTTCACTTCCGAGTTCGAAAAGGGATCGGGTGGTTCCCACTCGCTATGGCCGCCAGGCAAACCGGTAGCGATCGGGGCAGACGTAGGCCTGCCCCAGCCGCGAATTCGTACAATTTGTTTCGACAAGTATGTCGCAATCGAGTCCATGTTCAGACTCTCAATCAATGGACCCAATTAAACGATATGACGTTAGGCAAATCGCTTGGGTGTTATATGGTCAAGCCTCACGGGCAATTAGTACTGGTTAGCTAAACGCATTACTGCGCGTACACACCCAGCCTATCAACGTCGTAGTCTTCGACGGCCCTTTAGAGACCTTAAAGGTCTAGGGAGAACTAATCTTGGGGGGGGCTTCCCGCTTAGATGCTTTCAGCGGTTATCCCGTCCGTACATAGCTACCCGGCAATGCCACTGGCGTGACAACCGGTACACCAGAGGTACGTCCACTCCGGTCCTCTCGTACTAGGAGCAGATCACCCTCAATTCTCCAACGGCTACGGAAGATAGGGACCGAACTGTCTCACGACGTTCTGAACCCAGCTCGCGTACCACTTTAAACGGCGAACAGCCGTACCCTTGGGACCTGCTACAGCCCCAGGATGTGATGAGCCGACATCGAGGTGCCAAACTCCTCCGTCGATGTGGACTCTTGGGAGGAATAAGCCTGTTATCCCCGGAGTACCTTTTATCCGTTGAGCGATGGCCCTTCCATA
>JANMXI010000113.1:0-58120 GCA_031394735.1 Pseudomonadota bacterium | reverse complement strand
CGGCGCGATCTGGAGCAGCACCTGAAGTTGGGCGCCGGCGGCATCCGCGAAATCGAATTCATCGCGCAATCTTTCCAGCTGGTGCGCGGCGGCAGCGATCCTCGCCTGCAGAACGCTGCCATCCTGGAGGTTCTGCCGTTGTTGGCCGGCTCACGGCTGTTGGGCGAATCGGTGGTTGCGGCGCTGCTCGACGCCTATTTCGTGTTGCGCAAGGCGGAAAATGCGGTGCAGATGATTCGTGATGAACAGACGCATTCCTTGCCGGCGGAGGAGGTCGACCGCGAGCGTCTGGCGATTGCGATGCGCGAAGCGGGCTGGCCGGCTACGCTTACGCGCATCGATGCTGCGCGCAAAGTCGTGGCTGACCATTTCGAGTCGCTGGTGTTCGGCGTGTCCGATTCGCGCCGCGCCCCGCCCGAACAAAGCATGGCCTGGTTCGGCTCGGAGTCCGCGTCAGTGGAAGAAGAGTTGCGCAACCGGGGTTTTCCGGCGGCGGAACTTGCTGCCAGCGCCGCCGCGCTGAAAACTTACGCCCAAGGAGGCGCCTACCGCCGGCTGGATGAAGCGGGACGGCGTCGCATCCGGCAATTGCTGGCGCGCCTGCTCGATCGTGCCGCACGCAGCGCGGTGCCCACGGCCGCGATGCAGCGGGTGCTGCGCGTGCTCGAAGCTATCGGTTCGCGCTCCTCGTATCTGGCACTGCTGATCGAGCAGCCCGCGGCCCTTGACCGTCTCATCGACGTGTGCGAGATCAGTGCGTTTCTGTCGCGCCAGATTGCGGAATTTCCGTTGCTTCTCGATGAACTCATCGATGCGCGGCTGTTCAACGAGCTGCCGTCCCGCGCCGGCTTTGCGCAGGAGCTGGCGGCGCGCATGGAACGCGTGGCGGCGGACGATCCTGAACGCCAGGTCGAGTCGTTGCGTCAATTTCAAAAGGCGGCCATTTTCGCGGTTGCTCTGGCGGACCTCACACACCGCCTGCCGTTGATGAAGGTCAGCGACCGGCTGACCGACATCGCAGAACTGATCGTGCAATGTTGCATGGATCTGGCGTGGCAGCAGATGACCGCGACCTACGGCGTGCCTCACTGCGGCCCGACCGACGCTGCGTTGCGCGTGGTGAAGATCGCCGTCGCCGGCTACGGCAAACTGGGGGGCTTGGAGCTCGGCTACGGGTCGGACCTGGATCTGGTGTTCCTGCATGACTCCCGCGGCGAGATCCAGCAGACCGGCGGCGATCGCCCGCTGGATAACGGCATTTTCTTTCTGCGGCTGGGCCAACGCATCGTGCATCTGCTCACCATGCATTCCACCGCAGGCCGTCTTTATGAAGTGGACATGCGGCTGCGGCCCAATGGCAAGGGCGGCTTCCTGATGACCGGACTGGACGCTTTCGAGCGCTACCAGCACCAAGAAGCATGGACTTGGGAACATCAGGCGCTGCTGCGCGCGCGCGCCGTGGCGGGTGATCCGGCGCTGTGTGCGGAATTCGAGCGGGCCCGGGTGCGCGTCCTGACTCAATCCGTGCATCGGGACAAATTGGGCGAGGACGTGGCGCAGATGCGCGCACGCATGCGCAATGAGCTGTCCAAGGCCAAGCCGGGTGAATTTGATATCAAGCAGGATTGGGGCGGCATCGCCGACATCGAGTTTCTGGTGCAATACTGGGTTCTGGCACACGCACACGACCACCCTCAACTTCTGACCTATCCGGACAACATCCGCCAACTCGAGGCGCTGGTTGCCGCCGGCATCATCGAAGCCGCAACTGCGCAATGGCTGACCGATGTGTATCGCGAATTCCGCGCGTTGCTGCACCGGATCTCGTTGGAAGGACAGGACGAGCGCGTGGTGGAGGCGGCGCCGCAAGCGGCGATGCGCGAGGGCGTGCGCGCGATCTGGCGCGCAACCTTCGGCGAGATGGCCGCCTCGTGAGCGTCACGTCCGTCGCATTTGCGCCCGTCTTGCGACTGCGAGCACAATGCGCATCTTGTGCCGTCTCTTCACCCTCTGCAGGAAATCCATAACATGTCAGCAAGTTCAAATGGCGCACAGAGCGCAGCGACGGCCGCCCACACACCGGCGCCGCGCCCGCTGATTCAGGCCAATGCGCAGCATCAATATGAAGTGACGGCGGCGGACCTGCCCCTGTCGTGCCCCATGCCGGAAATGGTTCTGTGGAATTCGCATCCGCGGGTATACCTGGCGATCGCCGCTACCGGTTGGGCGAAGTGCTCATATTGCGGCGCGGAGTATACGCTGCAGCGCTGATCAAACGCTGGTGGCTCAGGCGCCGGCTTTGTAGTCGCGATAGGATTTTTCCTCGACCAGCGTGGAGCCGAGCCGCTCGTTGATGCGCTTCTTGAGCGCGGCACGCTCGTCGTTCTCGAAGTACACCGCACGCGCCAGCCGCACGAAATCCGCGTCGAATTCCTGGGCGCGCTCCTTGTCGCGGATATCGTCTTCGATCACCCACAGTCGTTCGTTCACCGCCTGCAAAGCCTTTTCCTCGGCAACGATGTCCTGACGCGAATAAGCGTGCGCACCCCAGGTAGCTTGCAGAGCCGCCAGCTCTACCCGCACATTGGCGAGTTTCTTTGGATCGGTCATCCGCGCAGATTTGATGCGCAGGATCGTAATCTTGTCGATCAATTCACCCGGCGACACGGGCACTTGAATTTCGCTGCTGCTCATATCGCGCGCATTCTAGCGGACATTGTCTTGCCGCAGCACCTGATCCAGCATCCGCTCGACCGCCTCGACCTCGATCAACTCCATGACCCCCGGCTCTTCGATCTTGGTCGTCCAGGCAAGCATCCTCGCGGGCTTGCCGCGGTATCGGCGGCAGGCTGCATCGTAGCGGTCCACGCAGGTCGCCAGGCTGTTGTAAGGTCCGCTGCGCGCTGGATTGGTGGCCGCGTACAGTCCGATCACCGGTGTCGCGACCATGCTAGCCATGTGAGCCGGTCCCGAATCCGGCGTCAGCAGCACCGTGGCGCGCTCGATCAACGCCAGCAGGAACGGTAGCGTGTCCTTGCCGATGGTG
Organism: Pseudomonadota bacterium; assembly: GCA_031394735.1. Classification (GTDB taxonomy): domain Bacteria; phylum Pseudomonadota; class Gammaproteobacteria; order Steroidobacterales; family Steroidobacteraceae; genus TMP-86. Next base: position 55,074 of record JANMXI010000113.1, on the reverse strand, counting down.
TTGTTCAGGGAGACGCCGGCGAGGGCTTCTATGTGGGCGCCCATGTGTGCCTCGAACGCGCTGGGACCGCCGACCAGCACCACGCGCATGGAATGAACGGTTGCAGCGTATCTCGCCAGTGCCGCATAGCGCTGGTGCGGCCAATTGCGCACGCTGCGGCTCGAACAGGGGCTGATCAACAAGGTGGGCTGCTGGTCCGGAATGATGCTGCGCGCGTACGCCTGCGCCGCCGGCGAGCACTGGATGCGCCAGTCGGGCGCGCCGGGTTCGATGCCGCACGCACGGACAAACTCCAGCAGCGAGTCGAGCATGTGTTGGTGCGGGCGTGCCGGAATCTGCTCATGGGTGAACAGCCATTGCAGCTCGCGCGCGCGTGCCCGGTCAAATCCCAATTTGATCGGTGCGCGGACCAGAGCGCTGACCAGGCTTGCGCGAAATGACAATTGCATGTGCAGCAGCAGATCGAAGTGCCGCGGCGCGAGGTCGCGGCGGAGTCTGCGCAATTCGCGAACCGTGGCGCCTTTGTCGAAGGTGATAAACTCCACCTCGGGCAACAACGCGCTCATCAATTTGGCTTCAATCTTGCCGATGATCCACGTAAATCGCGTTTGCGGCCAGGCCGCCTGCAGCGCTCGAAGCGCTGCCAGCGCATGGCAGGTATCGCCGATGGCGGACAGTCGCAGCAGGCAGACGTGGGCGGGCGGGGGATTGAATCGCAAGGTCATCGCTTGATCGTCTATGACAGGTCGCTCGCGTCCGATGGCGGGCAGCGCCATCGCACTGTCGATGGCGCCATGCTCATCGCCACATCCGCAAGCGTGAGTGTACTCGAATCCGGCGGCGAATCGGTCTTTGATCCCGACTTTTGGGCGGCGCAAGGTCGCCTGAGTGCGACCGCGCAGGGACGTGGGTCGGCGTGGTTCATCACGGCCGACGCGGACGACTGGGTGCTGCGTCATTTCCGTCGCGGCGGTTTGTTGGCGCGCGTGCTCACCGACCGCTATGTCTGGTTGGGTGAGAATGCGGTGCGCGCTTTTGCCGAGTGGCGGCTGTGCGTGCATCTGCACGCGCTCGGACTGCCGGTGCCGGCACCGATTGGGGCCCGCTACTCACGCCATGGCCTGCTGTATCGCTGCGACCTGATCACGCGGCGTATCGCCGGAGCGGTCAGCGTCAGCGCGGCATTGGTGCTCGCGCCGCTGCCGGCGGATCACTGGCGCAATGCCGGACACGCAATTGCGCGATTGCATGCTGCCGGGCTTGATCACGCGGATCTCAATGCCCACAACATCTTGGTGGACGCGCAGGGCGTGGTGAGCGTGATCGATCTGGATCGCGGCCGCCTCCGGCGCAAAGGTTCCTGGAGCCGCGGCAATCTTGCGCGATTGAAGCATTCGTTTGAGAAGATCTCCGCGCGGCTGCCTGCAGGACGGTTCGATGAGAACTGCTGGCGTCAGCTGCTAGACGGCTACGCGGAAGGCTGAGCGACACCGTGCGCCTCCTCTACACCTTGCTGGCCTACCTCGCGGCGCCGTGCGCATTTGCAAATGTGCTGTGGCGTTCGATGCGTGATCCGGCGTATCGATCCGGCTGGGGCGAGCGCTTCGGCTTCGGACGCGCGCTCAGCGCACCGGGGTGCATCTGGGTGCACGCAGTTTCGATGGGCGAGGTCGCAGCCGCCACCTCGCTGGTCCGCGCGTTGCGTGCGGACCATCCGCAATGGCCCGTAGTGCTGACGACTGCCACGCCGACCGGCGCCCGCCGTGCGCGGGAGCTGTTCAGCCAGCCTGAGGTCGATGTGCGCTTCGGACCTTACGATCTGCCCGGCGCCGTGCGTCGCTTCTTTTCCAACGTGCGTCCCGTGGCGGCAATCTTCATGGAAACCGAGTTGTGGCCGAACATGTACCGCGAGTGTGCGAGGCGCGGCGTACCGCGAATCATCGCCAATGCGCGCATCTCGACGCGCTCCTGGCCGCGGTACCGGCGGCTGCGCGCGCTCACCCGGCCGATGCTGGGCGCGGGCGTGATCGTCGCAGCGCAATCGGCCGAGGATGCGGAACGATTCAAGTATCTCGGCGCTGCCGCGGCTAACGTGCAGATCAGCGGCAACTTGAAATTCGATGTGTCCATCGACCCGCGGGTTCGCGCCGCCGGCGCGGAATTGCGCGATCGGTATCTACGCGGTCGTACCGCGTGGACGGCGGGCAGCACCCATGCCGGCGAAGAGGAACTGGTGCTGGATGCGCATGCGCTGGTTCGCGCGTCGGTGCCCGACGCGCTGTTGGTGCTGGCGCCACGTCATCCGAATCGATTCGATGCGGTTGCATCGATGTTGGCGCGGCGCGCGGTGCGCTTCGTTCGCCGCAGCGAGGGACGCCTGCCGCGGCTGGACACCGAAGTGGTGCTGCTCGACACGGTCGGCGAATTGCTCACCTTTTACGCGGCCGCGAATGCAGCGTTCGTCGGCGGCAGTCTGGTGCCGATTGGCGGCCACAATTTGCTCGAGCCGGCGGCGCTCGGAATACCGTTTGCCACCGGCCCCTACAATGCGAACAGCGCGGATGTGGCGAAACTGATGTTCGACCAGCACGCTGCGGTGTGTACGCCGGATGCGCAAAGTTTGGCGGCGGCGGTGAGCGCATGGTTGCTGGAGCCCGGTGAAGGCACCCGGGTGGGCGCCATCGCGCGCAATGTCGTGGCCGCCAACCGCGGCGCTTTGCAGCTCATCCTGAAGATGATCGACTTAAAGTTGCCGCGCGCTGCCGACCCTTGATGTCAGAATTGCAGCTTGGTCGTTATAGGCCCTGGTTGCCAGGCGCGGTCTGAGGCGTCGGCGTCGCGGTCGGATCCGCGACCTTGGGTGCTGATTCGGTCAGCAAAGCGTTGATGCCGTCCAGGCTCTGTCGTGTCAGCATGCCGGCTTCGGATTGCAGTTTCAGAACGTTCAAAATGTAGTCGTAACGGCTGCGCGCATAGTTAGTCTGCGCCAGAATCAGCAAACGGCGCGACTGCAACACATCCACCGCGGTCCGCGTGCCGGCTTCATAACCGGCCTCCGAGGCCTTGAGCGCCGTGAGGTTCGACTCCAGCGCCTGCTTCAATGCCTTGACGCGCGAAATTTCGGACAGCACGCCCAAGTAAGCATCGCGAGTTTCCCGTTCCGTCTGGCGCGCGACGCGTTCCAGTCTTTCTTTGGAGGCCCGATGCCGGTACACAGCCTGGCGGACGCGCGACGAGGTGTAACCACCGGAATAGATCGGAAAGGTGAGTTGCAGGCTGATGGAGCGGAGGTTCTGATCGATGGTCGAGGTGCCGACCCCGCCATCCGTATAGTTGATGTCGCCGTCGCTGACCGTCTTGCCCGCGCTGCCGATCAAGTCCAGCGAGGGTCCATAGCCGCCCCGGGCACTGCTGATGTTCTCGCGCGCGATATCGGTCGCCAGGCGACTGGATATCAGGCTCAGGTTTTGTTCCAACGCTTTTTGAACCCACTGCTCTTCATTGGCCGGGTTGGGACTTGCCAGATCCATCGCGTCCACCGGGCGCGCCAGCGTCTCAAAGGAATCGCCGGTGATTTCGCGCAGCGCTTCCTGGGCAGAGGCCAGCTGTCGCTTCGAGGCGATGACGGCGGCCACGGCGCTGTCGTGCGCGGCGCGTGCTTCCTGCACGTCGGTGATGGCGATCAATCCGACGTTGAAGCGCTGCTCGGATTGATCCAACTGATGCTTGATGGCGTTTGCGGCCGCAGACTGCGCGTCCAGATCGTCCTGGGCTGCAAGCACGTCGAAATAGCGCTGTGCCACCCGCGACACCAGGTCCTGGCGCGCGCTTTGGTAATCCGCTTCCGCCTGTGCCACCTGCGAATCGGCGCTTTTCAACGCCACCCAGTTGGCCCAGCTGAAGACGCTCTGGCGCAGATCCACGCTGTAACGGTGGCCCGTGGTCTTGGTCGTGCCATCGTTGTTGAAAACGATGGGCGTGGACTGCCCGACCACGAGTTGCGTCTGCTCCTGAATGCCGCTGTCGCGTTGGCGGGTGTAACTGCCGTTGACCGAGAGTTGTGGCAGTAGCGCGGAGAGCGCCTGCGGCTTTGCTTCCAGGGTGGCGAGTTTGGTGGCTTCGGCCTCGCGCAATTGGGGGTCGTTCTGCAACGCACGCTGGTACACCTCGACCAGATCCGCCGCACCGGCAGCCTGGCCTGCGCCCAAGGCCACCACGCCAACCAGAAGCACAAACTTGTTCATAGAATCACCTGCAAAGCGTCCGACCCGACATCGGCGGGTCATATAGTGTTGTATATGACTATATCACTTAGATAGATTGCTGCTCAATAGGCAGGAATGGTCGGATCAAGTTCCTGGGCCCACGCCAGAATGCCGCCTTTGAGGTTATGCACCGACTTGAAACCTTGATTGTCCAGAAAGTGAGCCGCCTGCCCACTGCGCCCGCCCGAACGGCACAGGACCACCGTCTCGGTGGCAGGGTCCAATTCCTGCAAGCGCTGGCTCAATTGGCCCAGCGGGATATGCACGATCTTCACGGGAACCGACGCGACCTCCAGTTCCCATGCCTCCCGTACATCCACCAGCACCACCGGAGCGGGCTGGGCGAGTCGTGCCATGAACTGCCCTGCCGACATGTCGGCCACGCTCAAAACACGAACCTCGGCGCCTGCGGTGCATTGATCAGCGGGTCGATGAGGGTCTCGAACACGCTTTCGCGTATCCACTGATCCGCCTCGACCCGACGCACGATGCGCGCGTCCATCAGCGGCGACGTGCCCACGACTTCAAACAGCCGTCCGCCCACCCGCAGCGCCTTTTCAAAGCAATGACTGTCGAGCGGCATCGACCCGGTGACGGCAATGACGTCGTATTCGCCCAGCGGCGCAGGGTCAAACGCGTCACGGACCTGCAATTGCGCGCGTGCGCCAGAGACCGACGACAGGTTGAGGCCGGCAGCGGCGCTCAACGAGGCATGAATGTCGATGGAGGTGACTTGCGCGCCCAGCAGACTCAGACAGGCGGTCAGGTAGCCGGTGCCGGTGCCGATCTCCAGCACTTTGTCGTCCGCGCCGACATTCAGCGTCTGCAGGATTCTACCGTGCAGCTTTGGCGCCAGCATCGACTGACCGCAACCGATGGGAATGTCCGCGTCAGCGAACGCCAAGTCGCGATACGCCGGTGGTACGAATATTTCGCGCGGCACGCTGGCCAGCACGTCGAGTACGCGCGAATCAAGGACTTCCCAGGTGCGAACCTGCTGATCCACCATTTGTTGTCGAGCTAAAGTGGTATTCATAAACATCTTGATTATGGTGAATATTGGCAGGGGACGCCATGTCCTTGCGCTATTCTGTGAATCTCCATGTTGCTCCAGTCTTCCATTCAGTGGTGTGCCGCTACCTCAAGTGTATTGGCATTAGGATTGCTCGGTCTATTTCTTTGGAAGCAGCGGCAGGACAAGGCGGTCGATGATCTGTCCAAGCAAGTCTGGCGGCTGACACGCGACCCGGACTCTGCCGGACGGATTCGTCTGGACGGACGTCGCGACGCGATCAGCGACCTCGGTCTCGCCGTCAACAAACTTCTCGAAAGCCTCGAACATCGCGGCATCCGATTGCAGGAGCGCGAGCAGCTGTTCCAGCGTCTGGTGGAGTCGGTGCATGAAGCGGTGCTGGTGCACCGCGAAGTCATCCTGTTCGCCAATTCGCGCTTTCTCTCCTTGCTCGGTACGAACGCGAAGGATCTCATCGGCAAGCCGCTCTCCAACTTCGTCACCGCGGAGTACACGGATCTGGTGCACAACAATCTTGCGCGGCGGTTGTTGAATGAACCTGCGGCGGAACGCTATGAAGTGGAACTCGCCGCCGAACACGGTGAGATCACGCGCGTGGAATTGTCCAGCGCATTGATCGACAGCGCCGGCGCACCCGCCTTGCTGCTCACCGCCGTTGAGATGCTGCCTGCGTCGTCCGCAGCGGGCATGGGTTCACGGCCACGCGCCGTCGCAACCTTGGATGCGATGGGCGAGGGCGTCGTCACGGTCGACACCGACGGACGAATCGATTACGTGAACCATGCGGGCGAAGTGCTGCTCGGACAAAAGTTCGACCAGCTCGTCGGCCGGATTTTCAGCGAGGTCGCCTCGCTGATCGATGAAGCGGATCGACGCTCGCTTGGAGATCCGGTGCGCAAATGTCTGAGCAATGGCGCGCGCATCACCATGGGTCGGCGTGCAGTGCTGGTGCCGTCGCAGGGTGGCGCCGAACGCTCGGTGGAGATCAGCGTGTCGCCGCTGACATCGGATAACAAGGAAATTCTGGGCGTCGTGCTGGTGCTTCACGACAACAGCGAGGTGCGCGGTCTGGCGCGGCAGATGTCCTATCAAGCCAGCCACGATGCGCTGACGGGGCTCGTCAACCGGCGTGAATTCGAGCGGCGACTGCAGGAAGCGATGGACATGGCGCATGCCGGGGACGCCTCGCACGCGTTGTGCTATCTCGACCTCGACCGTTTCAAAGTGGTCAACGACACCTGCGGACATACGGCCGGCGACAACATGCTGCGCGAAGTGGCGAGCCTGATCAAAGATGCCGTTCGCGATTCAGATACCGTGGGACGGATCGGCGGCGATGAGTTCGCACTGTTGCTGGTGGGCTGTCCGCTGGACAAGGCGCGGCAGATTGCTGACAACGTCGTGCGCACCGTGAATGATTACCGGTTCGTGTGGAAGGACAAGATATTCAACGTCGGCGTCAGCATCGGCCTGGTTGAACTAGGCCGCGAAGGCGGCTCCATCGAAGATATTTTAAGCTCCGCGGACTCCGCCTGTTACATCGCCAAGAAACGCGGCGGTTCGCATATTCACGTCTACTCGGCGCGCGAGGAGGCCAATGCGCGGCAGAGCGGTGAAATCCACTGGCTGCAGAAATTGCAGGGCGCACTGCGCGACAATAAATTCGAGCTGTACTTTCAACCCATCGTCCATGCACAGAGCGATGTGGTCAATGGCCCGGGCATCGAAGTGTTTCTGCGACTCGATGAGGACGATGGCACCACCATTGCGCCGGCTGAGTTCTTCAAGGCGGCCGAACGCTACCGCCTGATGCCGCACATCGACCGGTGGGTGGTGCAAACCGTGTTGTCCGCCCTGGGTCGCGGCGGACTGAAACTGCCCGAAGGGCGCAGTGTTGCCATCAACATCGCCGGACAAACGTTGGGCGACTCGCAATTCCTCGAGTTCGTCGTTGACTGTTTCGACCACACCGGCGCCTCGCCCCGCGATGTGTGCTTCGAACTGACCGAGACTGCCGTGGTTGCCAATGTGGAGCATGCACGCCGCTTCGTCGAGGTGCTGCACGGCATGGGCGCCGAGTTTGCATTGGATGATTTCGGCAGCGGTCTGGGGTCCTTCTCAAACCTCAAAATGCTGCCGATTGACTACCTGAAGATCGACGGGTCCTTCATCCGCAACCTCGCCCAGGATGCGGTCAGCCAGGCCATGGTGTCGGCCATGATCGAGCTGTCGCGCAGCATGAATTTTCGCGTCGTGGCGGAGCAGGTCGAAGACCAGCTGTCGATGGACACGGTTAAACGTATGGGCATTGATTTCGTTCAAGGATTCTTCGTCGGGCGCCCCCAGCCACTGCTGATGACCCCCATCGTTTAGGGACCCGGGCGGGCTCCCTCGGCAGCAGCCTCGCTTATAACGCGTGGGCAGTCCTATATAACAAACTGCTATGGCGCAAACCCCGCGCTTAGGAGGAAAATCCATTCCTCCTTTTCGAACAGCGTTTGCCCGAGGTGCCCCATGGCGATTTTCGACGACAACTCCCGTTCCATCGGCCGCACGCCGCTGATCCGCATCAACCGGTTGAACGCCGGATCCAAGGCCACCATCCTGGCGAAGATCGAGGGGCGCAATCCGGCCTATTCGGTCAAATGCCGCATCGGCGCCGCCATGGTGTGGGATGCCGAAGAACGAGGGGTGCTCAAACCGGGCATGGCCATCGTCGAAGCCACCAGCGGCAATACCGGCATTGCGCTGGCGTTCGCCGCCGCGGCTCGCGGCTATGAATGCGTGCTGACCATGCCCGACACCATGACCATGGAACGGCGCAAGGTACTGGCGGCCTTTGGGGCCAAACTGATCCTCACTCCGGGTGCCAAGGGCATGAAGGGCGCCATCGCCAAGGCCGAGGAACTGGCCGCGTCCGACCCCGAGAAATATGTGCTGATGAGACAGTTCGAGAATCCCGCCAATCCGGCGATTCACGAAAAGACCACCGGTCCTGAAATCTGGGATGACACCGCAGGCAAGGTGGACATCTTTGTTGCCGGCGTCGGCACCGGCGGCACGCTCACCGGCGTCTCGCGCTATCTGAAAAATACCCGCGGCAAGGCCATTCTCACGGTGGCTGTCGAGCCGACCAATTCCCCCATCATCACCCAGACGCTGGCCGGACAGCCGCTGGCGCCGACACCCCACAAGATTCAAGGCATCGGCGCAGGGTTCGTGCCGAAGAATCTGGATCTGTCGCTGGTGGACCGCGTCGAGCAGGTGACCAATGAGGACGCCATCGCCACGGCACGGCGGCTGGCGCGCGAGGAAGGCATTCTGTGCGGCATCTCCTGTGGAGCGGCCATGGCGGTGGCGCTGCGACTGGGCAATGAAGCGGCCAATGCCGGCAAGACCATCGTCGTCATTCTGCCTGACGCCGGCGAGCGCTATCTGTCCGGCGCGCTGTTCGAAGGATTGTTCGAAGAGGTTGAAAAGATGCAGGCTGTTGCCTAAAAGGTGATCGAACCGATGAGCACCTTGCCAAAATCACCGCTGCCGACGATGCGCGAACGCCTCGCGCAGGAACTGCTCAGCAGTTATGTGAACGATGTGCGCGCGCGGCGCATATCGCGCCGCTATCTGCCCTCGCGCGAGGCCATCGTCGAGATCCTGCGGCTGCTGCTCGATCTCATGTATCCGGGCTATTTTGGTCGTCGCGATCTGAACGAGCAGAACCTGCCTGGCTATATCGAGGACTTGCTGAGCCGCGTCGAGCCCAAGATCGATCGCGAGATCGAGCATTGCCTGTGCTACGGGCGCGAGCGCGACGACGTCAATGCCGAAGTGGGACCGTGCGCGCCGCGTGCGCACGATTTGACGCAGGATTTCATGCGGCGCCTGCCGGCGATCCGCGCCTTGCTGGTCGGCGACGTTCAGGCCGCGTTTGACGGCGACCCAGCCGCCACGCACCTGGATGAAATCATTCTGGCCTACCCAGGCCTATTGGCGGTCAGCGTGTATCGCATTGCGCATGTGTTGTACGGGCTGGGCGTGCCGTTGATGGCGCGCATCATGACCGAGTGGGCGCATGGAAGAACCGGCTGCGACATTCACCCCGGCGCCAAGATCGGACCGGCATTTTTCATCGATCACGCAACCGGCGTCGTCATCGGCGAGACCACCGACATCGGCGCGGGCGTGAAGCTGTATCAGGGCGTGACGCTGGGCGCGCTGTCCTTTCAACGCGATGTCACCGGCCAGTTGGTACGCGGACGCAAACGTCATCCCACGGTGGAGAGCGGCTCGACGCTGTACGCGAACGCGACGGTGCTGGGCGGTCAGACGGTGGTCGGCGCGGACAGCGTCATCGGCGGGTCGGTGTTCCTCACGCGGACTGTGCCGCCCCGTTCCCGCGTGTCCATGAAGGATCCGGAACTGCGGGTCGCGTCGCGCGAGAGTTTGAGCGAGCCGGACGTTCTGTACTTCGATATCTGACCCTTACACGAGAATCTTCGGCATCCATTGCCGGCCTTCTCGAATAAGGAGATGAGTGGCTCGATCATCGAATTCAATGACCGGCGTTTCCCAAGGATGCGCGTCCATCAGTTGACGAAGCGCGTCGTGTATCAGGGCATGATCAGCAGCCGCGTCAATGTAAGTGGTGATGACGACAGTGGGGGAGAGTGTGTTCGCCCCCGCCGCGCCGGCAGTCGGCGTAGCGCGATCCGTGGCCGTAAACCCCTCGAATCCCAACGACACCTCGAACACTCCCCGATACAAATCAAAATCCCCCAGCGGATTCGCTCCACGAATAACCGCCAGCACAGCGGCAGCATTCTCATCCGTCTCAAGCGCCGCCAACTCCCCGCGCAACAACGCCGCAAAAGTATCGCGCGACACCGGACAATGAACTAGAACCTTAAACGCAGCGCGCATCGGTATCGTCATGTTCATTCTCTCCACTAAACGGTGACACGCTGCTTAGCGCAAGTTCTGAGTGGCTTTGAAATCGCGATAGTGCAGTGCCGTCGGGACCGGATGTGCTTTTCGCTCGTGTCCGAGCGAGGCCGGGGCGGCGCGCCGGTTGCGCTGAGCGCTTCGATCAGCCGGCCGGTGACGCCATATGCGCTAGCAACCGTCCGCGCCGTCCCGGATGTCTTCCCGCGCGACCACGAGCGAAAAGCACATCCGGTCCCGACGGCACGGGGATCACCGTGATGCCAGGATCAGCCCAGCAAAGGCACCAACAGCAAAGCCACAATGTTGATGATCTTGATCAAAGGATTGATAGCAGGCCCCGCAGTATCCTTGTAAGGATCCCCAACAGTGTCACCGGTAACAGCCGCGCGATGAGCATCCGAGCCTTTGCCGCCGAAGTTGCCTTCTTCGATGTACTTCTTGGCATTGTCCCAGGCGCCGCCGCCCGTGGTCATGGAGATCGCGACGAACAAGCCGGTGACGATGGTGCCGATGAGCAAGCCGCCGAGCGCTTTGACGCCTTCGCCGGGGCCCATCAGGAAGTTGATGACGAACACGAGCACGACGGGCACGAGAATCGGCAGCAGCGAAGGAATGATCATTTCCTTGATCGCCGCCTTGGTCAGCATGTCCACGGCGCGCGAGTAATCCGGCTTCGCGGTGCCTTCCATGATACCTTTGATTTCACGGAACTGACGCCGCACTTCGTTGACCACCGCGCCGGCTGCGCGGCCGACCGCTTCCATGGCCATGGCGCCGAACAGGTAGGGCACCAATCCGCCGATGAACAGGCCGATGATCACGGCCGGATCCGACAAGTCGAACGCGGTCGGGTGGCCCAGCACTTCACCCAGCTTGTGCGTGTAATCGGCGAACAGCACCAACGCGGCAAGGCCTGCTGATCCGATGGCGTAGCCCTTGGTCACGGCCTTGGTGGTGTTGCCCACGGCGTCGAGCGGATCGGTGACGTCGCGAACTTTCTTGTCCAGGCCGGCCATTTCGGCGATGCCGCCGGCGTTGTCGGTGATGGGACCGTAGGCATCGAGCGCCACGATCATGCCGGTCATGGACAACATGGCGGTGGCGGCGATGGCGATGCCATAGATGCCGGCGAGTTGATTCGCGGCCCAGATGCTCAATACGACGGCGAGTACCGGCAGCGCGCAGGACTTCATCGAGACGCCAAGTCCGGCGATGATGTTGGTGGCGTGGCCGGTCTGTGAGGCGGAGGCGATATGGCGCACAGGAGCGTATTCGGTCGCCGTGTAGTACTCGGTGATGACGATCATCGCGGCCGTCAGCGCCAGACCCACCAATGAGCAATACCAGAACGTCATGGCCAGCGGGCCCATCATCTTCTGCGACACGAAGTAAAACGCGATGGCCGACAATCCGCCGGAGACGATGACGCCCTTGTACAGCGCGTTCATGATCTTGCCGCCTTCGCTGGTCGACACGAAGAAGGTGCCGACGATCGAGGTGATGATGGAAATGGCGCCGAGCACCAGCGGGAACAACACTGCCTGTTCACCCAATGCCTGGAACGCCGTACCGCCCACCAGGCCCTTCATCACCAGGCCACCCAGCAGCATGGTGGCGACGAGGGTGACCGCGTACGTTTCGAACAAATCTGCTGCCATGCCGGCGCAGTCGCCGACATTGTCACCGACGTTGTCGGCGATGACGGCTGGGTTGCGCGGGTCGTCTTCGGGAATGCCGGCTTCTACCTTGCCGACGAGATCGGCGCCGACGTCGGCGCCCTTGGTGAAGATGCCGCCGCCCAAGCGCGCGAAGATGGAAATCAGCGATCCGCCGAACGCCAGGCCGACCAGCGAGTTCAGCGCCAATTCGGCGCTGGGCAACATTCGCAGCATGAGCAGGTAGTAACCGGCAACGCCCAGCAGTCCCAAACCGACCACCAGCATGCCGGTGATGGCACCGCCGCGGAATGCGACCTTCAACGCCGCGTTGATGCCGCCGGTTGCGGCTTGCGCCGTGCGCACATTGGCGCGGACCGAAATGAACATGCCGATGTAACCCGCGGCGCCTGACAGGATGGCGCCTGCGGCGAAACCGCCGGCCGTTGGCCAGCCCAACGTGATGCCGATGACGACGAAGAGGATGACGCCCACGAGCGCGATGGTTGAATACTGCCGGTTCAGGTAAGCGCCTGCGCCCGCCTGAATCGCGGCTGCAATTTCCTGCATTCGAGCATTGCCGGCGGGCTGCGCGAGAATCCAACGAACCGATAGCAGGCCGTACACGATGGCCAGGGTTCCGGCGGCAATTGCCAACCAGAGGACGGTATCCAGGGTCATGAAGTCATCTCCAAAAGGCTACGCCAAAAAGATAGAGCATTGAAAATTATGGTTTTATGGGTCGCTAAAAGCGGGCGCGACTATAGCACAAATGTGGTCTTGAGCCTTTTCCGAATCCCGACCGCTTTAAGTTGGACATAAGCGGGGAGGCCGTCGCGATAGGGCGGATAGTCCTCGCCGGCGATCAGCGGCGCGAGGTAGCGGCGCGCGGGAGCGGTGATGCCGAAGCCATCCGCGGTGATGAAATGGCGCGGCACCTTTTTCTCGGCGTTTGCGACTGCGGCGAGCGGCGCCTCGCCGATGCTCCAGCGGTACGGCCGATCGGATTTGCGCACGATCGTCGGCATGACCGCATCCTTGCCGGCGATGGCGAATTCGATGGCCGCCTTGCCGACGGCGTAGGCCTGCTCGACATCGACTTTGGAAGCAATGTGCCGGGCTGAGCGTTGCAGATAGTCGGCCACGGCCCAATGGAATTTGTAGCCCAGCGCGTCCTTGACGATTTTCGCCACCAAGGGTCCGACCCCGCCAAGTTGCGCGTGGCCGAAGGCATCGGTGCCGCCGGCCTCCGCGAGAAATTTGCCGTCGGCGCTGTGCACGCCTTCGGAGACCACCACCACGCAATAGCCGTAGCGTTCCACGCAGGTGCGTACTTTAGCCAGGAATTTAGCCTGATCGAACACGATTTCGGGAAACAGGATGATATGCGGCGCATCGCCGGCTTTCTCGCACGCGAGGCCTGCCGCCGCAGCAATCCAGCCGGCGTGCCGGCCCATGACCTCGAGCACAAATACCTTGGTGGAGGTGCGTGCCATGGAGGCCACATCCAGCGCCGCTTCACGCGTCGAGACCGCCACGTACTTCGCCACCGATCCAAAACCCGGGCAGCAATCGGTGAGGGGCAGATCGTTGTCCACCGTTTTGGGAATACCGATGCAGGTGATGGGATAGCCCAATTGCGCACCGATCTGCGACACCTTGTTGGCGGTGTCCATCGAATCGTTGCCGCCGTTGTAGAAGAAATAGCCGATGTCGTGGGCGCGGAATACCTCGATCAAGCGCTCGTAGTGGGCGCGGTTCACATCGAGACCTTTGAGCTTGTAGCGGGCCGAACCGAATGCGCCACCGGGTGTGTAGCGTAGGGCGCGAATGGCCGCGGCGGACTCCTTGCTGACGTCGATCAGGTCCTCGGTGAGGGCGCCGATGATGCCGTGTCGACCGGCGTAGATCCTGCCGATTTTGCTAGGGTATTTGCGCGCCGTTTCGATCAAACCGCAGGCCGAGGCATTGATGACCGCGGTCACGCCGCCCGATTGGGCGTAGAAAGCATTCCTGGGAGTCGCCTTTTTCATGGGTCCACCTGCTGCCTGGGAGGCGGGAGGATAGCCCATTGGAGGTGGGCCCGACACGGGGCGTTGGGTCTCGTTGGGTTTGACCTTCGCTTTGGTCAAAGGTACGGTATCGCGCTTTAAACGACCAATACCCCCAGTCCCTATGCGAATCGTTCTCCTTGGCGCGCCAGGATCCGGCAAAGGCACGCAGTCACAGCGCCTGGTGGAGACCTATGGGATACCGCAGGTGTCGACCGGTGATTTGTTGCGCGAAGCGGTGGCAAAGAAGACCGAATTGGGGACTCGTGCCAAGGCTGCCATGGATGCAGGCAAGCTGGTCGATGACTCCATCGTGCTGGGAATGATTCGCGAACGTCTGGCCCGGCCGGACGCGGCACGCGGTTTCATTCTCGACGGCTTTCCGCGCAATATCGCGCAGGCCGAGGCGCTCGCGCCCCTGTTGGCCGAATTGGGCACGCCGTTGGATGCCGTGGTGTTGATGAACATCGACACCTCGGTATTACTGAAACGACTCAGCGGGCGCCGCATTTGCGAGGACTGTGGTCGGGTGTTCAACATTTTCACCTCGCCACCCGGCTCGTTGCCGCATTGCGAACGTTGCGGCGACAAGCCGCGGCTCATCCAGCGTCCGGACGACAAGGAAGAGGTCATCGGGAAGCGGCTGGAAGTGTATGAGGCGCAGACTAAGCCGCTGATCGAGCATTACCTGGCTGCTGGATTGTTGCGCGTGATCAATGCGGATGCTGAGGTTGACAAGGTTTTTGCGGATTTGACTGCTGCTGTGGGCAAGGCTGCTGTTTTGGTGTCTGCTGCTACTGCTTGAAGTCAGAATTTAGAATCACGCCAAGGTTGCAGAAACTCCCTGAACCTGAGCACTTGCTGGACGTTAGCGTCCATCATCGAATTGTCCTGAAAACCAATCTGATCCGAGTCGCAACACTTTTTTAGGCATGTAGGCGGTGTTTCGAGTGATCGAACGAAATGTCGTTATACATCGATACAATTGTAAATATTAGAGATATGACCGATAAAATGCCGATTCCATCGACATTTTAGGTCGTGCTGCGCTTGGGGATTTTTGGCGGAACACGATTCACCTGCGCCCATTGCGTTCGAACGGCGGAAAGCCGACCTGCAAGGTGGATTAACCGCCGATCGCTCGAAGAATTAGATCGCCGATCTGCTCCCGTCGCCACCCGCGCAAAGCCTGCGTATTGAGTTCTTGCGGCGATTTGGACGACATGACCATGGATTTCAGTTCACCGCGGGTGGCCAGGATTTCTGCGCTGACGCCTAGGTCGGTGGCGCGCTTGTCGACTATCTGCGCGAGGGCGTTCAGCAGGGCTTTTTGTTCGGGTGTCGGGCGCATGTCTTGCGCGAGCGCTTCTGGGCTGGCCTGAATCGACTCGCTGGTCTTGATGGCGTCGAGCAAACTTGCGAGCACCGGCTCGCTCCAACCTGCGGTTTCGGACGCGGCAGCGTGAACCTGCGGCGTGCTGCGTGGATCGGCGTGCGCCAAATTGAAGATGGCGGAGTCCGACAGGATCCAGGAACGCGGTAGATCTTTTTCGCGCGCGAGATGCTCGCGCCAGGCGGCGAGTGCGCGCGCGATGCCGCCGGCCTTCGGCGCCAGTTGCGAAATGCCCTTCAGCCGGGTCCAGGCGCGCTCCGGATCCGGATCGTATAAACGGGGGTTTGATAGTTGCGCGCAATCCTCTTCGGCCCAATGCGTGCGACCCAACTCCTGCAGACGCGATTGCAGCCGCACCGCGATGTCATGCAGATGCAGGACGTCATCGGCGGCATAGGACAGTTGCGCGGCGCTCAAGGGCCGGCGCGACCAGTCGGTGCGCGTCTGACTCTTGCCAATGCTGACCTCGAGCAGAATTTTGGCCAGATCCGCATAGCCCAACTGCGCCTTCATGCCGACGCACGCGGCGGCGATTTGCGTGTCGAGCACGGGCGCTACGATCTGCCGCGTGACGAGATAAATCGCTTCCAGATCCTGGCGCGCCGCGTGGAGGATTTTCGACGCGCCTGCGCCCACCAGCGATTGCGTCAACGGCGCAAGATCGGTGATGGCCAAGGTGTCGATGCACCAGATCTGCGCCGGCGCGCTGATCTGCAGCAGGCAGAGTTTCGGAAAAAACGTCTTCTCTCGCATGAATTCCGTGTCAATGCCGATCCAGGGAGCGCGTTGGAGTGCGCCTGCCACTTCCTCAAGCTGCTCGTCCCGGTCGATCCAAATCGCGTCTGTCATTCGTTTTCCGCGTGTACAATTTGTGGTTGATTATGAACGAATCACCCGCCGCCGCTTTGCGATCTTCGCTTCGTCCCCAGCATGTCCACATTTTGGGCATCGGGGGAACCTTCATGGGCGGCATTGCCGCCATCGCCAAATCATTGGGACACCGGGTCACCGGCTCGGATGCCAATGTGTATCCGCCGATGAGCACGCAGCTGGAGAACCTCGGCATCGAGTTGATCCAAGGTTACGGTGCCGAGCAGCTGGATTTGAACGCCGACATCATCATCGTCGGCAATGCGATGAGTCGCGGCAAGCCCGTCGTCGAGGCGATGCTGGATCGCGGTTTGCGCTACACCTCCGGCCCGCAATGGCTATGCGAACAGGTGCTGCAGGGACGGCACGTGATCGCCGTCGCGGGCACTCACGGCAAGACCACTACGAGCAGCATGGTGGCGTGGATTCTAGAAGCAGCCGGCCTGTCCCCCGGCTTCCTCATCGGCGGTGTTCCGGCCAATTTCGATGTCACTGCGCGCGTTGGAAACTCAGCCTTTTTCGTCCTCGAAGCGGATGAATACGACACCGCGTTTTTCGACAAGCGCGCCAAATTCGTACATTACCGCCCGCGCACCGCGATCCTGAACAACCTGGAGTTCGATCACGCGGACATTTACGCCGACGTCGCGGCCATCCGCTGGCAGTTCCATCAAATGCTGCGCATGGTGCCACCCTCTGGCCGGCTCATCGTCAACGGTCGCGATTCGCAACTGGGGCAGGTCTTGGCGGCCGGATGTTGGACGCCGGTGGAGACGTTTGAGTTGTCCGCCGACACTGGGCCGGCCACCGGAGAGCCGGCCGCCGCGCTTCCGGCCGGTGCCGGTGCCGCGGCGCGCTGGCGCGCGAGCCCGGGCGAGAACGGCGCCTTCGATGTGTATCGCGACGAGGTGCACGTCGGTCGCGTGCAATGGACGCTGCTCGGGCAACACAATGTGTTGAACGGACTGGCTGCCATCGCAGCAAGCGTGCAGGCCGGTGTGACGGCAAGCGCGGCGGTGCAGGCGTTGTCGGCGTTTCAAGGCGTCAAACGCCGCATGGAAATTCGCGGGCGAATCGCGGGCGTTACCGTGTACGACGATTTTGCGCACCATCCCACCGCCATTCAAACCACGCTGGAAGGACTGCGCGCGCGCGTTGGCGCTGCACGCATCCTTGCAGTACTGGAGCCGCGCTCCAACACGATGAAGCTTGGGGTTCACAACGATCAATTGGCATCGTCCTTGAAAGCGGCGGATCAATCCTGGTTCTTCACGCCACCGGATCTGGGCTGGGACATGAAGGAGCAGGTGATCGCGTTGGGCGGGCGTGCGCGGTTTGCCGACAAGGTCGAGGAATTGGCGCGCCAGGTCGCTGCCGAGGCGCGTCCCGACGATCATGTCCTGATCATGAGCAACGGCGGATTCGGCGGCCTGCACGACAAGCTGCTGCAGTTGCTGAAACAAAAGGGCGCTGCATGAACATCGCGCTGTTTCCCTTGAGCATCGTGCTGTTTCCGGAAGGGCCGTTACCGTTGCGCATTTTCGAGACCCGCTATGTGGACATGGTGCGACGTTGCATGCACGATGCGTCGAATTTCGGCGTGCTGCTGATTCGCGACGGCAACGAGGTCGGTCCTGCCAGTACTTTTGATGTGGGCACCTCGGCTCAGATCATTGACTTTCATCAGCTCTCTGACGGATTGCTGGGACTGTCCTGTGTCGGCCGGCGCCGCTTTCGGGTGCAGAGCCGGCAATTGCAAAGCGACGGTCTGAATCTTGCCGACGTGTCGTGGCTCGACACTGAGCCGCAGGTGCCGGTGCCGCAGCGACATGCGCATCTGGCGGAACTGATTCAAAACGTACTGCCCCAATTGGGCGAGGTTTACGCGTCCATGGAAATGCGGCTGGATGACGCATCCTGGGTCGGCAATCGACTCGCGGAAATATTGCCGATCGACGCCGCCGACAAACAGTTTTGCCTGGAGTTGGAGGATCCGGTGGAGCGCCTGGATTTTCTGGCGCCGCTGATCCAGATCGCCACTGATTCTGAGGATTCGACCGGACCCACCACGGTGAATTGAGGAGGACGTGCTACGGACTGCGCGCATACCGGACCCAGAGGTGCCGGGTGATCCACAGCAGCAGCGCGAGCGTGATGCCCCACGGAACGATCCAATATCCCACCAGGCCGTCGAAGTTTCCCACCCACGCATCATAGGGGCTGGGCGGACCGCGCTGCGTGCTTTGCTGCAGCATGCGCAATATGATCACCCAGCCGGCATGCAGCCCGATGGCCACCGCGATGTTGCCGGTGAGCACGCGGGTCAGGCTCAAGACCAGACCCACGATCAGCCACGCGAGAAACGAATCCAGCACCGCCAGCGGATGTGACAACGGCGCGAACGAGCGCGCGATGAGATCGAATCCGCTGCCCCAGCCGACCTCCTCGGGTGGGATGCGCACTTTGGCAAAAAAATGCAGCAGCGCGAACAGCGGCGCGGTCAACAGCGCCGCGGCCCACGGGCCGGACTGCCTCTGTATCGAGGTGTGGATGGCACCGCGCATCACGGTCTCTTCGATGATGGCCACCGAGATTCCGGAGCCGACGCCCACCAGAAAGATTTTCAAGCATGCACCGGCCGTGAGGGCGAAAGCCGGATCCAACACTCGGATATGCGTGCCGAGCAGGAACCAGGCCCCGGGGATGGCGCTTGCCATGCCGATGACGCTCCACCAAATGCATTGCGATATGAACCGGCTGCGCGGCAGTCCGTAACCGAAATCACTTTTGGTGCGGATGGCCAGGTGTCGCGCCAACCAGAACAACTCCACGGCCAGCACCAGCATGGCGATGCGGCTGGCGACGCGGTGGAAGGCCCAGTTGCCAAGATGCGACGCCAGTTCAAAGGCCGGATAGGCGATGCAGGCGCCGATCAGCAGCGCGACGACGACCGCGGCGAGGAACCAGAAAAATGCGCGCATTGGGATGCCCTTTGTTGATCAGGCGAGCGTGGCAAAGCAGCGCCGCGCCGCGTCGATCGTCGCGTCGACGATCTCGTTGGTGTGCGCCGCGGATATGAATCCCGCTTCAAAGGCGGACGGGGCGAGATAAATTCCTTCACCGATCATGGCGTGGAAGAACTTTTTGAATCGTTCCATGTCGCAGGCCACGGCCTGCGAGTAGCGCTCGACCTTGGGCTCTGCGGTGAAGAAGAACCCGAACATGCCGCAGACGTGGTTGGTGGCAAGCGCAATGCCGTTTTCACGCGCGGCCGTTTGCAGTCCTGCGACGAGCCGGTCGGTCATCCGGCCGAGGCGATCGTAGAAATCCGCTGCCGACACCCCCGCCAGTGTAGTCAATCCGGCAATCATCGCGACGGGATTGCCCGACAGCGTGCCGGCCTGATACACGGGCCCCAGCGGCGACAGTCTTTCCATGATCTCGCGGCGTCCGCCGAACGCGCCCACCGGCATGCCACCGCCGATGACTTTTCCCAAGGTCGTCAAGTCCGGTTTGATGCCTGCGAGGGCCTGCATGCCGCCGCGCGCGACGCGAAAACCGGTCATGACTTCATCGAAAATCAGCAGCGCGCCGGCTTTGGTGCACTCGTCGCGCAGCGCCTGCAGAAATCCCGCTACCGGGGGAATGCAGTTCATGTTGCCGGCGACGGGCTCGACGATGATGCAGGCGATCTTCTCGCCCATGCGCGCGAACAACTCGCGCACCTGGTCGGCGTTGTTGTACTCGAGCGTGAGAGTGTGGTTGGCCAATGCGGCAGGCACTCCCGGCGAACTCGGCACGCCGAAGGTCAGCGCCCCGGAACCGGCTTTGATCAGCAAGGAGTCGGCATGGCCGTGATAACAGCCTTCGAACTTCACGATTGCGTCGCGGCCGGTGAAGCCGCGCGCCAACCGGATGGCGCTCATCGTCGCCTCGGTGCCCGAGCTGACGAAGCGGATCAATTCGATGGAAGGAACGAGTTCGATCACGCGGCGCGCAAGGTGCGTTTCAACTTCCGTCGGTGCGCCGAAACTCAAACCATCGGCGGCGACACGTTGAACGGCAGCGATGACCTCGGGGTCGGCATGACCCAGGATCATCGGACCCCAGGATCCCACGTAGTCGATGAATCGACGGCCGTCGGCGGCGAATACATGTGGGCCCTTGGCCTTGGCAAAGAAAATGGGCTCGCCGCCCACGCCACGGAATGCCCGTACCGGTGAATTCACACCGCCGGGAATATATTTGCAGGCTTCCTGAAACAAACTCATCGTGAACCCTCGTGTGAGCGATATGGGCGCGCATCGCTACGCGTGAAGCGCAGGCCATGATAATCGCATCGCGATCATCGAGGGTATCAGGCATGCGCGGTGCCTGGGAGTCGTGGCAGGGTGAGCAGCACTTCCAATCCGCCGTCACTGCGGTTCACGGCCCGGGCTACACCTGCGTGCGCCTGCATGACCTGGGCGGTTATGGCGAGTCCAATGCCTTCGCCGCCGCTGTCTCGGTCGCGCGACTCCGCCACACGATAAAACGGCTCGAAGATCCGCGTAAGATCGCCCGGTGGCACGCCGGGGCCGCGGTCGCGAATGCTCAGCGTGACCTGCTCCTCCGCGACGCTGGTCCGAACGTCCACGACACCACCGGCCGGGCTGTAGCGCACCGCATTGCGCAGCACGTTTTCGATGGCGCTGCGCAGTAATTCGCGATGACCCGACAGCATCGTGCCGCGCACGCCGGAGACTTCGATGGCGCAGTTCGTCGCCGCACCCTCGAAACGCGCGTCGGCGCAGACATCGTCGATGATCTCGTCCAGTTCCAGCGTCTCGCGCGCGATCGACAAATCCGGGCCCTGCAGCCGGGCGAGTTTCAATATCTGGCTGATCAATGCATCGAGCCGCTCGATCTCCACGTCCATCCGATCCAGTTGTCGCGCGGGATCTGCAGGCGATTGTCGGGCCAGGCCCAACGCCAGACGCATGCGTGCCAGGGGAGAGCGCAATTCGTGGGAAATGTCGCGCAGCAATTGCGTGCGCGCGATGCGGGTGGTGCGCAGCTTGTCGGCCATGGCGTCGAAATCCCGCGCCAGCACTGCGAGCTCGTCCTTGCGATCATCGAGGCCGGCACTTACCCGCACGTCGAGCCGCTCCGAGGCAACCGAGCGGGCGCCCTCCTGGATGCGCCGAATGGGCGCGCTGAAATGCCGTGCAAGCCAGCCGCTGGCAACTGCGCTGACCAACAAGGCCAGCGCCAGTACGGCGAGAGGAATTCCGGGCAGGCTCAACGCGCCGAACAAGCCGGGCCGCACTGCCGCAGATCGCCGATGCCGCCGCCGGCCAGCACCTGCGAGGCCCGTACGGCCATTTCCGGACGGCGTTCGGTGTCCGAGGATTCGTTGTCACGGGATGCGACGGCGAGGGTGAGCGCCATGCTGCCACCGACAATCAGCGCCATGGCGACCCAGAACAGGATGAAAATCCGGAAGAACAAACTGTGCACCTCGAAGCGCTCGGCCTGCAGGTACTCGCACAGCATTTGGCATAGCTCGCGATCATCGTCGACCAGCAGCAGTCGCGCATCCGTGACAGGGTTCAAATCGGTGCTGGAATTCATGGACTGATACTGTCGCACAGTGACTGCGCGCTCGTGTGCAGAAGTGCCAAGTTGACAATTCTTTGCAGAACCAGCGAGTTGCCGCCGCCGACCGTTACGCAAATTGGCTCTGTTCCTCGTAACCACACAACTTTACACAGCATTTTCCTTGCGTTGACACACACCAACGGTGGCGCCGACTAGCATGATCCTCGTTGAAATGTTTCGCTCTCACTTCCCCTCAAGGAGATTTTTAAAATGAACGCAATTCGTAACAGCATCGCCGCTGCGCTCATGGCGCTCGGCGTGGTATCGATGCTGCCCGCCACGACAGTTCTGGCGGCCGCGCCGCCGGCAGACGCAGGTCCCGGCATGCACGGCGACCACCACCGCGGACCCGAGCGCATGTTCGAGAAGCTGGGACTGAACGCGGATCAGAAGGCCAAGGTCGACGCCATCATGGCGGCGAAGGGACCCGCATTGAAGAACCTGCATGAGCAGATGCGGACCAATATGGAAAAGCTGCGTTCCACCAAGCCTGACGAGCCGAATTACAGCGCGCTGGTGTCGCAGGTGGCGCAGGCCAATGGCTCGCTGACCACGCAGGCCATCTCCGCACAGGGCGACATGCATGCGCAATTGTATGCAGTGCTGACACCGGCGCAGCGCATGCAGCTTCAGGAGATGCAGTCCAAGATGCATGAGCGCATGAAAGAAGGTGGGAAGCATTGGAGCCATCGCCCACTGCCGGGTGAGGGTTTGCCCGGCGAGCCGCCGTCGGATGATGCGCGGCCGATGCAATAAACAGGAGCGTCATGTCCGGGCGCAAGCGCGCCCGCACTGTCAACGTTGCTGTGCGTCGATCCCGTCGCGTTTCAACAGGTCGATGACGCTGTCTTTGCCTGACAGATGGCCGGCGCCGACGATCACCAGATAATTGCGATCATCGTTCAGCAGGGCTTCGATTTTCGGAATCCACTTGCGATTGCGCGCCGCCAGCAACGATTGGTAGAGCTGCGGATCGCCTTCGAATTCATGCTCCAGCTGATTGGCGAACCAGGCGGTGTCGCCGCGCCGCCAGGCGCTCACCATCGCATCCACTTGTTTGGGCAGCGACTTGGCCTCTTTCAGGCTCGACAGCAGATACTCGGCCTGGCGTTCGTCCGACATGGATTCGAACAAGGCGATCTGATCGTGCGCGGTTTCCAGTCCGCTCATCGACTTGCCGTCGGTGCGTGCACGCTCCATGAAATACATTTCCACGCCGGCGGTCGGTGCAAATCCGAGTTGCATGAGCTGCATCTGCGACACGGCTTCGGCCACGAACCAGGGCGCAAACTGATCGAATGTCGACAGTTCGACGCCCACTTCCCCGGCCAGCGCAGTAGCCTTTCCGTAACGGCTGGGGCCCAGAATGCTCTGCAGGGTCTTACCTTCCGGCAGTGTAGCGGCGGCGAGCATCTCCTGCTGAACGTTTTGCGACTCCATCTCGCTCAGGTCGATTTCCATCACCACGGACTTGGATTTCGAGTACGCGTCCAGCAACGCCGGTGGCAGCGGGTAGTCCGCATCGCGCAGCACGTGAATCGATCCGAGCAGATAGACCACATTGTGTTTGCCCTGGATCTGCCACAGGGTGTGGTGCTCCGAATCAGCGTGTGCACGGACGCCGAGCGCAGCCGCGCACAGCGTCAGCAGGACGGTCAGCGAGCGAATCACGAGTCGGCGCGGAAGCGTGTTGCGCAGTGTGCGCACGATCAGCCGGCGGCGCGGCGTACGGCGGGAGCTGCGACCCAGTGCACCTGGGTGGCGATGCTGCCGTCCTGCGACAGCGAAAAGGTTCGATACGCCGGCGGACGCGAGTCGATGGCGAAATGCTCGCTGCCGGGGAGAAATTGTGCGCCGGTCGAGGGTGTGGCAAACAGCTTCACCGAGCCGCGCTGACCTTGGAAATCCTGGTGAACGTGGCCCCAGGCGACGCCGCGAACGTGCCGGTGCGAATCCAGGATGCGCCAGAAGTCTTCTGCATTGGCGAGGCCGATGCCGTCGAG
The DNA here is from genome assembly GCA_031394735.1 of Pseudomonadota bacterium. GTDB lineage: Bacteria > Pseudomonadota > Gammaproteobacteria > Steroidobacterales > Steroidobacteraceae > TMP-86. The sequence goes on along the minus strand of JANMXI010000113.1, from coordinate 31,220 downwards.
CCAGCGGCTGCGCATCAGCACAGGATGATGATGCAGACACACCAGCGCATGCGCGTTGGAGTCGCTGAGGGCCGCATCGAGCCGTTGTAGTTCCTGCTCGGTCAGTCGTCCGCCGACCTCGCCTTCCTGATAGCTGTCGAGCATCACGATCTGCCAGCCCTCGGCGCGAAAGGTGCCGCCGATCTGAAACGGCGCGCCATGCAGTTCTGCACGCATGGCATCCGGAATATCGTGATTGCCGGGCACGCACAGCACCGGCTTTTGCACAGTGCCGAAAATATGCCGGAAGCGGATGTAGCCGTCGGGATCGTCCTGCACGAGATCACCGGTGACCAACAATGCCGCGAAGTCGGGGCAGTTCGCGAACGCATCGTCCATGACGGCATGCAAGGTCGCGTCTGTCTCCACGCCGCGCAACTTGCCGTCGATTCGGCCGTACAAGTGCGGATCGGTAAACTGCAAAATGTTCATCGTAGGGTATGCTAGCAAAGTGGCCCGGAGTGATTGTTGAACTGAGTCATGCCGCGGGTGTTCGGGACTGTGCGCGGTCGCCGACCAGGGTTCGCACCAAGCGGACATACGTCGCGTTTTGTGATTGCCGGTCGCGTGCGCTTCGGGGACAATAAAGCCCCCGTTTTTCCCGGACAGCCTTTTATGCCCACTCGCCGTGAACTTGCGAACGCCATCCGCGCATTGACCATGGACGCTGTGCAACAGGCCAATTCGGGCCATCCGGGCGCCCCCATGGGCATGGCGGACATCGCCGAAGTCCTGTGGCGCGACGTGTTGAAACATAATCCAGGCAATCCGACCTGGTGGGACCGGGACCGCTTCGTGCTGTCCAATGGCCATGCCTCGATGTTGATCTATTCGCTGCTGCATTTGACGGGCTATCCCCTCTCGATGGACGAAATCCGCCGCTTTCGGCAATTCGGCTCCAAGACCCCTGGCCATCCCGAGCACGAGCCTCACCTTGGCATCGAATCCACCACCGGCCCTCTGGGCCAGGGGCTCGCCAACGCCGTCGGCATGGCGCTTGCGGAGCGTTCGCTGGCGGCCACGTTCAACCGGCCCGACCACACCGTCATCGACCACCACACCTACGTTTTCCTGGGCGATGGCTGCCTCATGGAAGGCGTTTCGCACGAGGCCTGCTCCTTTGCCGGCAACCAGCAACTGGGCAAGCTCATCGCGGTCTATGACGACAATGGCATCTCCATAGACGGCAAAGTTCAGGGTTGGTTCACCGACGACACGGCGCAGCGCTTTGCCGCCTACGGCTGGCATGTCATCCCCAAGGTCGACGGCCATGATGCGGCCGCAGTGACTGCGGCGCTGGCGCAGGCGCGTGCCGAGACCTCGCGCCCGACGATGATCTGCTGTCAGACCATCATCGGCTGGGGCGCACCGAACAAGCAGGGCACCAAAGTCATGCACGGCGAGGCGATGGGTGCTGAAGAAATTGCCGCCACGCGCAAGTTCCTCGGCTGGACTGCACCGCCGTTTGAAATTCCCGCCGACATCAAGAGCGCCTGGGATTGCCGCGATAAGGGTGCCAAGGCTGAGCAGGAATGGCAGACGACATATAAAAAATACCGAAGTGAGTTCCCCGAGCTGGCGAGTGAGCTGGAGCGCCGGATGCGCGGCGAGTTGCCGGGCGGCTTCGAATCACTTGCTCGCGCTGAAACCGCCAAGGCGCAGGCTGCCGCCGCGGCGCTGGCGACGCGCCAGTCGTCCCAGGCTGCGCTGAATGCGTTCGGCCCGGCGTTGCCCGAGCTTCTCGGCGGATCGGCCGATCTGACGCCCTCCAATGGCACGCTGCGCAAGGACTCCACCACGCTGTCACCGGCATTGCCGGGTGGCAATTACGTGCACTTCGGTGTGCGCGAATTCGGCATGTCCGCCATTCTCAACGGCATCAACCTGCACGGCGGGTTCATTCCCTACGGCGGCACCTTCCTGACATTTTCAGACTATGCGCGCAACGCGGTGCGCATGGCGGCGCTCATGCGGCAGGGCGTGGTGTTCGTTTACACGCACGACTCCATCGGCTTGGGTGAGGACGGTCCGACGCATCAACCCATCGAGCACGTGGCCAGTTTGCGCCTGATTCCGGAACTGGATGTGTGGCGTCCCTGCGATTCGGTCGAAACCACCGCGGCCTGGGGTGCGAGCATCCTGCAACGGCAGCGCCCGACCTGTCTGATTCTGACGCGGCAATCCTTGAACTGCGAACCGCGGCAGCCCGAACAAGTCGAGTTGATTCAGCGTGGCGCGTACGTGTTGATCGATCCGCCCGGTGCGCCGGAGGCGCTGGTGCTGGCAAGCGGTTCGGAAGTGGGGATCGCGGCCGAGGCAGTGCGCGCGATCAATGCAACAGGCCGGCGCATACGGCTGATCTCCGTGCCCAGCACCACGGTGTTCGAGCGTCAGGATGCGAAATACCGCGAGTCGGTGCTGCCGGCGAACGTGACGCGGCGTGTCGCCGTGGAAGCCGGTGCCCGCGATTCCTGGTGGCGCTATGTCGGTCTGCAGGGTCGGGTGATCGGCATCGATCATTTCGGCGCCTCCGCGCCGGCGAAAGATCTGTTCAAACGCTATGGTTTCAGCGTCGAGAATGTCCGCGACAACATCGACGCCGTACTGAAGAATTAAACGAAGAAGTGAGGTTGTAGACAATGGCGATCAAGGTTGGCATCAATGGTTATGGCCGCATCGGCCGCAATATCCTGCGCGCTCTGTATGAGGCCAAGCGCACACACGAAATTCAAATCCTCGCCATCAACGATCTGGGCGATGCCAACACCAATGCCCATTTAACGCGCTTCGACACGGCGCATGGCCGCTTCCGCGCCGACGTGCACGTCGATGGCGATTCCATGGTCGTCGATGGCGACCGCATCCGCGTGGTCGCGCAGCGCGATCCCACCAAGCTGCCGTGGGGCGAACTGGGCGTGGATGTGGTGCTCGAATGCACCGGACTGTTTACCAGCAAGGCCAAAGCCTCGGCGCATATCGCAGCCGGCGCCAAGAAAGTGGTCATCTCGGCGCCGGGTGGCGACGACGTCGATGCCACCATCGTCTACGGCGTGAATCATGGCACGCTCAAGGCCTCCGACACTGTCATCTCCAACGCCTCCTGCACCACCAATTGCCTGGCGCCGCTTGCCAAGGTGCTGCATGACAATATCGGCATCGTCGCCGGCGTCATGACCACGGTGCATTCCTATACCAACGATCAGGTGCTGACCGACGTGTATCACTCGGATCTGCGCCGGGCGCGCTCAGCGACCATGTCGATGATTCCGACCAAGACCGGCGCCGCGGCGGCGGTGGGACTGGTGCTGCCGGAATTGAAGGGTAAGCTCGATGGGTTCGCGATCCGCGTGCCGACCATCAACGTGTCGCTGGTGGACTTGAGCTTCACTGCGGCGCGCAAGACCAGCGTCGAGGAGATCAATAAGATCGTCAAAGCCGCTGCGGACGGCGCATTCAAGGGCATCCTGGCTTACAATGATCAGCCACTGGTGTCGGTGGACTTCAATCACGATCCCGCTTCCTCCACTTACGATTCGAGTCTGACCAAGGTCATCGAGGGAACGCTCGTGAAGGTGTGCGCCTGGTACGACAATGAATGGGGCTTCTCGAATCGCATGCTCGACACCACCATCGCCTGGTCCAAAGTCAAATAAACGAATCCGCCGCCCGTGAAAGTCAAGAAAATGAGTGACTGCAATCTTCGCGATCAGCGTGTGCTGATCCGCGAGGATCTGAACGTGCCCGTCAAGGGCGGCGTCGTCACCAGTGACGCACGCATTCGCGCCGCATTGCCGACGATCAAACAGGCGATCGACGCGAAGGCACGGGTGCTGATCATGTCGCACCTCGGACGACCCGAAGAGGGCGTGTACACGGAGGAATTTTCGTTGGCGCCGGTGGCGAAGCGACTCACGGAACTGCTCGGCATGCCAGTGGAACTCAAGCGCGACTGGCTCAAAGGCGTGGAAGTCGCGCCCGGCGAAGTGGTCCTGTTGGAAAACGTCCGCTTCAACAAGGGTGAGAAAAAAAACGGCGACGAACTGGCGAAGCAGATGGCGGCGTTGTGCGACATCTACGTCATGGATGCTTTCGGCACCGCGCATCGCGCCGAGGCCAGCACCCACGGTGTCGCCAAGTACGCGCCCATCGCCTGCGCCGGGCCGCTGCTGGTCAGTGAGCTGACCGCATTGGAAACCGCCCTGGAAAAGCCGGCACGGCCGCTGGTGGCCATCGTCGCCGGTTCCAAGGTGTCGACCAAGCTGACCGTATTGGAATCGCTGCTGGCAAAGGTCGACCAATTGATAGTCGGTGGCGGCATCGCCAACACTTTCCTCGCGGCGCTGGGCTTCAATGTCGGCAAGTCCTTGTATGAGCCAGAGATGCTCGACATCGCCAGGCGACTGCTGGATCAATCCGCCAAACGCGGCATCGAGATTCCCATGCCCACCGATGTCGTGGTGGCCCGGGAGTTTTCCGCCACCGCCGAAGCCGACGTCAAGTCGGTATCCGATGTGGAGCCCGGTGAAATGATTCTGGACATTGGCCCGGATTCGGCGGAAACGTTGGGCTCGCTCATGGCCTCCGCCGGAACCATTCTGTGGAACGGCCCGATCGGCGTGTTCGAGTTCGATCAATTCGGCGAGGGCACGCGTACGCTTGCCAATGCCATCGCCCGCAGCCGGGCGTTTTCGCTGGCAGGTGGCGGCGACACGCTCGCTGCCATCGAGAAATACGGCGTCGAGGAAGGCATTTCGTACATTTCCACCGGCGGCGGCGCCTTCCTGGAATTCGTCGAGGGCAAGACATTGCCGGCGGTCGAAATTCTGGAGCAGCGCGCAGCGTGAATTCAGTTCGACGCCGCACCAAGATTCTCGCAACGCTCGGCCCCGCGACTGACGATCCGAAAGTTCTGACCGAGATGGTCAAGGCCGGCGTCGATGTCGTGCGCATCAATTTCTCGCACGGCCAGCTCGCCGATCACGCCCGGCGGGTCGGCATGATCCGCGAAGCCGCGGCGCGTGCCGGTCGCTACGTCGGCATATTGGGCGATTTGCAGGGCCCGAAGATCCGCATCGACCGCTTCGTCGAGGGCAAGGTGATGTTGACCGACGGCGCGAGCTTCGTGCTCGATGCGGCGCTTGCCGTTGACGCCGGCACGGTTGATGCCGTCGGCATCACCTACAAGGCGCTGCCCGCGGACGTGCAGATCGACGACGTGCTGCTGCTCAACGACGGCCAGATCAGCCTGCAAGTGGTGCGCGTCGACGGCACGCGCATCTACACCGTGGTGCTGAACGGCGGGGAACTCGGCAACAATAAGGGCATCAATCGTCAGGGTGGCGGACTGTCGGCCGGCGCACTGACCGACAAGGATCGCGCCGACATCACTGCGGCGGCCGGTCTGAAGGTGGACTACCTGGCGGTGTCCTTCGCGCGCGATGCAGGCGATATGAACGAGGCGCGCGCGCTGCTGCGCAAGGCCGGCGGTCACGGGCTGCTGGTGGCCAAGATCGAGCGCGCCGAGGCCATCAAGAATCTGCCCGAGGTGGTCGGCGCCAGCGATGCAGTGATGGTCGCGCGCGGCGATCTGGGCGTGGAGATGGGCTTTGCGGAACTCGCGGGCCTGCAGAAGCAGATCATTCTCGAGGCGCGGCATCAGAACAAGGTCGTGATCACCGCGACGCAGATGATGGAATCGATGATCGTGAATTCCATTCCGACGCGCGCAGAAGTGTCCGACGTCGCCAACGCGGTGATGGACGGCAGCGATGCAGTCATGCTGTCGGCCGAGACCGCATCGGGCAAGCACCCGATCAAGGTGGTCGAGGCCATGTCGCAGGTCATCGTTGGCGCGGAAAAATACCAGCTCTCCCACTCGCGTTCGCGCCAGCGCGTCGAAGGCTATTTCGAACGAACGGATGAGGCCATCGCGGCTGCCGTCATGCACGCGGCCAACCACCTGCACGTGAAGGCCATCGTTGCGCTGACAGAATCCGGCTCCACGACGTTGTGGATGTCGCGGGTCCGTTCGGACATTCCCATCTACGCCTTCACCCGTCACGAAATTACGCGCTGCCGGGTGACGCTGTACCGAGGCGTTTATCCGGTGGCCTTTGACGTGACCCATGGGGACGCCGAGATTTTGTATTACTCCGTGTTCCACCTGCTGCTGGAACTCAAGCTCGTCGAGGAGGGTGATCTGGTGATTCTGACCAAGGGTGAATTGTCCGGCGTTTCCGGCGGCACCAACTCCATGCAGATCCTGCGCGTGACCCGCAATTAAAATGACCACCCCTGCATTTCAAGGAACCGATCAATACGTCGCCACCGAGGAATTGATGTCGGCGGTGAATGCCGCCATCATTCTGTCCCGCCCGCTGCTGATCAAGGGCGAGCCGGGAACCGGCAAGACGCTGTTGGCATCCGAGGTTGCCCGGTCGTTGGGCATGCCGCTGTTCGAGTGGCACATCAAATCCACCACCAAGGCGCAACAGGGACTGTACGAATACGACGCCGTCTCACGCCTGCGCGATTCGCAGCTCGGCGATTCGCGCGTCACGGACATCGCCAATTACATTCTGAAGGGCAAGCTGTGGGAAGCGTTCGATTGCGACACGCAGCCCGTGCTGCTGATCGACGAGATCGACAAGGCCGACATCGAGTTTCCCAACGATCTGCTGCGCGAAATCGACCGCATGGACTTCTACGTCTACGAGACCCGGCAGACGATCCGCGCCAAGCACCGGCCGCTGATCATCATCACCAGCAACAATGAAAAAGAGCTGCCCGATGCCTTCCTGCGGCGTTGTTTCTTCCACTACATCCGTTTTCCGGACGAGGAAACCATGGTGCGCATCATCGATGTGCATTTCCCCGGTCTGAAAAAGGATCTTCTCAAGGAAGCGCTCGGCATGTTCTTCAAGGTGCGCGAGGTTCCCGGCTTGAAAAAGAAGCCCTCGACCTCCGAACTGCTGGACTGGATCAAATTGCTGGTGGCCGAGGACATCCCGCCCGAAGCTCTGCGCACCGACGATTCGCACAAGATCATCCCGCCGCTGTATGGAGCCCTGCTGAAGAACGAGCAGGACGTGCATTTATTCGAGCAATTGCTGTTTCTCAATCGCCGGAATGCTCGTTAAGTTTTTTTTCCTGCTCCGTACCGCCGGTGTGCCGGTAACGATCACCGAATTCCTGAGCCTTCTCGAAGCTCTCTCCAAGGGCGTGGGCGAAGGCAGCGCTGAGCGCTTCTACTACCTTGCTCGCACCTGCCTCGTGAAAGACGAGCGCTACTACGACCGCTTCGATCGCGCCTTCGCCACCTTCTTCAAGGGGCTGGAAAGCAATTTTGCGGTGTTGTCCAAGGATCTGCCGGCCGACTGGCTGGAGAAGCTCGCCGAGAAAAATCTCAGCGAGGAGGAAAAGGCCAAGATCGAAGCGCTCGGCGGCTGGGAAAAGCTCATGGAGACGCTCAAGAAGCGGCTGGAGGAGCAGCAGGGCCGCCATCAGGGCGGCAGCAAATGGATCGGCACCGCCGGCACCTCGCCTTTCGGCGCCTATGGCTACAATCCGGAAGGCGTGCGCATCGGCCAGGCGGGCTCGCGCAATCGCACCGCCGTCAAGGTGTGGGACAAGCGAGAATACGCGAACCTGGATGACAGAGTCGAACTCGGCACCCGCAACATCAAGCTGGCCCTGCGCGGCTTGCGCCGCTTTGCACGCCGCGGTGCCGCAACGGAACTGGATCTGCCCGACACCATCGATGCCACCGCGCGCTCCGGCGGCTGGCTGGACATCAAGATGGTTCCCGAGCGGCACAACGCGGTCAAAGTGCTGTTGCTGCTGGATGTCGGTGGGTCCATGGATGACCATGTGCGGGTCTGCGAAGAACTGTTCTGCGCCGCGCGCAGCGAGTTCAAGCATCTGGAATCCTTTTATTTCCACAACTTCGTCTACGAGAAACTGTGGCGGGACAACCGGCGCCGCTGGAACGTCAACATGAGCACGCACGAGCTGCTACGCACGTATGCGGCCGATTACAAACTCATCCTGGTGGGCGATGCCACCATGAGCCCGTATGAAATCGAGCAGCCCGGCGGCAGCATCGAACATTGGAACGAGGAAGCGGGCCGCGTCTGGCTGCAGCGGCTGATGCACACCTATCGCAAATTTGCGTGGCTGAATCCGCAGCCTCGCGATCGATGGCGCTACACGCAATCCATCGCGATCACCCGCGAACTGTTGGAAGGGCGGATGTATCCCTTGACGCTGGGCGGCCTCGACGAGGCCATCGACGCGCTGACCTAGGAGTGCTGAGCGCCTGTGCCCCAGTGGCGCCCGGCTAGTGGCGTGCCGACTTCAGCGCCTTCAGGTCGGCCAGCACGGTGGCTGAGTGGCCTTTTGCATCCACTGATGCGTAGTGCCGGGCAATGATCCCGGCTGGATCGAGGATGAAAGTCTCGCGGTTCGCCACTTCCATGATGCCCAGCGCGCGCCGCAGCACGCCGTAGCTCTTGGCCGTGCTCCGTCCGGTGTCCGCCAACAGCGTGAAGGGCAGCCGGTTGTCTGCGGCGAATTGCCGGTGGGAGGCCGTGTCGTCGAGACTGATCCCGATGATCTGCGCATCCAGTTGCTTGAAGGCGAAAATATTGTCGCGAAATTCGCAGGCTTCGGTCGTGCAATGCGGTGTGTTGTCCTTGGGATAGAAATACAACACCAGCCAATGCCCGCGGTACTCGGCAAGCTCGTGCCAGACGCCGCGCTGGTCCTGCAGCTTGAAGGCCGGCGCCGGGGATCCGACTGTAGGCGCCGGGGACTGCGCAGCCGCGATTCCCGCCAGCAGGGCTGCAGCCGCAATCAACAGTCCGTGACGCATGTCCGTCTCCTGCGCCACACGGCGCATCACAATGCTCAAGTTCGCCGGTGTCATACTAAACGCATGCAGCCCTCGATCACAGCTCCCCCACGAACCGGTCTGATCCTGACCGGCGGAGGCGCGCGCGCTGCGTATCAAGTCGGCGTGCTGAAGGCCATCGCTGAACTGCTGCCACGCGGTTCGCCCTGTCCCTTTCCCGTGATCACCGGCACCTCCGCCGGCGCCGTCAGCGCCGTCGTCCTCGCCGCGAACGCCGCCCACTTTCGCCGTGCGGTCCTGGCCATCGATCAGGTCTGGCGCAACTTTGAAGTGTCGCAGGTGTTCAAAGCGGATACCTCCAGCATGTTGCGTGCAGGATTGCATTGGATGCTGGCGCTCATGACCGGCGGCTGGCTGTTGCCGCCACCGCACGCCGTCTTCGACAATTCGCCGCTGTGGGCGCTGTTACGCAAGCACCTGGATTTTGACGGTATCCCGCGCAGCCTGTATCGCGAACATCTGCGCGCGGTGGCCATCTGCGCCACCAGCTATTCGGATGCAGACTCCGTGGCGTTTTATCATGCCTCTGGTGACATCGAGCCCTGGCAGCGAACGTTTCGAAAGGGCGTGCGCGTGCAGTTGACGCTCGAGCACCTGATGGCCAGTCTCGCGATTCCCTTTCTGTTCCGCCCGGTGATGATCGGCGGGCAGTATTTCGGCGACGGCGCGATGCGCCAGACCGCGCCGCTCAGCGCTGCGCTGCATCTGGGAGCGGAGCGACTGCTCATCATCGGCGTCCGCGAACCCGCAGGGCAGGGCCCTGCGCAAAAGACACGCCTGGTCGAACCCACCTTCGGCCATATTTTCGGCTTCATGCTCGATACGCTGTTCATGGATCAGATCGTGGCCGACATCGAGCGCATGAACAGCATCAATGAAAGCATTCCCGCGCCCAACGGCGTGGAGCGGAGGATGCGCCGCATCGAGTCCCTGGTGATGACGCCATCGAAGGAAATCGGTGAGATCGCACGACGTCACCGGCGCGAGCTGCCCTTTTCACTGCGGGCGCTGTTGCGCACGTTGGGTGCGCAGGACAATGGCGGGCAGCAGTTGATGAGCTACATGCTGTTCGAACGTGCCTTCACGCGTGAACTGATCGCTTTGGGATACGAAGACGGCATGCGCCGCGCGGCGGAATTGCGCGACTTTCTGCACATTGATTCCGATGTCGGGCGCCGCACGATGCCCCGGGCGGTGCGATCGGCGTGAGAGATGCGGCCGGCGAGGCGCGGCCGGTCAGTAACGGTCGAGGGAATGGTGCCGGGTCATCACTTCCGGGTAGCGCTCGCGAAAATGCTCCGCCAGACGCTCGACGATGAACACCGAGCGGTGCTGACCGCCGGTGCAACCGATGGCGATGGTGAGGTAGTTGCGGTTCACCAGCGCGAATTCCGGCAAACGCTGATCCAGGAATACCGCCAGATCCTGCACCATTTTGCGCACATTCGCATGCGACTGCAGATACTCGATCACCGCTGGGTCGCGGCCGGTCAGGTCCCGCAATGACTGCTCCCAGTAGGGATTGGGCAGGCTGCGCACGTCGAAGACGAAATCCGCGTCGCCGGGAATGCCGTGATTTAATCCAAACGACTCGAACATCAATGACAGGCGGCCCTCGCGCCGCCGCTCGATGCGTTCGCGCACCAATTCCCGCAAGGCGTGCACGCCCATCTGCGAGGTGTCGATGACGAGGTCGGCCGCGAGAGTGATGGGCTCGAGCAGCTTGCGTTCAGCGAGGATGGCCTCGCGCAGGCCCACGCCACTGCTGCTCAGCGGGTGTTTGCGCCGCGTTTCACCGTAGCGCTTTAACAGCACGTCCTCGCTGGCGTGCAGGTACAAAACCTCGCAGGCAATGCCACTGCGGCGCAGTTCCAACACCATGGCGGGGATCGTGGCGATTTCGGTGGGACGATTGCGCGCGTCGAGGCCCACCGCCGTGCGCGCGTAGGTGGATTCGGGACCCCGCAGGTTGTGTGAGATCAAAGGCTTCAGCAATGCTGCGGGAATGTTGTCGACGCAATAGAAGTCCAGGTCCTCGAGCATGTGCAAGGCCACGCTCTTTCCCGAACCGGACAAGCCGCTGACGATGATCAGGCGCATAAGGCGTCGCGTCCCTCCTTAAGGAACGTCAGGCGTGGCGGCATAGGTGCAGGGGCTTTCCGGCTATGGCTCGGTCGGTCGCGTTCGGCTCTCGGCGATCCGCGCCTTGAGGACCTCGCCTGCATGGTGATCGGAGGTCTTTTCCTTGTGCTTCTTGACACAGCGGTCGAGTTTGTCAGTCAGCGCGTCGATGGCGGCGTACATGTCGCTCATGGTTGCATCCGCGTACACCTTGCTACCGCGCACATGGACGGTTGCTTCGGCCTTGTGGCGCAGCTTTTCCACTGTCAGCACGCAATGCACGTCGATGAGCTGATCAAAATGGCGCGTGATGCGCTCGAATTTCTTCAGGACATAACCGCGCAAGGCGGGCGTAACTTCGACATGATGACCACTCAGATCCAGCTGCATGAGGCCTCCTTCTGCACGAACGTTGACTTAACTACAAAGCACGGGCCGCCGACCGCTTGCGTTCATTGGACGGTTCGATCTGCATGGCCTCGCGATACTTGGCAACCGTGCGGCGCGCCACGGGGATGCCTTCCTGGGACAAGACTTCGGCGAGCTTGCTGTCGCTCAGGGGACTATCGGAATCCTCCTGGGCGATCAGTTTCCTGATCTTGGCGCGAATCGCGGTCGAGGACATTTCGGTGCCATCGGCCGCCGCGACATGACTGGAGAAAAAATGACGGAATTCGAATACGCCACGCGGCGTATGCATGTATTTCGCAGTGGTGACGCGTGAAATCGTGGACTCATGCATCTCCACCGCCTCGGCCACGTCCTTGAGTATCAACGGCTGCATCCCTTCATCGCCCAGTTCAAAGAAACTGGCCTGCCGCTGCACGATGCAGCGCGCCACTTTCAGCAGGGTTTCGTTGCGGATTTCCAGGCTGCGCAGCAGCCAGCGAGCCTCCTGCAATTGGGTGCGCAGCATGGCGTGATCCGCCGAGCGGGAGACGAGGTTCGCATAGCTTTGATTGACCCTCACCCGGGGTACTGTCGCCTGATTGATCTCCACAATCCAGCCATGTTCCGTCCGGCGTACGAACACGTCGGGAATTACGTATTCGGCGCACGAGGAGTTGACGGTGCTGCCCGGGCGGGGGTGGCAGGAACGCAGCAGCGCCAGAGCCTGCTCGAGCTCGCCCTCGGCGCAACGTAAGTGCCTGCGCAGTAAGGAAAACTGCTGACCGGCAACCAGATCCAGATGCTCCAGCGCGACGCGGATGGCAACGCCGCGGCCCGGTGTTTGCGGGTCGAGCTGACGCAGTTGCAGCGCAATGCATTCGCCCAGATTGCGGGCGCCGACACCCGCCGGCTCCAGGCATTGAACGGCGCCGAGGACGCGCTCGACATCCGCGACGCCCGCTTCGATTTCGGGCAGCAGACTGGCGCTGATGTCCTCGAGACTGTCCTGCAGGTAGCCGTCATCGTTGATGGCATCGACGATGACGCGCGCGATGGCCGTGTCGACCGCGGACAGTTTCGCCAGGTCCAGTTGCTCGAGCAGTTGTTCCTGCAAGGTCTGGCCGTTTTCATCGCTCAGATCGGAGTTGCGATCGTCATCGCCGGACCAGGGCGTATCGGAAACGCCTGCCGTCTGCTCTCCCCAGGCCTCATCGGAAATCTCGACTTCGGGCTCTTCGCGCTGATCGCGTTCGGACACGGCGTTGCCGCTGAGCTCGACATATTCTTCCTTTGCGACCGTGGGTTCGAGGTCGCTCAAGGATTCCGGAGCGAGCGGGTCGGCGGCCAGTTCGTCCTCGGCCTCGAGCATGATGTTGGTTTCGAGGGTCTCGCGAACATGCGCCTGCAGGTCAAGCGAGGGAAGCTGCAGTAAACGGATGGCCTGCTGCAACTGCGGCGTCATCGTGAGCTGCTGCCCGATGCGAAGTTGCAGACTCGGCTTCAACATAACTTCTGCTGCAAAATGATCCTTCCGGCTATGCCGGCGGGAATCTCACGAAGAGCCGGCTCCACTACAGTACGAAATCCTGTCCCAAGTACACCTCACGAACCTGCGGGTTGGCAAGAATCTGTTCCGCAGTTCCCATCGCAATGACCGATCCCTGGCTGACAATATAGGCTCGACTGCAGATATCCAGCGTTTCCCGGACATTGTGATCCGTTATCAGGATGCCGATGCCCTTTTCGCTTAAGTGCTTGATAATTCGCTGAATATCCTGAACTGACAACGGATCCACCCCGGCGAATGGCTCATCCAGCAGGATGAATTGCGGTTCTGCCGCCAAGGCCCGCGCAATTTCCACCCGGCGGCGTTCGCCGCCCGACAGGCTCATGCCGAGAGTGTCGCGCACATGGTCGATGTGCAGCTCATTGAGCAGTTCGCTCAGGCGCGCGTTGCGGGCCACCTCGTCCATCTTAGGCCGGGTTTCCAGGATCGCCAGAATGTTGTCGGCCACCGACAGTTTGCGAAACACGGAGGCTTCCTGTGGCAGATAGCCCATGCCGAGCTGAGCCCGACGGTGCATGGGCAGGCCCGACAGGTCGCGCTGATCCAAAAAGATGCTGCCGCGTTCGCACGGGATGAGGCCGACGATCATATAAAAGGCCGTGGTCTTGCCGGCGCCATTCGGGCCGAGCAGTCCGACCACCTCGCCACTGGAAACCTGCAGCGACAGATCGCGCAGCACCTGCCTCGATTTGTAACTTTTGGCGAGTCCTTCGGCCTTGAGCACGCTCATGGTTTGGGCTTGGCCGGCGGCGGCGTGATGGTGATGTGTACGCGCTGCGAACTCTGCTCGGTGGAGTTGGCCTCGACCCGCTGCTCGTTGACGTTGTATTTCAGAGATTCGCCGCTGATCTCCCGCTGGCCGTCGGACAGCCACGCATTCTTGGTCAGGTTCACGGTTCCGGATTTGACGTCATAGATGATGGAGTCCGCGCGGCCGCGCGCCAGCTGACCGGTCTTTTCGCGGCGCTGTTCGAATTGAGCCGGGTTGCCGTTAACCACGGCCTTGGTGAGCTGCTTGTCGCCGAAGCTGATTTCCGCATCATCGGAGGTCAGGAAACCCTGTTCGACCGTGATCTTGACCTTGCCGCGAAACTGCCAGCGGCTGTTGTCGAAATTGACGCCATTGGCCTGCGCCTGATCGGCCTCAACCGACAGTTTTCCCTGACTGATCTTCACTTTGCGGAACACGATGATGTTGTTGCGGTAATCCAGATCGCTGGACGATGCGTCCAGTGTGATGGGCAACTGCGTGTCCGCCTTGGGCAGGACCTGTGCATTGGCCGCGAGCGGCAGGGCGCAAAGCAAAAGCCACGCACAGCGATTATGGGGTGAATCGGCCATAGACCCTGGATTCTAGCCGCATCGTCCGATCCTTCAACTTGGCCACCAGACCCTGCGCGGTGAGTGTTTGCGGCCCGAAGGCGATGCGCACCTCGCTGTCGGTGCGCACCTCGGCGGTGTCGATATCGTAGGTGACGCGGTCGGTGTTGATCACCGCCGGTCCCTGGCGACCCTGCTCCAGTCCCTGCATCTGCACGTTACCGGTGACGTCCACGACCTTGCCGCTGCGCTGAACGTGCGCCTGGTCGCCGACCATCACCCACAGCTGGCCGCCCGGCGCCTGATAGTCCAGGCGAACGTTGTGCAGCATGACATCGGTGGACTGATCGATCTGTTCAATACGCTCGGCGGCAATCTTGACGTTGGGTGCGCCGGCCGCATCGTAATCCGTCATGACCGTGCCCTTGAAATAGTAGCCCGGCAGAGCGTCGCGCGAGGATACCGGCGCAGACTCCGGCGTTCGGCTTTGGGTGCTCAGAATCCAGGTGCCGATGGCGAGTGCGGCGAGCGACAGCAGGCTGATCAGGCGCAGCAACATCAGCGCCGACCGGCGCGCGCGCGCAGGATGACATCGCAGAGTTCGCGTGCCGCGCCCAGACCGCCCGGACGTTGCGCGACCCAATCCGCGGCGCGCAGCACGAGCGGATGCGCATCGGCGACCGCCGCTGAAAAACCCACCGCCGCCATCAGCGGCATGTCCGGCGTGTCATCGACCAGGCAGCCACACGCCTTGAGCGAAATGTTCAGAGGCCGCGCAATTTTTTCCAGCGCGGCCACCTTGTCTTTACAGCCTTGCACCACGGTCTTGACCCCGAGTTCGCGCATGCGGGTCGTCACGGCCGGTGAGCGCCGGCCGCTGATGGCCGCGACCTTCACGCCGCTGACCATCAGCAGCTTGATGCCGTGGCCGTCGCGTACATGGAAAACCTTGAGGGCTTCGCCGCGCGCGCCAAAATACAATCGGCCGTCGGTGAGAACGCCGTCGATGTCGAACACCAGCAATTCGAGCTTGGCCAGGTTCACGGGTTTGCGCGCTGCGGAGCTCAAACGATTCCCGCGCGCATGAGATCGTGCACATTCAGCGCGCCCTGCACGTGGTCCGCATCGTCGACCACGACCAACGAGGTGATGCGATGGGTTTGCATGAGATTGACGGCTTCGGCGGCCAGCACGCCGGTGCGCACGGTTTTACCGTTGCGCGTCATCACCTCGTTCATGCGCGTCCGATGCACATCGACCCGCTTGTCCAATGCGCGGCGCAAGTCGCCGTCGGTGAACACGCCCTGCAGTTTGCCGGCGGCATCGACGATGGTGGTCATGCCCAATCCCTTGCGGCTCATTTCCACCAGACCCTCGACCAGCAGCGTCTCGGGGCGCACTTTGGGGATGTCGGCGCCCGTGCGCATGACATCGTCCACATGCAACAGCAGCCGGCGTCCCAGGTTGCCGGCGGGATGAGAGCGCGCGAAATCCTGTTCGGTGAAGCCGCGCGCATGCAGCAGCGCCACTGCCAGTGCGTCCCCCACCCCTAGGGCGGCGGTGGTGCTCGCCGTCGGTGCCAGATTCAGCGGGCAGGCTTCGGCAGGCACACTGGTATCCAGGTGCACGGTTGCGGTACGCGCCAGCGTAGAGGTGCGCGCGCCGGTGAGGGCGATCAGCGGCACGCCGAGGCGTTTTAGAACCGGCACGATGGTCAGGATTTCGTCGGTCTCACCGGAATTGGACAAGGCAATGACGGCGTCCTCGCGCACGATCATGCCGACATCGCCATGGCTCGCCTCACCGGGGTGCACGAAAAACGCCGGAGTGCCGGTGCTGGCCAGTGTGGCGGCGATCTTGCCGGCAATGTGGCCGGACTTGCCCATTCCGGTGACCACCACGCGCCCTTTACACTCGAGGCAGATGCGGCATCCTCGCGCGAAGTCCGCGTTCAAATGCGGCATCTGGGCTTGAAGCCCCTCGATCTCGATTTGCAGCGCTTGGCGCCCCAGATCGATCAGGGCCTGGTCGGTAAAGCTCGTATGCATCGCTGTAATGATAACGCGGATACCTTAAGATCGCGGCCAACAGTTTTTTGCAAGAGGACGAGATGAATCCGCAGCAGATCACCGATTTGATCCAGGCCGGCCTTCCCGGGGCACAGGCCATCGTCAAGAGCGATGACAATGTCCATTTTGAAGCGCTCGTCATTGCGGCGGCGTTTGCCGGCAAGCGTCCTGTGCAGCGTCATCAACTGGTGTATGCGACGCTTGGGACCCGGATGGGCAACGAGATCCATGCACTGGCATTGCAGGTGTTTACGCCGGAAGAAGCGGCCAGCAACAATATCCGCTAGTGCGGGGAGTTCGACTTGGATAAATTGCAGATACATGGCGGTATTGCGCTCGACGGCGAAATTCGCATTTCAGGGGCCAAGAACGCGACGCTGCCGATCCTGGCCGGCTGCCTGTTGGCGGATGGACCGGTCACCGTGGGCAATGTGCCGCACTTGCAGGACGTGACCACGATGATCGAACTGCTCGGCCGCATGGGCGTGTCGGTCACGATCGATGAAAAAATGCGCATCGAAGTGGATGCCCGCACGATCAAGGAGCACTTTGCTCCCTATCAGCTGGTCAAGACCATGCGCGCGTCGATTCTCGTGCTGGGTCCGCTGGTAGCGCGATTCGGTCAGGCGGATGTGTCGCTTCCGGGCGGCTGCGCGATCGGCGCCCGGCCGGTGAATATTCATGTCGCCGGATTGCAGGCCATGGGCGCCGACATCCATATTGAAAACGGCTATATCAAGGCGCGTGCCGGCCGGCTCAAGGGCGCCAAGCTCGTGCTGGAAACCGTGACCGTGACGGGCACCGAAAATCTGATGATGGCGGCCACGCTCGCCGACGGCGAGACCGTTCTGGAAAATGCCGCGCGCGAACCCGAGGTCGTTGACCTGGCCAAATTTCTGATCACGCTCGGCGCCAACATCACCGGTGCAGGCACCGACCGTATCGTCATCCAAGGCGTCGAGCGTTTGCACGGCGGGTCCTACGACGTGCTTCCCGATCGTATTGAAGCCGGAACCTATCTGGTGGCCGGCGCGATCACCGGCGGACGGGTACGCGTGAAGAACACGCGGCCCGAACATCTGGATGCGGTATTGGGCAAGCTGCGGGAGGCCGGCGCGACCATCACCACCGGTGACACCTGGATCGAGGTGGACATGCGTGGCCGCCGGCCGCTGGCGGTGGACATCCGAACCGCACCGTATCCGGCTTTTCCCACCGACATGCAGGCGCAGATGGCGGCGCTGAATACCGTCGCCAACGGCGTGGGGACGATCATCGAAACCATTTTTGAAAATCGCTTCATGCACATGTTGGAAATGCGCCGGATGGGCGCCGAGATCCGCCTCGAAGGCAACACGGCCATCATCAAAGGTGTCGAGCGCCTCACCGCCGCGCCCGTCATGGCCACCGACCTGCGCGCCTCCGCGAGCCTGGTCCTCGCCGCGCTCGTTGCCGAAGGCAAGACGGATATCGAGCGCATCTATCATATCGATCGTGGCTATGAAGCGATCGAAGAGAAGTTGCAGCAGCTTGGCGCTCGGATTCGACGAACGCCGGGATAGCATTTCATTGCTCCTGAGGGCGAGCGTCTTTAGTAGGTCTTTCGATGACGGAGATCTTGATCTCGAATGTCTGACCAGCGCGCCGTAGCGCCAGGGTGATAGGCGATCCTGGTTTTAGCGCCGCCACTTTGGACACAATCTCCTGCGCACTGTTAACTGGGTCGGAGCCGAGACGAATGATGATGTCGCCTGGCCGAACGCCAGCTTCGAACGCGGGGCTCTTGACGAGAATATTCGCGACCACGACGCCCGCGCCGTTGGTCAATCCGAGTTGCGCGGCCTGTTCGTCGCTCAAGTCCTGAGGCTCGAGCCCGAGCCAGCCGCGCACCACGCGGCCTTGCTTCAGGATCTGATCCATGACGCCGCGCACCAGGTTCACGGGAATCGCAAAGCCGATGCCCTCGGGTCCGCCGGACGAGCGATTTAACACTGCGGTGTTGATGCCAACCAATTGGCCCTGCGCATCGATGAGCGCGCCGCCGGAGTTGCCCAGGTTGATGGCGGCATCGGTTTGGATGAAGTTCTCAAAGGTGGCCAGGCCCAGTTGCCCGCGTCCGGTGGCGCTGACGATTCCCTGCGTGACGGTCTGGCTCAACCCATAGGGGTTGCCGATGGCCAGGACGATATCGCCAACTCGCAGCGAATCCGAGCGTCCCAACGGCATAACGGGCAGCTTGCCAATTGACAGGCGCAGCACGGCGATGTCGGTGTCAGGATCGGTCCCGATCAACGTCGCTTCGGCGACACGTTGGTCACTGAGTTGCACCCGGATCGAGTCGGCGCCGGCGATGACATGATGATTGGTGATGATATGCCCGGCCTTGTCGACGATGACGCCCGAGCCCAGACTTCGTTCCACGCGACGCCGGTAGCTGGGCCAATAGTCACCGAACAACTGCGCCAGCGGCGCCGGTTGGGTTCGCTCGGTGACGACGCGAGCGGTGTAAATGTTGACGACCGCCGGCGCCGAACGCGCCACCGCATCGGCGAAACTGGTGATGTGTTTAGAAGCCGGCACGGTTGCGGAAGATGTCCCGGTAGGGAGCGCACCGGTCGCCTGATTGACCGAACTGGGCGCATTGCCGGCTGGACTGACACCGTTTAAGGGAAATTTCCACAGAACGATCAGGAACGCCACCGCCAAGCCGACGATGATGGCCTTGAGCAAAAAAGTCAAAATAGAAAGAGTGCTTTTCAATCAAACTACCCGTGCATGGCGCATCACCTGCGCCTTGCCGATTAAGAACGTGATTTCTGTGTATAATGCGCTGCTTTGAAACTCCGCGAAACACCTTGTCCGTAAGCGTTTGAGTAAAGAATTGTTTATTAGTTTTGGGGGCGATTGAATGAGCGATCAGGTTGACCATAGCCGTCGCCGGCTTCTGACGGCGGCTACCGTCGGCGTCGGTGCAGTCGGAGTTGCGTTTACAGCGGTTCCTTTTTTGTCCTCCTGGCAGCCCAGCGCCCGGGCCAAGGCCCTCGGTGCGCCTGTCGAAGTCGATATCTCGAAGCTTGAATCCGGCCAGATGATGAAAGTCGTGTGGCGTGGCCAGGCGGTGTATGTCGTGCGCCGCACGAAGGAAATCATCGACCAGATCGGCAAGCACGATGCTTTGCTGGTCGACCCGACCTCGGACGGCTCTATTCAGCCGAACTACATCAAAGCCGCAGGCGCGCTGCGCTCGATCAAGCCAGACTATTGGATCGGTCTGGCCGTGTGCACCCATCTGGGCTGCTCGCCGCTGGGCGCATTCGAACCGAACAATTCCGCCCAAGTGACCGGCGTGGACTTAAGGCAGGGCTGGCCCGGCGGCTTTTACTGCCCCTGCCACGGCTCTAAATTCGATTTGTCGGGCCGGGTGTTTAAAGGCGTTCCCGCGCCGACAAATCTGACCGTTCCACCGTATTCATTCGCCGGCGACAGCCGGGTTCTGATCGGCGTCGACAGCGCGCCGAAGAAAGCATAAAACTGCAAGAGAGGTTGATCGATGGCTTCATTTCCGGAAATCCCCGGCAACGGTGAGACTGGTGGCTTCTCGCAGTGGATCAACGAGCGATTGCCCGTGGCGGCCTTTTGGAAACGGCATGTGTCGGAGTACTACGCGCCCAAAAACTTCAACTTCTGGTACTTTTTTGGCTCATTGGCCCTGCTGATCCTGGTCAATCAGCTCATCACCGGTATTTTCCTGACCATGAGCTACAAGCCCTCGGCGGCTGAAGCGTTCGCATCCGTCGAGTACATCATGCGCGATGTCAGCTGGGGCTGGCTGATCCGCTACATGCATTCGACCGGCGCCTCGGCTTTTTTCATCGTCATTTACCTGCACATGTTCCGTGCCCTGCTGTACGGTTCGCACCGCAAGCCGCGCGAGCTGATCTGGATTTTCGGCTGTCTCATTTTCCTGTTGCTCATGGCCGAAGCCTTCATGGGCTACGTGCTGCCGTGGGGCAACATGAGCTATTGGGGCGCGCAGGTCATCGTGTCGCTGTTCAGCAGTGTGCCGTACATCGGATCGTCGCTGGCGGAATGGATCCGCGGTGACTATTACATCGCCGATTCGACCTTGAACCGGTTCTTTGCACTGCATGTGGTGGCCCTGCCGCTGGCCCTGGTGTTCCTGGTGGTCATCCACTTGGCTGCGCTGCACGAGGTGGGCTCCAACAATCCCGATGGCATCGAAATCAAGAAGAAAAAAGACGCCAAGGGTATTCCACTCGACGGTATTCCTTTTCACCCGTACTACACGGTGAAAGACCTGGTGGGCACTGCTGGTTTCCTGTTGATTTTTTGCGGCATCATCTTCTTCGCGCCCACCTTCGGCGGGTTGTTCCTCGAAGAGCCGAATTTCGAGCCGGCCAATGCCCTGCAGACCCCGCCGCACATCGCACCAGTTTGGTACTTTACGCCCTTCTACGCCATGTTGCGTGCGGTGCCTTCTTTCATGGGCACGCAGGTCTGGGGCGTGTTGGTGATGGGCGCAGCGATCGTGATCCTGTTCTTCGTGCCATGGCTGGATCGATCGCCGGTCAAATCCATCCGCTACCGCGGGCCGATCTACAAAGTCGCGCTGGCGGTATTCGTGCTGTCCTTCGTCGCGTTGGGCGTTTGCGGCATGAAACCGCCGTCGGGTATTTATCCGCAGCTGTCGAAGGTGGCGACCATCCTTTACTTCGCGTTCTTTTTGTTGATGCCCTGGTACACGCGCATCGATAGCGTCAAACCAGTACCGGAGAGAGTGACAGGACATGGTTAAGCGCTGGGTACTGCTGGCTGCAACGTGCGCTTACGTGGGGCTTCCGGTGGCGGCCTTGGCGGAGGAGGGCGGCTTTGCGCTCCTGCGCGCCGGCACCGATATCAACAACACGCAGTCCTTGCAACGTGGCGCGCGTAATTTCATGAATTACTGCTCCGGCTGTCATTCCTTGAAGTACCTGCGCTACAACCGCATGGCTGAGGACCTGAAGATTCCGGAATCCGAGCTGACGGCCAACCTCATGTTCACCACGGACAAGGCGTTCGACACGATCAACGTGGCGATGCCGCCGGAATCCGAAGTGTGGTTCGGCAAGCAGCCGCCGGATCTGTCACTGATCGCGCGCGCTCGTGGCACGGACTATTTGTATTCGCTCCTGCATGGCTTCTACGCGGATAAGACCCGGCCGTGGGGCGTGAACAATCTGTACCTGCCGGCAATCGCGATGCCGCACGTGTTGCAGGAGCTGCAGGGACTGCAGAAGCCGGTTTTCAAGAGCGAGCCCGACAAGAAGGGTGGCGCCAAGATGGTGATGACCGGTGTCGAGGTGATGGCGCCGGGTGCGCTGAAGCCTGAAGAATACGACGCGTTCGTGCGCGATCTCGTGAACTTCCTCGACTACGCCGGCGAGCCTGTCAAGGCGACGCGTCAGGCGCTGGGTTTGTGGGTCACGCTGTTCCTGCTGGTGTTCTTCGCGTTTGCGTATCTGCTCAAGAAGGAATATTGGAAAGACATCCATTGACGATCGCTGTCGGGAGCACCCGTTAAATGGCACGCCGTGCTGTCATGACGCTGTTTTCCGCGCCCACCGACCCGTGGAGTCACCGCACGCGCCTGGTGCTCGCGGAAAAAGGCATTTTCATCGATGTCATCAATACCGATCCGGGCAATCTGCCCGAGGATCTGCTCGACCTGAACCCGTATCACAGCGTGCCGACGCTCGTCGATCGCGAGTTGGTTCTGTACGATTCGCGCGTCATCATCGAGTACCTGGATGAACGATTCCCGCATCCGCCGTTGATGCCCATCGATCCGACCACGCGCGCGCAGTTCCGCGTCGCCCTGTACCGGGTCGAGCGCGACTGGTACGGGCTTGCCAAGGAAATCGAGCAGGATCCCGATGGCAAGACCGGCGCTCAAAGCCGCAAGGTGCTGGGCGAAGCCATCACCGCCAGCGCCGATGTGTTCAAGGCCAAACCCTTTTTCCTCAGCGACGAATTTTCGCTGGTCGATGCCAGCATCGCGCCGATTCTGTGGCGTCTGCCCTCCTATGGCATCGAGCTGCCTCCGCAGGCGCAGCCCATCGTGAAATATGCGAACAGCATTTTCACGCGGCCGGCCTTTGGTGCCAGCCTCACGCAAGCGGAGCGAGAACTGCGACGGTGAAGCCGCGTCGACCGTATCTATTGCGTGCGCTGCACGAATGGATTACCGACAGTGGCGACACTCCGCACATCGTCGTCGACGTCAGTGATGAAGCCGTGTGCGTCCCGCGCCAGTACGTGAAGGACGGCAAGATCGTGCTGAACGTTAGCTTCTCGGCCACGCAGTTCCTGAAACTCGGCAATGATTTCGTGACCTTCGAGGCGCGATTCGGTGGCGCCAGCTTCGGCGTGAATGTTCCGATCAAATCCGTTCTGGGCATTTACGCTCGGGAAACGGGGCAGGGCATGATCTTTCCGGAAGGGGATGCGGATCCGGATCCGGATGACAAGTCTCCTTCTCCGCCTTCTTCTCCCACTTCTACTCGCAATACCGCGGCTGAGGAAAAGCGGGCACGGTTTAAAGTCGTTAAATAAGAACGCTTCGTTTGCCCTCGCGCGCCTGCCTGGTTTGGGTTTGGCTGCGAGGCGCTCGCCACGGCCCTGGAATTGGTTTGGTATGCGGAGAACTGCTGCGGGCCGTGGTGACCCGAGACTGGGCGGGTGCTAGGGCCCCACGGCTCTCAGCACGTAACTCAGGTGTAACGCTCCACCGCACCAAGTTCGCCCGGTCTTAAGCTCGCTCATCGCAGGCAAACCCAAACCAGGCAGGCGCGCGAGGGCAGGCAACGCGTTGTGTTGACGTTCTTTAAAGCGTGAAGGCTTGTTTTACCCATTCTATTTCGGGGTCTTGGTGGGGGAGGCCGGTGATGGCTACTACGTCGAAGCGCATCGGTAAGTGACTCCATTCCTTCGCGCGTTGTAAGAAACACTGTGCTGCGCGGATTAGTTTGCGTTGCTTCCAATGCGTGATGGAGGCGAGTGCGCCGCCGAAGTCGTCGTTGCGGCGCTGACGCACTTCGACGATCACCAGCACCAAGTCGTCCAGGCAGACTAGATCCAGCTCGCCGACCTTGAAGCGCAGGTTGCGCGCGATGATGACCAGCCCGCGCGACTCCAGATAGCGGGCGGCCAGATGTTCGGCATCCTGTCCATGCAGCAAGTGCCATGACTTTCGAGGCAGATCCTTTGCCATGGAGATCATGATGAATGGGTTTGGGTAGGACCGCACTTCGCGAATTTCGTGGGTTCGCGTGAATTTGCGTTGTCGACAATGGACGATGGCGTCGCCTGGAGATGCGGCGTTCACGCGTCGGACAAAAAACGTTTCCGCTGAAACGTCGGCTGTCCTTCCCAGGAGTTCGGCAAAGGGCGGAGGCTCAATCCGCGTGTAAACCCAAATTCTCTACAAAGCTTTCGGTACTCCGCCCTTGATCTCAGCCCAATCCAATTCACGCCGAATGCGATTTTTTTC
Organism: Pseudomonadota bacterium; assembly: GCA_031394735.1. Classification (GTDB taxonomy): domain Bacteria; phylum Pseudomonadota; class Gammaproteobacteria; order Steroidobacterales; family Steroidobacteraceae; genus TMP-86. The sequence continues at coordinate 7,251 of JANMXI010000113.1, read as the reverse complement.
ATCAAGCCGCAGACGACCGGTCATTCCCGAAATGCCGTTGACGTTGTCGATGGATTTGGAACGCAGCGCCGGAATGAGCCGGTACGCGTCGAATCCAAACGCATATAAGCGTCCACGGCGGGTAGCGCGCGCCGGCCACGCTGCGCGAACGACATTGCGTATCTGACTCGTGACCGGGTCCGAGGAAATCATCCACGGCATATCGGCGAATATCACGCCATCCAGATCCGCATTCGCATTCGGATCCGGATCAAAGCTGTCCGAGGTGCAATACATCGGCACATCGCCCGCATAGTGGAATTTCAATTGCGGACGAATCTGTCTCGCGGCCACCGGCGAGGCGGAAACGAAGATGAAGCTGGCATCGGGACGATGCGTGGAGGGCTCGCCTTTGACGTCCTTGATCTGTAGGACTTGATGAATCACATCCGAGAAGTCCGCCTGCGCGGCATCGTAACGGCCGACGTCGAGCAGCGTCCCGCCGAGGCGCGTCAACTCGTCTTTGAATGCGGCGAGGACGCGCGAGCCCAGTTCATTCATCGGAGTCAGCGCCACACCGGTGAGTTTGCCGTCGGCCACGACACGCCGTGCTGCGGCTCGCGCCTCATCCTCGGGCAGCAATGCGAATTGATATAGATTGGACGACGCGGCTGCGCCGTCATTCAGAAAATTCAAGGCAAGCACCGTGGCACGCCCTGCCGCCAGCGGCGCGATCGCTGCAACATCTTCCTTGGTGAGGGGCCCCACGACAAAAGTTGCGCCTTCTGCGATGGCTTTTTCGTAAGCGGCGGTGACCGGCTCGGCGGCCACATCGTAGACGCGTAAGCGCGGGTGCGCAGCAGTGGACTGCTCGAGGAAAGCGGCAATGAAGCCGTCGCGCACGGCCACACCGACAGCCTCGGAACGACCCGACAACGGCAGCAGCAAGGCGATCTGATCCGGAAATTCGGTTGCCTGTGCGAGTTGCGACTGTGCCGCCGGCAACACGCTGTCGTTGGCCGGGTGCATGGGATAGCGCTTGCGCCAATTGGCGAGCGACGCCGCCGCGCCCATCGGGTTGCGCGCCAACTCCAGCGCAACCGGCGCCAGATCCAACCAGCCGGCGACGATGCCATCGGTCTTCGCCGGAACTTTGAGGGAATTTCCTTTCTCCGCGGCCTTGCGCAGATTCGCATACAACTCTTCGCGGCTCGCAAGCAGAGTAGGCGCGCCCTGCAGCCAGCGCTCGCGCTCGACGAAGGACCGCGTTCCTTCTGCCGGACGGGCGGCGAGAAAAGCGCCGCGCCCCCGCAGCAGCCAGTACTGCTGCGCTTCGGCGGGCTGCGCAGGCACCTGGATTTGATCCAACTCGCGGACCGCGCCTGCGCCGTCATTCTGCGCGATGGCAATTTGCGCGCCGACGAAGGCGCGCAGGGTGGGCAATCGCGCCCGCACGTCGGGCGAGGCCGCAGCCAATTCCTGGCGCGCAGCGGCGGTATTGCCGGCAGCTGCCCATTCCTGCGCCGCGCGCAGATGATAGTAGTCGCGCTGTGGCGTCTCGTTCTGCGCCAGCGCTGCGTACGCGGCGGCCGCAGCGGCGTGCTTGGAGTCGCGTGCCAGGCGATCCGCCCGCGAGGACTTGTCGCCTTCGGTGGCTTCCGGTTGGATGAGACTGCAGCCGGTCAGCAGCAGCGACACAGCGCACACGACCTGTGCGGTTCGACGTAGACGGTGGGCAATCGCTGCCATAGGCTCTGCAGTCTCCAGATCATTCAATAGCGACGGCGATTATAGTGGCAAAGTTGGACATGCAGGCCGAATCTGCCGGCACACGCGGACGCCTGAGCGTGGTGGCCACGCCGATCGGTAATTTAGGCGATCTGAGCACCCGAGCGCGTGAGGTGCTGGCGGCATGCGATCTCGTCGCAGCCGAGGACACCCGCCATTCGCGCACCTTGCTGCAGCATTGCGGCATCGACAAGCCGATGGTCTCCTTGCACGATCACAATGAACGCGATCGCGCCGGCGAATTGGTGCAACGCATGTTGGCGGGTGTGCATGTGGCGCTGGTCAGCGACGCGGGAACGCCTGCAATCAGCGATCCGGGCTATTGGCTGGTGCGTGCCTCCGTGCAGGCGGGCATCGACGTGACGGCCGTGCCGGGCGCCTGCGCGGCGATCGCGGCATTGTCGGTGGCGGGGTTGCCCACCGACCGCTTTTGCTTCGAAGGGTTTCTGCCGCAGCAAAAGGCTGCGCGCCGAGCACGTCTCGAGTCACTGGCTCAGGAATCGCGCACGCTGATCTTTTACGAAGCGCCGCATCGCATCCGCGATGCACTGGACGCGTGCACGCAAAGCTTCGGCGGCGCCCGCGCAGCGGTTCTGGCGCGCGAAATCACCAAGCATTTCGAGACGATCTACCGCGGCACGCTCGATGAATTGCGCGAGCGGGCGGCGCAGGACCGGGATGTGGAGCGTGGGGAAATCGTTCTGATCGTCGCCGGCGCGCCGGACGTCCAGCCGGGAGAGGAGGGCAACGAGGCGTTGGATCGCGCGTTGACCATCCTGCTGCCGGAAATGCCGCTCAAACAGGCGGCGCGGCTCGCAGCCCGGATGACCGGCTGCCGCGACAACGAAGCCTACAAACGTGCGTTGCACCTGAAGAAGGACTGAGGCTATTCGCGTCTTGGCCATGGATTAACGCAGCCCAAGTGCGTATCGTCCGGCCCCGGAGTCGGCCAGGCAACCGCTGTGCACGCAAGTGCAGGGAGGAAAGTCCGGGCTCCATCGGGCGCGGTGCCAGGTAACACCTGGGGGGCGTGAGCCCACGGAAAGTGCAACAGAAAGATACCGCCTAAGCGCAGCGCAAGCTGCGACGGTAAGGGTGAAATGGTGCGGTAAGAGCGCACCGCGCGGGTGGCAACACTTCGCGGCACGGCAAACCCCACCGGGAGCAAGACCAAATAGGGAAGCATGATGTCCGCAAGGGCATCACCTGTGCCCACAGGGACTTCCGGGTAGGTCGCTTGAGGTGCGCGGCGACGCGCATCCCAGAGGAATGGTTGCCCAAGACAGAACCCGGCTTAACGGCCGACTCCAACTTATCCAATCGCAGCTTGTTCGGCGCACGTTCACCGAAATTGGTGCATTTACAACTTTGCACCGACTTTAGGACATTCCCCTAACAGATTGATTCAAAACAGACTGAATCCGCTTTGCAGCAGCGATCCTCAAACTGTGACCTAAGTCACTGTCGGGACGGGGGTTTTCTTAACTTAACCCGTTGACAGTCCAAGCCGGCGATCCCTATAGTGGCGGCCGGTGGGAAAAAGTGGGAGAGAATGGGTTGCCAGACCCATCTAAGTCATGTTTCGCGGTGCCAATAAGCTAACTCTCGACGTCAAAGGCCGGATGGTCATGCCCACCCGCTATCGGGAGCGGCTGAACGAGCGTTGCGGAGGCAAATTGGTGGTGACGGTCGACAAGGACCAGTGCCTGTTGATCTACCCCATGCCTGATTGGGAAGAGATCGAGCGAAAGCTCATGGCGCTTCCCACCCTGAACCCCCAGGCCCGTCGCCTGCAGCGTCTGATGGTCGGTCATGCCACCGACCTTGAGTTGGATGGCCACGGACGTCTGCTGCTGCCCCCCAACTTGCGCGAATTTGGTGCGCTGACCCGCGACGCCATGCTGATCGGGCAGGGCCTGCGGTTTGAATTGTGGGACGAGGCGCGTTGGAACGAACGGCGCGACGAGTGGTTGGCGAGCGACGACTCGGCAACCGATCTGCCGGCCGATCTCGAATCGTTGTCGTTGTAGCCGGCGCTCGCCGGCATCGTCGTCGTACCGATGGCGCGGGATGAGGAAGTAATCAGTCATACGCCGGTGCTGCTGGCGCAGGTGCTGAGTGCGTTGGATGTGCAACCGGGCGGCGTGTATCTGGACGCCACTTTTGGTCGCGGGGGACATGCAGGGGCGATATTGAGCAAGTTGAGTGCCGATGGTCGTTTGTTATGCCTTGACCGCGATCCTGCGGCCATCGAGAGCGCAGCTGCAAAGTTTGCCCCCGATCCGCGGGTCAGCGTCTTCCACGCCGAGTTTTCTGAACTTGCCGCCTGTGTCGATCAAGGTCGACCGGGTCTTCGTTGTGACGGAATTTTGTTTGATTTGGGCGTGTCGTCGCCGCAGTTGGACGACGCACAACGGGGTTTCAGTTTCATGCAGGACGGACCGCTCGACATGCGCATGAACGCCGGCCGGGGAGCCAGCGCCGCCGACGTGGTCAACACGGCCTCTGAAGGCGAACTGGCGCGGATCTTCATTCAATTGGGCGAAGAGAAATTCGCCAAGCGCATCGCGCGTGCCATCGTCGCCGATCGCGGCGCCCAGCCATTCCGCACCACCTTGCAACTGGCGCAGATGATCGCCCGCGTCGCGCCCACCCGCGAGCTCCATAAACACCCGGCCACGCGCGTTTTCCAGGCGCTGCGGATTCACGTGAATCGCGAACTCGAAGAACTGCAGCTCGGATTGCGTGCGGCGGTGAGCCGGCTGAACGTCGGCGGGCGATTGGCGGTGATCAGCTTTCATTCGCTCGAAGACCGCATCGTCAAACACTTCCTGCGTGAGCAGTCGAGCGTCGATCCCATGTATGCCGGATTGCCGGACATCCCCGCGCACGTGCGACCGAGCTTGCGGTTGGTGGGCCGGTCGATCGAACCCGAGCAGATTGAAATCGACCGCAACCCGCGTGCGCGCAGCGCGCGATTGCGTGTAGCCCAACGATTACCCCAGGAACTTGCCGCATGAAATCCAGACACATTTTGTACGTTGTCCTGCCGGTGCTGTGGGTTGCGGTGCTGACCTCCGCCACGTTCGTGATCTACGCGCGCCATCAGGCGCGAGATCTGTTCGTGCGGCTGGAGCGACTTAACGCGGATCGCGACGCGCTGGAAATGGAATGGGGCCGTCTGCAGCTGGAACAGAGCGCCTGGTCCTCGCACGCCTTCGTCGAACGCGTCGCCAATGCAAAATTGAAAATGGGTTTACCTACACTTGCGGACGTGCGGATCGTGCGTCAATGAAACGGCGCCCGGCGGAAGCCGACACGGCAGCAGCGCGCAGCTTTCGCTGGCGATCTGCGCTCGTGCTGACGCTGGTGTTGACCTGCGCCGCGGGTTTGAGCGTGCGTGCGCTCGAGCTGCAATGGCTGGATCACAGCTTCCTTTCCAAGCAGGGGGATGATCGTACGATGCGCGTCGCCAAGATCGTGGCGCATCGCGGCGCCATCACCGACCGCAATGGCGAACCGCTGGCGCTGAGCACGCCGGTGGATACGGTATGGGTCAATCCGCAGGAACTCGACGAAAGCATCGACGACGTGCCGCGACTCGCCCGCGCGCTCAAGCAGGAGCCGCAATCGTTGATGCGGCGGGTCACGAGCAATCTGGACCGTGAATTTCTGTATCTCGCCCGGCACATGCCGCCTGAACAGGCCGCCCGCGTCAAGGCGCTCGGCATACCCGGCGTATATCTGCTGCGCGAGTACCGCCGTTACTATCCGGCCGGCGAAGTATCCGGCCACATCGTCGGATTCACCACGGTGGATGATCAGGGCCAGGAAGGTCTGGAGCTGGGCTTCGACCAATTGCTGGATGGCGAGAATGGCGCCAAGCGCGTGATCCAGGATTTGTATGGCCGCTCGGTGCAGAACGTGGAGAGCATCCGCGCACCGCGCCCGGGTCGCGATCTGACCACCAGCATCGATCTGCGCATCCAGTACCTGGCGTATCGCGAACTGAAGGCCGCGATGCGCGAGTACCGCGCCAGCGCCGGCTCGGTGGTCGTCATCGACGTGGACACCGGCGAAGTGCTGGCGATGGTGAATCAGCCTTCGTACAACCCGAATGACCGTGATCAGCTCAAGGCCGGCTTGTATCGCAATCGTGCTGCCACCGACATTCTCGAACCCGGCTCGAGCATGAAGCCCTTCGTGATTGCGGCGGCGTTGGAGTCGGGCCAATTTCACAGCGACAGTGTGATCGACACCTCGCCGGGCTTCTTGAAAGTGGGCAACAAGGTGTTCGAGGACGAGCATCCGCTGGGCAACATCGACATCGCCACCATCCTGGCGAAGTCCAGTAATGTCGGCATGCTCAAGATCGCACTGTCGCTCAAGCCTGAACAAATCTGGCACACCCTCACCGCGCTGGGGTTTGGGCAGGTCACCGGCAGCGGCTATCCGGGCGAATCGGCCGGCATGCTCAGCCACTATTCCCACTGGCGGCCAATCGGGATCGCCACGCTGTCGCATGGCTATGGCCTGTCGGTAACGCCGCTGCAGCTCGCGCATGCCTACGCCACCATCGGCGCCGGTGGCGTTGCGCGGCCAGTTTCCTTCGAGCGCATCACCGCGCCCGTTGCCGGACAGCAAGTCATCCCGCGCAGCGTCGCCAACTCGCTCGTACAGCTGATGGAATCGGTGGTGACGGCCGAAGGCGCCACCGGCAAGCGCGCGGCCGTAGTCGGCTACCGAGTTGCCGGAAAAACCGGGACGGCTTGGAAGTCCAGCGCTGGCGGATATTCGACCGACAAATACATGGCCGTGTTCGGCGGTCTGGTCCCGGCCACTCACCCAAAGCTAGCCACGGTTGTGGTTATCGACGAACCCAGCGGGGAGCTTCACCAAGGCGGCCATGTGGCCGCGCCGGTGTTCTCCAATGTGATGACAGGTGCGTTGCGCCTCATGGACGTTCCGCCCGATGACCTTCGCAACGTGCCGGCGACCACGCTGGTGCAGGCGAACGACGCGCCATGATGACCCCGCGACCCGCCGTCAGTCTTGGTTGGCTTCTGGAAGGCATCGCGGACTGTGCCGCGGGCGATGTACAGATCAGCGACCTTGCGATGGATTCGCATGTAGTGCAGCCCGGCGCCTTGTTCTTCGCACTGCACGGCACACGCAGTCACGGATTGGAATTTGCCGCCGATGCGGTCCTGCAGGGCGCTCGCGCGATTCTGTGGGAGCCGGCGGAAGGGTGCGTTGCACCGCCGTCCAGCGACTCGTTGTATGTGGCGCAGATTCCGCGCTTGTCGGAGCTGGTCGGCCGGATCGCAGATCGCTTTTTCGATTGGCCGTCTGCGCAACTGCGCATCGCCGGCATCACCGGCACCAACGGCAAGACCACCTGCGCGTATTTGCTGGCCGAGTGTCTGGATATTCTGAGCGGCGATGCCATGTACCTCGGCACCATCGGCATGGGTCGTGTCGAGG